>JAZRYT010000064.1:0-13623 GCA_045600905.1 Bacteroidales bacterium
TTCAAACGTATGTTCTGAATTTGTATTATGGAGACGGTGCAGTGCACTTTCTCAAACGCATATTCTGAATTTGTATTATGGAGACGGTGCAGTGCACTTTTTCAAACGTATGTTCTGAATTTGTATTATGGAGACGGTGCAGTGCACTTTCTCAAACGCATATTCTGAATTTGTATTATGAAGACGGTGCAGTGCACCGTCTCTACAGGCAATGCATTACGTATAAATTGAATTTTAATGTTTTCTGATAAATCGCAATATTCCGCGGGTATCGTCTTTGCCGTGGTGGCCTCGGTCATTTTCGGTCTGATACCCTTATTCTCTGTGCCGCTGATGGACGCGGGACTGCGGGTTTCAAATGTGGTGTGCTATCGTTTTGCATTTTCTACAGTTGCAATGGCTGTGGTGATGGCGCTCCGTCATGTCCCGCTGAAAGTGTCCCTGCGGGAGTATGGCGCGTTGTTTATGCTTTCGTTCTTCTATGCTATGACGGCCTTGCTGCTTACGGCATCGTACCAGTATATTCCCACGGGCATTGCTACAACCATCCATTTTCTATATCCTGTGTGGGTTACGTTGCTGACCATTCTTTTTTTCAAGGAAAAAGTCTCCAAGCCGACCATTGTGGCGATGGTTTGCGCAATCGGTGGTGTGGCGATGCTGTCGCTGTCAGGTTCTGAAACGACTAATATTAGCGGGAAAGGACTGGCCATCGTGTTGGGCACGGTCGTCGCGTATGGCTCCTACTTGGCCTGCCTGCCCAAGACTGTCGTGAAAAATATGGACGGACTGAAAGTCACCTTCTGGCTGATGCTGAACTGCACGCTGATATTTGCTTTGAATATTATTGTAAGGGACGGCTTTCCGGGATTCCAAGCTGTGCCGAACGGCCATTGTTGGATTAACCTGTTGCTTGTCTCTCTGTTGCCGACGTTGGTTTCCAACCTCACGCTTATTCAGGCAGTTCGCCGCATAGGTGCCACCGCCACCTCCGTGATGGGCAGTCTGGAACCACTGACCGCCGTCATCATCGGCTTGCTCGTCTTTAACGAACATTGCACCCCCTTGCAGTTCGTCGGTATCGTGGTGGTTATCAGCGCTGTGGCACTGCTGATTTTCGCCAAAGGAAGGAAATAATGATATTGAGTGCCTAATTAGTTGGCCCGTTTCACAATTTCTGCATCATTATTGAAAAAAATTATTGAAAAAAAAGTATGATGAAAAATTTTATCCTAACGACCATTTTTACTATAGCGGTTTTGTTAACCGCTTTTGCCCAACAGTATGCGATTGTAGATACGGTTTATGCCCACAAAGACCGTTGTGAACTTTATGCCGATACAAACTTGTGGTTTATACGCAACATCCATTACGATGAAGTGCACTGTGTGAAAAACGATGATGGTACCAACTTCCTTTATTGTACGGATATGGATACCGCAAGATTCCAATATCATTACAATACGAGCCAGTATAGTCGCATTGTCGTGATACGCAAAAAGAAAATCAGCTATGTGGATTTTTTGCCTTTTCCGGAATTCAAGGATACCTTGCTAAAGGGCAAGACTTTTGACCGGACTCAACAGCGCGACATTCCCGCATTCACCTATCAGTCGGCTGACGCCCCTGAACTGCAGGCGTTGCGGATGAAGTACAATCTGGACTCTGTGGCCGGTACGGGCGATGAGGTGACCCGCATATTGAATGTGCTGCATTGGGTGCACAATAAAGCCCGCCACAATGGTAGTGCCGGTTTGCCTAAGATTGTTAGAAATACGGAAACGATATTGAAATATGCCCAAAAGAGAGACGTGAACTGTCGAGGACTCGCGCTCTTTGCCAACGAGTGCTATCTTGCCTTGGGTCTCCGTGCGCGTGTGGTCACCTGTAAGCCGAAAACATCCGATGGCGATTGCCACGTCATTAACGAAATCTATTCCGAAAAACTGGGCAAATGGTTGTGGGTTGACCCGACCTTCGAAGCCTACGTGACGGATGAAAACCAGCAGATGCTCGGCATCTTCGAGGTGCGCGAACGCATCATCCAAAACAAACCGGTGCAGCTCAATCCCAATGCCAACTGGAACAATCTAAATAATACCACCAAAGAATACTATCTGGATTACTATATGGCTAAGAATCTCTACTACCTTACGTATAATCTTCATTCAGAATATGGCTCGGACACCCAAACACCAGAAAGACCTTTGGAGTATTTGACCTTGAAACCTGTGGAGGTTGATTCGGGCGTATCGGTAAGTGAAGGCAACGCCAAAAAAGGTGTGGTGCGAGAATATTTTACGAACAACCCCAACCTCCTTCGTTGACCATTTTAAACTTTGAACCTTAAACTTTAGACTCTTCACCACCAAGCAAACCACGCCTATGCACAAAATCCTCTTTGTCTGTCACGGAAACATCTGCCGCAGCCCGATGGCTGAATTTGTGATGAAACATATCGTCGAGGAGCATGGCCTCTCCAACCAGTTCGAAGTTGCTTCGGCGGCCACCTCCACCGAGGAAATCGGCAACCCCGTCTATCCGCCTGCCCGCCGCAAACTCGCAGAGCACGGCATTGGATGCGATGGCAAAACCGCCCGCCAGATGACCCGCGCAGACTATCGGCATTATGACCACATCATTGCAATGGACCGCAACAACCTCCGCAATCTCAAGCGCCTCATCGGAGAGGACATTGACGGGAAAATCTCCCTGCTGATGGCCTATACCGACCGCCCCGGCGACGTGTCCGACCCCTGGTACACTGGCGACTTCGAGGCCACCTGGCAGGATGTGTGGGAAGGTTGCAATGCGCTGCTGAAAAAGTTGTCTTGATTTGGGCGGCCCGGCACCGCCGACGCACTGTCCATCCCTGTGCCGTCGGGCTGTCCGCACTAACTCGCTGCCCAACACACCATTACTCATTATTCATTGTTCATTGTTCATTATTCATTATCCCACGCACGCTCGTAAATGTGCTCCCATCCCTGCCGCTGTCCCCTATCGCATAGCCCGTGGGCCCTATTTGCTTTAGATTTGCATTTATTTGCTTCCCCCACAGGCGGCGACAGCAAGTGTGGTCCTTCGGCGCAAGCCACTCCGCGCCGCCTCCTCCGCACTTCGCCATTCCTCCCCAGATTGCGCCCTCCATTACATTCCGGGCTTATCTGGGGTTACAGAGATACAACCCCTCCGGGGTTGCTAAAGGTACGGTTGCGCCGTGATATTTTTATAGGAGCAGGTCAAGTAGTATATAGTCCCTCTATTTATTTAATAGGTAGTGATTTCCCTCCAACGGGCTACCTTTTGCGAATCAGTACCAAATAGCTGTAAATGTTGCTTTGATTCAGTGCCTGCCAGCGCTCGGCATTCACCCACTCGAAGTGTGTGAATAACATGATCGAGCGCGATGTTGTTGCCTCGTGCAGCAGATTGTAAAGGTATTCGCTTCTTTTTCGGTATAGATATTCCGATTTCTCGGATAATGAGTATTCGTACGTCCAAAAGTGCGCCTCCACATCTTCTGTGTTTGTGAATTTTTGAAGCAGCGAGACCATCGTTAGACTGTCCTCGGCGCGCAGGTTCTCCTTGGCCAAATCAAAGTAGAGCGGGATCATTAGCGTGTCGTCGCTTTGCAAGGCGATGGGGATTTGGTACGGTTCTTCGATGTCGCAGTAGCAGTTGCCGGTTTCTGGATATGGCGCGCTGTCATTGGGGCAAAGGAAAGTGATGGGCACTTGGAAAAAACAGCGCATGGGATTGCCCATATAAGTTCCGGGCTTCCACATTCCGGAGGTGCTCTTCACGCCGCGCACGGCCTCCGCATCCAACAGCGGTTGTATACTGGATTTCACAGTGACATTCTTCACCGAACCGTTTTTTTCAACCACAAATTCCACGAGTACTGAGCCACAGGCACCTGATTCCCTTGCACTGTCCGGATATTGGATGACGTTGGATAAGTAGCAATTCAGGCAATCCATACCACCGATAAATTCAGGCAACATTTCCCCTTCAAAGGCGGATTGTGCTGGCGGTTGCTCAATGCGTCTGGGTTTCTTGGTTTGCGCCATGCAGACGGAGACTGCCGTGATGAAGCAAATAAGTAGCAAGATCTTTTTCATTGTCAATGATATTGGGTGAACTATTGTAATTGCTTTTTAATGAGCGGAAAAGATAGTCTTTTTTAGGTTTAAGGTTTAAAGTTCAAAGTTTAAAGGAACTTTCACAAGGAACAGCATACGTCTTAATATTTTCACACCTTCACAATCACCGCGTACGTGATGTAAGGATACTTGTCTAAAATTTTCTGATAGTGCCGCTCATATTTGTAACTGCGTCTAACGTGTCCGAAATTTGTGTTGTGCGGGACGAATGCCGCGCGAGGCGCGTTTCCATGCGTGATGCTGAAACCTGTGGGGTGCGTGACGACTAACGCCGCGCGCGGTGCGTATTGATGCACGATGCTGTTGATGTAGTTTTCGGGATAATAGTAGTTTCGGTATGTCCACAGATGAACAATCACGTCTTCATCGGGATTCAGCTGTTGAAGAATCCGAATGAACGTCTGACTGTCTGATGCTGCAAGTGCTTTGGTGCTTTTGTCAAAATGCAGGGGTACGAGCGTTGAATCGCCGTTTTGAAATGCGGAGCGGAATCGGAATGGAGAATGCCATTCAATGAGTGTGAAATCGCAATTGTTTTTGGAAATGATGGTGTCGGAGTCGTTGGAACATTGAAAGCGAACAGGCACATTGAACCAGTGTCTCTTCTTGTCTCCTAAGACTCTTTGGGGCTGCCATAGACCGGAGGTGCGTTTCACGCCGCGCACAGCTTCCGCGTCCAGCATCGGATGAACTTTTTGTTTGGCCTCGGCTATTTTCACCGTGCCGTCTTTCTCCACGCAGAAGTTCACGATGACGGTGCCGCAGATTCCCGCTTTCTTTGCACTGTCTGGATAGTGTATGAAGTTGGATAAAAAGCAGTGCAAACATTCTGGGCCTCCCAAAAATTGTGCATCCTCTTCGATAAAGTAATCAATGATAAGGTTCCCCTGCTTCATCTGTCGTTTCTCCCATCTTTCTTTCTGACGGTCTAAATGGGCTTCAAAGTTGGTCTGCTGTTTCATAATCCGCCTAATTTCAGGTGGCTCCTGTGCTGGCTGGGCGAGCAGCCCGCAAACGAAGAAGCTGGTGAATAGGCAAAACAAGAATACTATCTTTTTCATTGTCAATGATATTGGGCGAACTATTGTAATTGAAATCACATCCTAAACGGATACCAAAGCTCATAGTCTTCGTCTTCTTCCTCCTCCGCTTCCTCTTTGGACTGTTTCGATTCAAAGTGATTCTCTCCATCTTCGTATCCATCTGTGTAGCCATCCTCATAACCTTCTTTAAACTGGTCTTCAAGATGCTCTGAATAAAAATTCGAGTCATCGAAATTGGCTTCGAATCCCAAACCTTGTCTGCCATCATATTCGCCTTGTGCATATCCTTCGTCATATCCTTCGTTGTAGGCGTTTTCTGGTGTGTAGCTATTTTGGGAAGAATGTTTTGGAAAACTGCTGTTGTTGTATTGGGTGTTTGAGTTGCTTGATGATGAATATGCATCATTGGAACTGCTTGATGGAGTCGGGGAGTAGGGTGTGGAATTGGTGTTAGAAGAATTATTTCCGCAAGAGATGAGGTCCAAAAGAATTAAAATAGCAAAGGCTATAGCTGGCGTTCGGAGGGAAGGTCTTTTTTTCATAATGCTTTTAAATGAGCGGCAAAGATAGTCTTTTTTAGGTTTAAAGTTCAAAGTTTAAAGTTTAAAGTGGTAAAAGACGATATTGAGTAGCATATTCTTTGGGATGTCCATTTACATCTACTAATCCACCTTTCTACTTCTCTACCATTCTACTAATCTCCCTATCTATCCATCTCCCCTCTCTGTATATTTTATCAGGTAACAATATACAAGCCGTCATGATTTGGGCGGCCCGGCACCGCCACGCACTTTCCAACGCGGTGCCGTCAGGCTGTCCGCACTAACTCGCTGCCCACCCACAATGCGCCGCCAGGCGCAAATTTGCTTCCGATTAGTCCAGATTTGCTTCCATATAGAAGTTCTCGTCCGCCCACCCACACGCTCGTAAATGTGCTACCATCCCTGCCGCGGTCCTTCGGGGCAAGCTACATCCATCGGCGGCGACAGCAAGTGTGGTTCTTCGGCGCAAGCCACACCGCGCCGCCTCCTTCGCACTTCGCCATGCCTCCCCACGTTGCGACCTTCGGCCCCAGGTTACGGCCTTCGGCCTTACCTGAGGTTACAGAAATACAACCCCTCCGGGGTTGCTCAAGGTACGGCTGCGCCGTGATATTTTTATAGGAACAGGTCAAGTATCATAATATTTTTAAAAAATAGTACTTTGTATTGCAAGGTACTAGAATTTTTGTATTTTTGCCGCGGCAAAAAAATAGTGAATAGTAAATAGTGATTGTAACCCAAATCTTTTAAACCTTAAAATTGTTTTTGAGACGGTGCGGTGCACCGTCTCTACGGTGAAATCGCAAAATTATTGGAAAATTTGAAACTTAACACCCCGCTTATGCCAACAAATACCGACAACGTCAAATCGCAGATGCGCAAAGGAATTCTGGAATACTGCATTCTGCTCATCATCAGCAAAAAGCCCTCCTACGTTTCCGACATCATCACGGAACTGAAGAACGCACACCTCATCGTGGTGGAAGGCACGCTTTATCCGCTGCTGTCGCGATTGAAAAACGGCGGACTGCTTGCCTACCAGTGGCAGGAGTCGGTGCAGGGCCCCCCGCGCAAATACTACGAACTCACCGACGAGGGCCGCTCCTTCCTCGCCGAACTTGACGGTGCCTGGAACGAAGTGAACCAAACGGTCACGGCAATAAAGGAGTTTAATGTTTAAAGTTCAAAGTTTAAAAATGAAGATATGAAAAAGATTGAGAAATTTGAAGATTTAGAGATATTTCAAAGTGCTCGCGAACTTTGCAAAGAAATTTACAATATTACAAAAGAAGGAGACTTCAAATACGATATTCGCTTTGTTCAACAAATGCATGCCGCAGTGGGTTCTATTATGGATAATATAGCAGAGGGTTTTGAACGTAATGGCAACAAGGAATTTATTAATTTCCTATATATAGCTAAAGGTTCTTGCGGAGAAGTGCGCAGTCAAATTATCCGAGCATCCGATGTGGGATTCATAGACAACATAACAGCAAAGAAGATCTACGAATCTTGTATATCATTAAGTAAATCAATAGCTTATTTTATACAAAAACTAAAGAATAGCGACCTAACCGGCCCTAAATACAAATAAAGAGCCATTCCCCTTAAACCTTAAACCATATAAGTCGAATATTTAATTTTACAATACAATGAAAAGAACCCTTACCATCAACCTGAACGGCTTTGTCTTCAATATCGATGAAGATGCCTATCAAACCTTGAACCAATATTTGGAAGACCTCGGTCGGCACTTTGCGGCAGATGAGAAAGAGGAGATCCTCAAGGACATCGAAGCCCGCGTGGCGGAGCTGTTCTCTGAAAAATTAGTGAACCGCAACGTCGTGGAGATGCGTGACGTGCTGGAAGTTATTGAGCAATTGGGCCAGCCCAGCCAGTTTGAGGACGAGAGCGGCGCGCAGTCTGAAGCACAGTCGGCGGAACCGCAGCAGCCCTTTACGGCAGGCGAGCGCCGCAAAATGCGCAAACTCTATCGCGACACGGCCAACAAACGTATCGGCGGTGTGGCCGCCGGCGTGGCCGCCTATTTGGACTGGGATCCGACTTTGGTGCGCATCCTTTTCCTGCTGATTATGGTGTTCAGTCTTGGTTGGACCGTTTTCATCTACATCCTGATGTGGATTTTCATTCCGGAGGCCAACTCCGTAGCCCAGCGCTTGGAAATGCAGGGCGTAGAACCCACCGCAGAAAACATCGGCAGTTATGCTGTCAACAATGAACCCTCCGTGGCAAACACGCCGAGTCCGTTAGCTAAAGTGCTCAAAGTCATAGCCATTGTCCTATTGAGTATTATCGGTATCGGCCTGTTTGCCTCTGTGATGGGGGTGCTCATCGCCACCATTATGCTGGTGTTCCACTTGTTGCCTATTGCTGTAAGCATCAACGAAATCCTCCTTTTGACCAGTATCGGAGTATTTTTGATAGTTCCCGCCATCGCCATCGTGATGTTCTGTGTCTATTTGGTGAGCAATCGCAAGCCGCGTCACAAATGGGTCGCCTGGGTGTTGCTCGGCCTCTGGCTGGCCAGCATCGTGGGAATGTCCGTATGCGGCATCAATGCCTACAACCACCGCAATAAATGGGACAGCGAGGAAATCCAAAACGGACTTCTGAAATTTTTGGACGATGACGATGAGGATTACGACGAGCAGTATTTTTCTAATGAAGACCGAAACAGCGGTGATTTTCACGCTATTGATGCCGAAGAAGCCATAACGGTCAAGTTTACGCAGGGCGACAGCACTTCCGTAGAAGTCAAGGCCCCGCAGAGCAAAATCGCCAATATCCGCACCGACATCCGCAACGGCGTGCTCTACATCCGCAACGAAAACCAAAATATGAAAGGCAACCAGCGCATCATCGTGTGCGTCACGGCTCCGCAACTGGACAAAATCAAGATGTCGGAGGCGTGCAACTTTGAGTGCGAGGGAGATGTGAACTTTCCGAAACTGGAAATGCAGGTGGAAGAAGCCTCCCGTGTGAAACTGGCGGGCAAGATTGACACGTTGAACGTTCGTGTAGAGGAGGCCGCCCACGCCGACTTGGAGGACGTTACTGCCGATGTGGCCACCATCCGTGCCGAAGAAGCATCTCACGTGGCGATGGGCACCGCCCGCGAGCTGCGCATCCAAACCGCCGAGGCCAGCGCCGTTACCTATAAAGGCACGCCACAACTGCTCCAGAAAAGCAGCAGCGAGTTCTCCGTAGTCACGAAACGGTAGTTTCAGGGTTCAGGGTATAGGGTTTAGGGTCCAGGGTTCAAGCAAGATACTCCGAATATTAAATGCCATGCTTGATGGCAAATGTTTAAAGTTTCAAGTATAATCTCATGATAATGTATTGACTGCGTAGCTCATTACCTCATTACCTCATTACCTCATTACCGCATTATCACATTATCATATTATCGCATTATCACATTAACTTTATGAAAATCAAATCTTTTGCATTTATCGCTTTGCTATCCATTTTGTTGGCATCCTGTGGCCATACCAATGTCTGCAGGACGAGGAAAATGGTGAGCAGCAATTACAATAATCAATGGAAGTGTAACTTTTTGCTCTTTAACGGCAAAATCCACGGACACTTCAAGGTCAAGACGGAAGAACCGGTGCTGATTCTTAATCAGAATATCGTAAAGGGCGACATCAGATATACGGTTATCGACAAAAAAGGCAACGTCATTATGCCGATCGAAGCGCATCACGAAAGTGATACAATCAAAGGTCTTCCTTTGGAAAAAGGACAGCACGTGTATGTGCGCGCCGAAGGCAAAGACGCGATGGGGACGTTTACGTTCGTTTTGGAATAAAAGAGTCATTTGATGCAATAATCAGCACTTTCCATCGTTGTTCATAATGCATTTTTTAAAAAAATTATTTATGAACAAAAGACTTATCATCTGTTTTTTAGCAGGCATCCTGAGTGTGTACTCCCTATGGGCTCAGGAGAATGAAACCTCCGAAGAAGAGATTGTAGAAACCACCAAATCATACGAACCGTTTAAGGGATTCCATCTCGGCTACACCTTGCAAACGGAGTTGGTACAGCCCGCAACGGTAATTGGAAGGCAACTAGACAACAACCAATGGGACCCGACCGCCCTGCCCGGCATCGGTTACGCCGTCGGGTTGGAGGCCTCCTACCATTTTGCAAAATACTGTGGCATTTCAATGGGATTGGAATACGGCACTTCCACGGCCGTGCAATTCAAAGTTCCTCACGACCGTGTCCACATGCGGATGTACAATGCCTCCATTCCCGTGAAATTCGAGTTGCACATGCCTATCAAGAAGGACTTCTGGATTACTTCCAACATAGGAACGAACATCACGCTCACGGGAGGTACTATGTCTATGGGTGGGGGTTTTTACGATTTCATGCAAAATCTCAAATATGATTTTTGGCTTCACGACTATCAATTCAGTCGCGTTGATTTGCAAATGGGCTTGGGCTTTTACTACCAAATTCCGCGAGCTGGACTTTTCCGTGCTCAAGTGGGGCTGAGTGTGCCTATGGGTCAGGGCTGTTTCGGCAATTATTACCTGAACTATATGGATAATAATGTCTTCGCTGCTGACTATGGCACCATCTATTCGCACAACGGCTATTTGAGTTTCCAACTTGCCTATATCCATACTTTCCATAGAAAAATCAAGAAAACGATGCCTGCTTCCGCGTGGACCAGTCCCCTGCCACGGCACGAATTCCAGCTGAACATCGGGGATCCCTATATGGCAGCGAGCACCTATTCACACACCAGTTTCGACATCACCGAGTATCTATTCCCCAACCTGCAAGAGAATCCCACTGGTCCCAATGACGCCTATACCTGGTTGAACCCATCCTACGAATGTCGTACCAATGTGACGCCACTCTTCTCGTTCAGTTACCACTACCGGCTGCGCAAATGGCTTTGGATTGGAGCAACTCAAACTTTTTCGGATGTTTACCAAAACATCATCAGTCCGGAAGGCGATATCGAAACACGCCTCAACGAATACGCCATTTCCACCATCCTGGACGTGCGCTTTTCGTACCTCAACCGCAAACACATCACCCTTTATTCCGGATTAGGTCTGGGACTAATGCTCAAGGGATACGATTCCCGGTATGATGGCAATTATTTTCTCGGCGGGGTGTCAATCACCTCCGTATATCAGTTGACCGCCTTCGGTGTCAAAGCCGGCGGCAACCACTGGTTTGGCAACCTAGAACTCAGCTGCGGTTACAAAGGATTTATCTCCGGCGGTGTTAGTTATGATTTTTAAAGTTTGAAAACAATGAAAAGACAAATTTCCTATATCACCATAGTTTTGCTGGCCGCCTTGCTTGCCAGCTGCCAAATAGGCAAAGATGACCACGCCTACACCCAAACGGGTAAAAATATGTACGATGGCTGGACAGACGGAATCTCCATCATCGTCAATACAGACTTGGATGTCGTCCTTTTTATGAACGAATGGATGAATGCAACCGCAAGCCAACGACGTGAGCTTGAGGATAGTTTTTTCGATAACGACAGGGTTATGGTTAAGCCCGCCAGCAACCGTGCCTGGACTATAGAGTGGGAAGGGGATACCATTTTCTCCATTGTGCTGTTACAGGGCAACTCTCTCAATGACATTGGCGGTTGTATGGAAATCAACCCTGTAAGTAATTGCACCACCAATGCGCCCAGCAATTTTCTGAATGTCGGTAGTTTTCGTATCACGCACGAAAGTGAGCGAACTTGGCACATTACCGCTTCCGGCCCACCCTACCTCACCAATTTGGATTTGACACTGGTAAGTGAAACCGACTCCCTGCCTTTCAACCTGGACCACCAAACACTTACGATGACTGGCAGAGGACTTTTCCAATACCCTTATGGAATCTATGCTTTCCCCTCTGCGAGCAGCAACATACATCTGGCATTCCAAATCGAAGAACCTGTCACCTTCATTTGCCGCACACGCCAACTCCATCAGCTAAGAATAAATAGTTCAGGAGTATCTATATGGAAGATGTTATCCAGACTTTATTTCAATGCTGGGGAAATTTCCCTGCAGGCCTACAACAACCAGAACGATGAAAATTCCGCCATTGCCCATATCCTCAACTATGATCAAGTAGAAATCGGATTCAACGGCATATCCCAAATTTGGCCGGTGGAAGCCCCGACTGAAACGAAGTGAGGGACAAGGTCAAATTGACAATTGATAATTGATAATTTTGGTGACTCCCAAAAGGTCAAATGTCAAAGTCAATGGCCAAAGTTTCAAAAGTAGAGAAGTATCGGGAAACTCCAAAATGCTAATGGCCAACGGCTAAAAGCCAAATGCGGCTTACCAGCGTCCAGACGGTGTGTTTGTGGTCCCTATTACCGCTTTGAAACCGTAAGCAAAAAAAAATTCACTCCAACTGCAACCATTTGCATTTTCTGTATCATCATTATACACGTATTATGAAATCTACCGCTTTTGGGACGAAAAAGTACAAGCAGAACATCGAGAAGATGATAGGGGTGTGTTAAAAAAATGCAACAACGGTTATTCTACCCTTCAATTATTTATTATTTTTGCGATTTGTTTATTATTACTTCTAAAATAAAACACATATGAAAAGATCTTTTATCCTTTTCCTCGTTGGAATTATTTCCCTTTTCACGGTGGTTTCCGCCCAAACGATCAAACAATCCGAAGTCATCATCCCGAAGATTAACAAATGGGCCTTCATTCCCCATATGGATCAATGTATGGAAGGGATGGGCGGCGATCATTTGATTTACAACACAAATTATAATTACAGTGATACCAAAAAGTCCACGACCGACTGCCTTTTCTCTTTGACCAAAGATGATTTTTCCTGCCACAAGACGCTGCTGACGCACGATCCCGGTTATGTTTTCATCCACGCTTTTGAAACCTCTGACGGAGCAGTGGCCTTTTATCGCTATATGGATAAAGACAACAAGTCGTACAGAATTTGTTCAAATGCCATATCCAAAGACGGTGACACCGACAACTGGCATCCGGAAGAAATTCTTAATATCCCGTATGAGAAAAAAGACAATTTAGCCATTGCCTATGCCGAATCTCCGGACCAAAAACAGCACGTGATGGCCTTCTTCCAAAGCCAACGCAAGGGCGCGGCCAAAGGTAATCTCGTGATGGCCTTTGATGAGGACGGCAAAATCCTCTGGGAAAACAATATCGATGTCAATAATTTCAATCAAGAATATTTCCAAATTCTCGATGTCGCCATCAATAACGAAGGCAAGGCGTTCGTGGGCATTTATGCATACGATATGCCCAATAACAACAGCCGCAATAACAATGCGATTCTGATGTTCGAAGTGTCAGACAATGAAGACAATAATATTATTCAAGATATTGACTGCAACATCAGCAATGGCAAAATGGCGATCGGCAGAACGGGCAATGTGTATGTGGGCGGCTATTATTACACCGACTTGAAACAGAATGAAAATGGTTCATACATTTACACCTTCAATCCATCATCGTCTTCTTTCCAGACTTTTGCACAACAGGATTTTCCGGAAGATTACTATGAAAAAGCTGCTGGTGGCTTGCTGACAGGCGCCTTTGCCAACCAAAAATATTCCGCTGTTCCGAAGGCCTTGTATGAATTCGACAACGGCAGTGCGGTACTCTTAGGCGAACTCCGGTATATTGTGGCCGTGACCTCTCAGGGGATGACAAGCTATAACTATTTGACGAAAAACGTACTCTTTTCCAAAACGGATAACCTAGGTCGATTCGAGAAATTCGACTTCTTCGCACGCGCAGCCATTGCCGGAGGTTATATACTTGGCGACTGTTTCGACGACTTTCATATCTCCTACAAACC
>JAZRYT010000065.1:0-3588 GCA_045600905.1 Bacteroidales bacterium
TTGTATGGTCGGCACCGGAATAGATAATTTCTGCAGCGGTGCTTCCTGTTATGGCATAGTGGAATTTATTCTGCACCGTTGCATAAAATCGCTGTGTAATCTCTGATTTTTTGTCATAGTCAATACTGCATTCCGCAAAAATATCCGTAATCTGCTGCCATATTCTTCTTTCGCTCGCTCTGATTGAACGAACTCTTTCAAGAAGTTCACGGAAATAGTCTTTGCCGAATATGCTTTCGCCCTGTTTCATTCTGTCATCATCCAGAACAAAACCTTTTACCATATACTCTTTTAATATTTCCGTTGCCCATATTCTGAATTTTGTCGCCTGTTTGGAGTTAACACGGTAGCCGACAGAAATAATTGCATCAAGGTTGTAAAATTGAGTAAGATAGTTTTTACCGTCAGAAGCAGTTGCCGAGATTTTCTCGGTAACTGAGTCTTTATCCAATTCGCCAGATGCAAATATGTTCTTTAGATGAAGACCTACATTGTCGGTACTGCATCCATACAATTCAGCCATCGCCTTCTGCGTTGCCCAAATGGTCTCGTCTTTCACCACCACCTGCACCTTGCTGTCTTCTTCCGGCAGATTATATAGTATGAAGTCTAATTCTTTCATTTCAATTTATAGTTTACAATGTACATTTATTCGTTCTTTATTTTATTCAATGCTTTCCAATGTTTTAAAGATTGGAAAGAATATTTGTTTTTTCAATTTAGAAGCCCGCACGCTATTGAATTTCTATGTACATCTCCTCATACCATTTCAGCCAGTCGGATAAATCTTTGCCGTGCTTTTGCGCACATTCGAATATATCTTTAGATGTGAAAGCGGTAAATGCGGCCTCTTCCGAAAATAACTGAGCATACGCGTTCAACTTCTTTTCAAGCGATTCGTTTTCTGAATGATATACCACAGAAAAGAAGGCCTTGTCAAATCTGTTTTCTTTGAGTTTCAATGCTAAAAGTTGGTTGCGCCACAACTGATTCATTCCGGACTTAAACGGACAGGGCTTTGTTGCCATATTTTCCGAAAAGTACGTTTTATGGTTGTTAGTTATTTCCCAATAGTTGTAGCCGATAACAGAATAGCGACATTTGTCTTGAACTTTTTCATTGCGAAATGGATTACATCCGGTGCAAACATCCTTGTGCTCATTATGTTCACTCCTATAACCTCCACAGGTAGTAAATTCGGCTTCGGTAAGTTTATGCTCGATAAGCCAAATGCAATTTTCATCTTTGCTGTTTCTATATGCGATGGCAATATCGGCGTCTGTTCCAGCGGCAGGTGTATGATCGTTCAGATAACCCGTTTCACCCGACTTTCCTTCATCCCAGAACTCGAACCGAAAGCCCTTATAAAAACCTTCTGCCTTGCGATTGATTTCATTGAAATCAATGGGCAGTTGTTTAGCATCGCACAAAGCTCTCAAAATATCGTTTGTGTATTGGCTTTCCAACAGCGGTAAAAACAGATTAACGCAGGCGGTTTGCGAACTTACCGCGTGAAACGAAAACTCGTGCAACTTATAGTCAAGTTTCCCCATCATTTCCATGTACTGTTTCTTAGATGCTTCATACAACATAGGTGGAAAATCACTCTTGAACTCCTCGGGAAAAATGGCATCATATTCGTGGCCTTTGTATTTACCTGGGGTCCCTTTGGTTTCAGGATAGTATTTCCATTTTTTCTCAATCAGATGTTCGTACATCTTATTCTGAAATTTGTTCAGATTGGTAGGAAGTTTCGTTTCTTGCATGGTGGCTGGATTGTTGATTAGATTTTATCTGTATTGTTTTTAGCAAGTTGCTTGATGGTTTTGTCGAAATCGCTTTCCAATTGCTTCATTTCACGGGTACGATATATTTCGAATTCTTTTTCGGCCTTTTCGATATCCTGCTGATGAGACACCGTACCTGTGCCTTGTAGCAGTTGCCGTTTGAGCGAAATGATTTGGTTGTCCAATGCATCAATCCAGTTCTGCATGGTCATAGGATTTTGTTCCAAAGCCTGAAATTCGGCAAAATCGAGAAATTGCGAAACCAAGAGATTCAAACGCTGCAATTCGATTTCAGAAAGGTAGTTCTTGGCAATCTTCACATCATCGCGGGTGATATAGTTTCCTTTGAAATTCGTCATTCCCACCATCGGCTTTTGGTTGTCAACCCGCTCATATATCACTTCTGCGGCGGTATGTTCGTGAACGGCGTAATGAAGTTTGTTTTGCACTGTGGCAAAAAACGTCTTTGTTTTATCGGAACGAGGATCGTAGTCGGTGGCAGTGGCATAGATGTCGGTAATTTGCTGATAAAAATTGCGTTCGCTGGAACGAATGTCGCGGATACGCTGTAGCAATTCACGGAAATAGCGCGAATCCCCTTGTTTCAATCTATCATCATCCAAAGCAAAGCCTTTTTGAATGAACTCGTGCAAACGTATGGTCGCCCAACGGCGGAAACGAGTTGCCACTTGCGATTGCACGCGATATCCGAGGGCAATAATCACATCCAGATTATAATGGTCGATGTTGCGCTGAACCTCTCGTTTCCCTTCCTGCCGAACTAATAAGAATTTCTTATAAGTTCGATTTTGATCCAATTCTCCATCCTTGTAGATGTTGGAAATATGCATGGAAACATTTTCCTGTGTTGTATCGTAAATTTCGGCAAGTTGGCTTTGAGTGAGCCACAAATCCTCATCGCTGAACCGCACCGACACTCGGGTGATTTCGTTCTCGTCTTGGTATATGATGATATTATTGTCTGTCATATCGGTAAATCTCTATCGTTTTTTTTTGCAAAAGTACCATTTATATTTCAACGCGGTGGCTGCTTTGATGTTTTTTTTCAAATCACCAGAAATCGTTTCCCATTTAGTTGATGCTGTAAAACTTAATCATCGCGTTCATCAGTTCGTTGGTCAGCTCGTCGTTGTCTGCCAAATCGAGGTGCAGGGAGGCGTATTTGTCGCTGACGGAGAGCAGTTGCAAATCGAATTTGAAACGGTTGACATCCTGGAAGATTTCCTGCCAGCCGAGATAGATTTTGGCTTTGAGCTGATGCGTGGATTCTGTGACAAATTCCTTGGCCAACGGCTTGTCGATTCCGCTGAAACGGTTGGTAAGGATGGTGAACAGCTCGAAAGAGCCCTTGTCTTCAAAGCCCATCCGCTGGGGCAGTGAAGCCACATCGTCGATTTCGGCATATAAGGCGGACAACTTCAGCAGAATGCATTCAATGGACTGACTCTCTTCGCGTTTCTGACGAATCAACTCATCCAAACGCTGCTGAAATTCCACATACACGGCGCTGTTGTTTTCGTTTAGCCGAATGACGGTTTCAATGTCGCGGATGATTTTCTCAGCCTTGTCCTCGGGCGAAAGTTTCGTCTCTTTCAGCTTTTCCAGATAATCGCTGTCGATGGCGATTTCGGGCAGATGTCCTTTGAAATTCAGCAGTTTGGCGGATTCGCGAATCAGCTCACGCGTTTTCATCGCATAGATGTCTGCTTCAAACAACGTGCGTTTGAACTCTTCCAGATACAATTCGTAGATGGTGAGCAGCCACAGATAACGCTCGCGG
>JAZRYT010000066.1:0-37213 GCA_045600905.1 Bacteroidales bacterium
TTGATTTCATCCAGCAAGGAAGCCAGCTTGGAGGTGTCGAGCCCGAGGTTGGCGTAGTAGTTGTTAGGCAGCGCGCCTCTCAATGGCTTGTTCTGTCTTTCCACTTCCGCCAATGCCTTGTCGATTTTCAGTGCGATGTCGGGTTGCTTGGCATTTTCAATAATATAGTCCCAACGACTTTCCGGTGCCAGATAGAACACGTTCTTGGCAGCATAGAAAGCCACGTTGTCGGCGAAGGCCTCGTGCCCTTCGGCTATAATTTCCTGACGGCGTTTTTCAAAATGGTCGCCGGCATATTTCAGGAATATCAAGCTGAGCACCACGTGTTTATATTCAGAACTTTCGATAGAACCACGGAGTTTGTTGCACGCTTCCCACAGTGCTTCCTCCATACTTTTGGGTTGGATGATTTTTTTAGCCATGAATGTTCGTTATAATTGTTGTAGAATTGCAATCTTGTTTTTTACAATATTATTTCTTTTTTTGGCAAAAAACAGCGCAAAAACACGCAATTATTCGACATTTTTGTGCATTTGCAAAAAAACGAAATGTTTTTGACAATTTGTGTCAATGAATGTGCAGGATTTTGTGATGGGGGCCGTAGAGAAGGTGCAGTGCACCGTCTCTACTAAATTTCCACCGTCATAATCGTAATGTCGTCGTTCTGTTCATTATCTTTAACAAACAATTTCACATCTGCCAATAGGGAATCGATATAGTTTCCCTCGTCATTCGTTTCTACGGATCTTGCCCATGATAGCAGGCGCTCATCTCCATAGAACTGCTTTGAAGCGTCCTCTGCTTCCGTCACACCATCGGTGTATAATATCAGCCTATAGCCCTTTGAAAGCTGAGTGGTTTGCATTTGGTATGGAAAATCTTTGATCAAACCTGCGGCGAGATTGGGGATGGTATCTAAGAATCTGGACTGATGTTCATTATCGACCACCACAATAGGATTGTGTCCGGCGTTGCAATATTCAAGCAGACCGGTTTCAAGATCCAATTTTCCCAAGAAAAGGGTCACAAACATTTCGGCCGGATTACTGGCTTCTATATGATTATTGACACGACCCATCATTTCTGCCACGTTAAGGTTTTCAGCCATCACAGAACGGATGGCTGATTTGGTGATGGCCATAATCAAGGATGCGGGAACACCTTTCCCGGAAACATCGCCTATGGAGAAATATAAAACATTATCTTTGAAGAAATAATCGTACAGGTCACCTCCAACCTCTTTGGCAGGAGAAAGGATGGCGCTTAAATGCAGGTTCTCCATTTGGGGAAAATCATGTGGAAGCATATCCAACTGAATATGCGATGCCACGTTGAGTTCGCTTTCAATACGGGCTTGTTGAGCCACCACCTTTCTCATTCGATAGAAGAAATAACCCGAGCATATCAGGATGAGCAATATTCCCATCAAAACGATTTTCAGAATTCTGAGCATCAATTTGTTGACATTCTCATAAATATCATTTTCATCGCAGCGCAACGCCACCAACCAATCGGTGGAAGCAATTGGAGAAGTATAAAGCAATGCCTCTTCTTTGTGTACGTCTTCGCCCCACTGTTTTAAGCTTATTCCCAAAGGTTGCATGATTTTCTCGTGCTGAGGGTGAACCAAGAACACGTTCCGCTGATCAAGCAGCATTACGGACGAATGGGCGTATGGCTGAATTTCCTTGAGCAGTTGGGAACTGAAGCGGTCGAGTTGCAAATCCACGGCGATAGCACCGATAAACTCACCAGCCGCGTTGTGAATGGGTATGCAGAAACAGGCAATGATGGCTCCACGCACATCCACAAACGGGTGCGACCAGCGAGGCTTGTCCAACCGTTTCGTCTCTGAATACCAATCATCCAATCTATAAGCATTTTTTTCATCGGGCAGATTGAAATGGACAAAAGAGCTATCGGCGTGACGGACGAATGGTGCAAATCCTTTTTCACCATATTTCGGATAAAGATTGGGCTCAAAACCCATTGCAGCGCCCCAAAGATGGGGATTGGCGGACACAAACTGTTCAATCAAATCGTACATTTCCTTGTCGGTGCCGATTCGGTCACCATCCAAGCGGAACGACAAATAATCACCATCCGGACTATGTTTCACTTCGGACATCATAAACATAGAAGCTAGCCCATAGCCTGCCACCTCGACGGTTTGCAAATGACCATCCACAATATCGCATGCACGTGAAAGGTTCAATTCAGCCTTTTCATTCGCGTCGTCCAACACCTTTACCCTAGTAATATAATAGGCCCAAGCCGCCACTACGACGAAAATGATACCCACAGACAACAATATCAATAAAGAGAACTTAAGTACGGATTCTTTTTTCTTCAATGCCATAATATTTCAAAAACACAATTTATTTGAGTAATCTTTTCAAAAAAGGCGCAAAAATACAAAAAAAGCTAATTTTTTCCACTTTCACTTTTTTCCACTTTGACTTTCGGGCTATCGCTGTGTGCGGTGAACTCGAGGGCCTGCATACTCTCGATGGTGGCGGTACCATTGCGGAAGGTGCCCGCCTGCGTCACCTTGAGCTGGTACTCGACCACGTGCGTGCCTCTATTCAGATGCGTGATGTAGAACTCGGTGGTATGGTCGCGCGGACTCTCGTACCAGCGGAGGTCGCCATTGCTCTTCCATTGTGAGCTCTGCGACATCGGCTCAAACGCGCAGGCACGCATATCGCTGATGTTGACGTAGTCCATATCGCGGGCATTCTCGATGACGAAGCGCACGGTGAGGATGTCGCCCACGTGCAGGGTGTCACCCGTGACAATCGCTTTCCACCCCCCATTGCCGTCCAGATAGTTGCGGCGGTACAGGGTCCTGCGGATGCTCATTTCCTGACTGCCGTAGTTTGCCACACTGTCCAAATTCTGTTGGCACTGCATCCATACGCTTCCATAGACGGCATCGGCACTGTGATTCTCAATGATGACGGGGGTGTTGATGCTGCCTGACAACTCGTATTGGCCACATAGCAGCGTGTCCGGATGATGGAATATGGTGTCGCCGTAGCGGATAATGATGTCGTTCACTTGGTTGTTGGCGGGTCTGTTGTTGTTGTTTTCCTGAAGTGCCAAAGCATAGCAGACGGCCGTGGTGGTGGCGTTGCTGCCCCAGTGGTTGGTGGTGCGCTGTGCCAGCAGCCATTGTGCGATGCCGTCAAGGGTTTGCGCTTTGAGGTTTCGTTGTGCATCGGTGGTGTCGGGCAAAACCTCGTAGAAGAGTTCCATCAGGAGAGCTTCGGTTTTCACGGCCACGTCGCGCCAGCCGCGCTGGTGGTCGCCGAGTTCCGTCCACGACAGCCCGTAGGCGTCTTTGTGGGCCTGCTGGCGCAATGCCTCCGCCCATTGCGCGGCACTTTCGGTATGTCCCAATCGGTGGCAGGCAAGGGCAATCTGTGCCTTCTCGCGCAAATCACTCGTGACATATTGCGTTTCCGCTTGTTCAAGATAGAAATCCAACTGTGCTTGCGGCAACCACTCCTCCTGCCAGTCGGCATAGTATGACAAAGCGTACAAAAACCTATGCGGGAGGTGCCGAAGGAGAACTGCTTGTCGGGCATTGTGTCTTTCAAAAAACGGGTAAAGTCCTCTCTTTCCTGATTGCAAAGATAACGCAACGCATTTAAAATCACTCGTAAAGAGACGTGCGGAGGGCAATTGGGCGTTCCAAAGACGAAGCTTTGGCAACTTTTTGTCGTTCTTTTTATGGTATTGGTCATCCTTCAATAAATTCGGCATTACGAAGACACGCGATTTGTCTTTGAAAAGTGGGAGATATTTCCTCTTCTTCAAATCTTTTGAGATAAAGGATGCGTTATTGTCGATTTGACTGAAATCGCGTTCGAGGAACCAATATTTTTTGGTCAGGGGGTCCAAACTGGCATCGTAGAGCATCGCCAGCATCTCGGCATCCGGATGCTGCGTGCTGTCTTTCCCCGTAATGACGAACGACCAAGACTCCTGCGTGCTGGGATTGAGTTTGTCGTTAAGATGCTCCACCTGAATTTGCAAAGGTGCCTGCGAATCTTTTTCCAACGACTTCAAAAGGGCATCGTCATAATAACCCTTTTTTCTGTCATTTGATTGGTACAGATGATTGTGGTAGAACGTGTAAGCCGTGATTTCCGCTTTCCCACGGATGGACTTTTTAGGGATTTCGACGAAGACGGAATCAGTCAGCAGAGTGTCTGTCAGCACCAGCCGTCCCTGCTTGACGATTTTGTCATCGTATGAGATATGATAATAGACGTTGGCATTGGGGATGGTGCTGCTGCCAATGCAGTAATGCAGCATTCCGCTCTCCTTGAAAGCGGAATCTATGTCGTCAAAAATGGCCGTGTAGATGTTGGTGGTTTGCTTGAACGGTCCTTTGCCTATGATGGAAAACAGGGTGGAATCCTGCACCATCTTTCCATGCGGATCGGTGGTCCTGACCACCATTTCATAGAGACCCGTTTCCCAATTTTGGACATTTACAGAAATCGTCGTGTCTGTGGTTGTTCGCTCCCAGACGGGGCACAGTGCTTTGAACTTCTCGGGAAGGCACTCGCTTTCGTCAAAGCTGTAGGCGGGGAAAATGCGCTGGTAGTCCGCTGGCGAATAGAGCGGCAGAGAGGGCTTGTTGTGTGCGAATGCGAAATGCTGCCGCGCGGGCACATCCAAACGACAGACGCTCACGTGAAACGTGTCGGGCACGGTGGCACCATCCTGATTGGTCAGAGATATGGTGACCGGCAGCTGCCGGCTCATCGCAGTATTGACGTGCTCGGCTTTTTTGTTGATTTTCAAAGTCAGACTATTTCCGCCAATCGCAAAAGTCTTCTGGACGGTTTGTGTTTCGCCGTTGGGCTCGGAGACCACGATGTAGGCGGTAACCTGTGACCAGTTGTCTTTGTTCGCCTCTGCTGACAGCAATGCGGTAGGAATGGCCACGTGGAAGTAGCCGGCCGGATTCGTATTGGCGTACCACTCGTTTGTGAGGCCGCTGATGGTTACACGTGCGGAGGCTCCCGGGACGGGCAGTCCCGAATAGTAAATGGCCTTGCCCCACAAGTTAACAGTGTCGCCCAAAGTGTAGGCATCTTGAATGGTGTCCATCGTCAATTCAAAGGTGGGACGCCTGTATTCTTCCACCCTGAATTGTTTGATCTGCCAATTTCTCGAATGCTTTATTAAAAGCAAAATACTGTAATTCCCCGGCTCAAGGTTCGCCGGCAAGGTGAAACTACCATCTACACTGCCGAATGCGTAGGTGACAAGCATTAGGGAATCGATTTTTTTACGATTGTTGTCATCACTTCTAAAATAAATTTCCACCTCACGGTCGGCATCAACCTTTTTTCCAACCTTTTTCAAGCAGACGGCCTTGAAATACAATGTCTGTCCGGGACGGTAAATGGTTCTGTCCGTAATCAGCAAGGAGTTGCTGTTGTGGCGCTGATACCGTCGAATCCACATTTTCTCCCTAAAAGAATATGGAGAATAATGTCCTACAAACCACCAGTCATTATTCTTGTATATCACATTTTTGGGCGATTCTGTTAGTTTGAGCGAGACAGACCAGTTCGGCAGGGTGACCACACCATCGGCATCGCTATGTCGAATATAGTCTATTCCGCTGTAATCGGCCTAAACCATGACATCAGAGGCAGGCGCACCGGTTGCCGCATCTACCACACGGTAATGCCTATGGAAACCAAAACGACCTTCTCTCACAATCTCTTTGTCACAAATGGAAATCTCGATAGCATACAGCATCGTGTTGGTTTCCATTGTCGGACGGCTGTGAAAGACGATGATATAGTTGCCGTTGGCCAGACTGTCCAAAAACAGGTCGGTGGTCTGCTCGTAGTAATCGCGCTTGTTGGGCAGGATGAAACACTCGGTACGCAGGGAGTCCAAGTATTTGGAGGCGAGCCAGGTCATTGACTCAAAACTGAAATCCGGACACATCACCTTGCGACCGGCAATTTTTTGGGGATGGTAACCGGGAATCGCCGAAAACTGGTTTCGCGTCTTTTTGAGACAGGTAACGTAGAGTGTGTCCACGTTGCGGTATAGAACCGGCACCAGAAGTTTACGGCTGTTAATGATATCTTTGGAGACATCGCACGCGACCTGCAGTTCTTGTTGCTCGATGGCTTGCAGGTAGGCCTTCGCGTTGTGCCGTTCCAATGATTTCGGACTGTCTAACAGTTGGGTGAACAGCCGGTGCGCTTCCACCAACCAGTTGTTGTCCCTATCTGATTTCTGCGCCATATCATAATAAAGAACCGCCTTGTAATAGTTGGATGTGGTGTCATTTTGCAATCCGAAGATGAAGTCGTACAGGGTGGCAGACTCGTATTTATACGTCGGCAACTTTTTTGGAAAGAAGAAGAGAAAGTCTTTCAAAGGATAGTTTTTGAGCATTTCTCCGTTGGCTTGGCTAGCCTGCTGATGTTGTGCGATGGCGTTTCGAAAGATCTCCTCGTTCCATTGGTCGATGTAGGCGAGCGACGTGTCGGAGGGCACTTCGCGTTTGTCAAGGGTATGCAAATGAATCGTATAATATTGATGAAGATATTGGCCGAGCATCCTCTCATACAGATTGCGATAAGGAGGCAAAGAGGACTGCATGACAGAATCCGTAAAGAATATTGCCGATTTTGCGTGTTGCTGGTCGTAGGTGTTCAGCAGAACGGCGCGCTCAAAATGCACACGGAAAAGTTGCAGGGTGTCGTGTTCGCGGAGGGCCATCGTCTCCAACGTATCCCAAAGAGCGTTGGCATCCAAGTTCAGTCATTTTTGCGTCTTCCGTTCAAAACGGGTCCAATATTTGTCCGCACTTTGGGCAAAAATAACAGAAACAAGTCCACAAAGGACAAAAACAACAACAGCAAGGCGAAATGAGGTAAATGTTTTGTTCATAAGTGTTGATTTTAGTGAACTGTGAGCAGTGAGCAGTGAACGGAAGGAATTTTCAGTTTGCTGTTCCCAATTCATAAAAGTTTGCGAAAATAGGAAAAACACCAATGGTACAGTACATAAATTCAATTTTTATGGTATTACGACATTTTCATTATATCCATCCGTTATTTTAACAATTAATTGTTAAAAATATCGAATTTCAAAATAATCAAAAAAAAATGTCGCGAATCACAAAATAAAAAGTAACTTTGCCGGCGAATAAAAGACGTGAAAAATGAGAGTTGTTTCGCATAGGAAAATTGTTGAATTCTACACCAAACATCCAGACGCACATTATGCGTTGGAACGATGGAACAAGAAAACACTCAAGAAAAATTGGAAGAACTTTTCTGAAATGAAAGATGATTTCGGGAGTGCGGATTATGTGGGGAACCAGCACTACGTCTTCAACATCAAAGGGAACGACTATCGTCTAATCGCTGTTGTGCAATTCACCCACGGATACATTTACATCCGATTCGTAGGCACGCACGACGAGTACAGCAACATTGATGCGTCAAACATATAAAGCCAACAAATATGAATACAAACATTAACGAAGATCTTTACAATATGGCACTGCAACGCATTGAGGAGTTGCTGCCGGAGGTCAATGACGACACCCCGACATACAATGCCAAAGCCGTGGAGCTGAAACTCATGTCAGACATAGTCATTGAATACGAAGAGAATAACTTCCCCGTGAAAGCAGTTCCTTTGGCCACCATTATGAAAGAAAAGATGAAAGAGAAGCATTTGACGCAAAAGGACTTGGCCGAGCGTTTAGCCGTTTCCACTTCACGCATCAACGACTATTTGCAAGGGCGGTGCGAACCAACCTTAAAGATGGCACGAGCCATCAGCAAGGAATTGGACATAGAAGCGGATGCCATATTGGGTCTCTGATTACGTTCCAATAAAATCTCAATTTTCAATTTATCATTAAAGAAAATAAGTGTAACTTTGCGCCCGTTTTTCAATTATGGCAAAAGATACTTTTTCCTTATCGTACTGGCGTCTATTATACTTGCTTCGTGCAAGCCAAGGGTCATTCCATCGGAACGGCCGCCGCATTGGTTTGAATATTACACCACCTTTCACAAGAAAGAGTATCAAGAACATTTCAGCAGTAATGTCAACGACTTAGACACATCAGACTGGCACACAGTCCTTGTCAAACAGTATTACCAAGAAAACACATACGAACCTTATTGGACCTGTCGTGGAATGCAGGAGGGCCGTGTTGACACATTGCTGCACTACCTGTCCCATTCTTACGAGCACGGTATTCCCGACACCTTTTTCCATCTTCAAGACCTAACCCAAACGTTGGAAAGGCTCAAGAACCACCAAGTCAAGAACGACGCCTCTTTGTACGACACCTTATCTAAGTTGGAACTCGCCTTAACAAATGCCTATTTATCTTACGTTGAGGTTCTAAGCTTTGGAGCTACGGATCCCAAACTCGCCAATGGGGGCAAATGGCTGATGACAAACCTTGAAAGCGATTCGAACTTCATTGCCCCGTCGCTGTTAAAGATGAAGCAATTGCCCGCAACACTACGAGAATGCCAACCAACGGACACCACCTATTTGGCTCTGCAGCGTGAGATACGTCGGCTCCATCCTTTGGCCGACAGCACGTGGACCCCTATCGAAGAACGAGTCATTTTCAAAGATCAGTCATCTCCCGCCCTCGCCAATGTGTGCAAACGCCTTCATCTCACGGGGGAACTTTCTTCCAACGTCTCCAGCAATTATCTAGACGACAAATTATTGGCAGGCATCAATCGTTTTAGAAGAAACAACGCCATCCCGGAAAGTGACAGTCTGGATTTGGAAACCATCCGCAAACTCAACCGCCCGATTTCCTACTATCTCGAGAAAATCGCGGTCAACTTAGAACGCCTCCGCTGGCACGTGACACCCCAAAAGGACAAACAATACATTGCCGTCAACATCCCGGATTTCACGATGAAAACCGTTGTAGATGGAGCGATGGTTTTCCAAACCCGCATCTGCTGCGGCAAGACTCAAAATCCAAAAGCAGACCCAACGCGTATCAAAGACGGACTCGTTAAAGCATTCAAATCAGAATCCCCACTACTCTACAGTGAAATCAAACGCATCGTTTTAAACCCCGAATGGAGCATTCCATACGATATTATCAAAGACGAATACTATTACAAACTATGCAAAAGCAACACGGCAGTTGTTCATCGTGAAAAATTGTTTATCAAAGACATACGCAATGGCAGGCAGATGATTCCTGATTCCATAAACTGGAACGTTGTCAATCAAAAGAACATCCCTTACAGGCTCTATCAGTCATCCGGACGACATAATGCCTTAGGGCAAATCAAATTCGATTTTGCCAATTCCCAATCCGTATATCTGCACGACACCAACAACAAAGGGGCTTTCAAGCGCAGGACTCGTGCGTTAAGTCACGGCTGCATTCGCGTAGAAAACCCTTTTGAACTCGCCAACATCCTATACGAATTCAACGAATTTGACACAACTAAAATCGAGCAGCTTGGCATCCTCGTCGGGAAAGAGCCTACCACCGAAGAAGGTGAGAAATTTCTGGAAAATTTGCATAAAAGAGATTCCATTCAGAAATCGAAACTCACAGACGAACAACGTCTATTTTACCGAAAACTCAAACCTACAAGTGTAGCCTTGAAAAACAGAATGCCGCTCTACATCGAATATTGGACTTGCTTTGTAGGCGACAACGGAGACATCCAATATCGTGAAGACATCTACTACAAGGATGTAAATATCAGCACGTTATTGAGGAGGTAGGAGTTTTTCATTTCGTTCATTGTCTCCTTGCAGCAAGCAAAGCAGGGGGGCAAGTTTCAGGTTTCAAGTTTCTGGTTTCAAGAGATTTGATATCCTTTTACTTATTCGCGTATGCAAGTTTGAAAATCCATATAAAATCCACAAAAAATAGCCGGACGAACCGGCTTCTTTCAGGTCGTCGTCTTTCAGACTCCTTAAAATCCAATGGAAAATATGTTTAAAATCTACTTTGAAAATATATTGCTGGGTCAAAAGAACTTACAAGAATCATCGATTTGAAAGCCCAACAATAATGTTTCCCATAGTTCATTGATTGTAAATTGTTTATTGTACATTCTTCTCTCCTTTCGAATCCAAAAACTTCCAAAATCGGGTTTGCGCAAATAGGCATCTTTTGGCGCGAAAAATCACAATGTGTCAGAAATACATCAAAAACTGTCAGAAACATCCAGTTTTTTGCATATTTTATTGTTTTGGTATTCAACAATTTACATCTTGACTTTCCTTTATCTCTATTGTATCTTTGCCGGACTTTTTTACTAACTAAAACTATTTTATTATGACTGAAAAAACATCAAGCAATTTGGTAGAGATAAAGACCCCCAAGTATCTTAATCTGCTCACCGATTTCGGCTTCAAGAAAATGTTCGGCGAGGATAACAAGAAATTCCTCATAGCCTTCCTCAACTCCATCTTGGCGGAAAGTGTAGGGACTATCAATGACCTCAGCTATTTGAACACTGAGCAACTGGGAGAAAGCCCCAAAGAAAAGAGGATGGTCTATGACATCTACTGCCAGACCTCCGACAGGGAGAACATCATCGTGGAGTTGCAGATTGGAGGGCAGTCCTATTACGGAGAAAGGGCCTTCACCTACGTCAGCCGCCTCGTCAGCAAAGAAGCCAAAAGGGGCGAAAGAAAATACTCCATCCCGCCCATCTACTCCATCAACATTCTGGACTTCAGGATGACCGTCTTCAACGACAGAAGCAACTACTTCTGGGAAATACAGCTAAAAGACCAGAAAAACAGAGTTTTTTTGCCGCAGATCAAGTTCCTTTTTATAGAATTGTGTACCTTTGCGCGCTTGTTCAAAAAGTCGGATTATCCGGAATCGCTCCACCGATGGCTGTACACCATCAAGAATATGGGCGAGGAAAGTACGCAGGAATGCCCGTTTGACGACCCGATATTCCAGGATTTCTTTGAGCAGGGGAAAATAGACAAACTCACAACTATGGAAAAAGAAGATTACGCCAAGAGCATATTGGAATACCAGGAAGTCAAGGACACTATTGAATACGAACGCGAGTATGCCCGCGACGAAGGTAGAGCTGAAGGACTTGCTGAAGGAAAGGCCGAAGGTAAGGCCGAAGGACTTGCCGAAGGTGAAGCTAAGGCCAAGCTTGCTATGGCAAAATTATTATTGGAGCAAAGAATTGATATTTCAATCATCACAAAGACCACCGGACTTCTCGAAGAAGAAATCCGAGAATTATTAATGTGAATTATTCATTGTTTTAACCGCGGAGGACCCACTTAATAATTATGAACAACGAATTATGGGTCCCTGTCCGAAAACAGCTGCGGTCTGGCAAAATAAACGCACTGTCGCGTATGCAAATTTTGATATCACAATGAATCACTCATTCTCTATCCTCTCTCCCAGTTTCAACATTTCCCCGAACACAACATCCACATTATCGTCTGTCCATCGGATGAGTCCTGTTCCGGGAGTGAACGTCAGTTCACCGAGATAGACTACCCCATCGACTTCATAGAAATCCACTCTCACGAAACGGAAATCTTCGGACAGCTTTCGCGCATACGATTTCATCAGTTCAAACTGTGAGGGTTTTTCATCCAAAAGATTCGGATTGTTGGGGAAATATTTTCTACTAATATCGACAAAATGGAAATCCATATCGTAATAGTTAAGCCGTTGGGTTGCCTGATGACGGTCATTGATAATTTGCACGTAAGTAGGAACGCCATTGAAACAGATGAACTTGTAATCCGTAATTTCCTCTTTTCCCCTATTTTCCAAAAAAGTTTCCGCATAACATTTAGGAACAATATTCCTATAATGCGGTTCCAAAGAACTCTTTCCAAATGATTTATGCAACCACTTCTTCAACTGTTTCTTACAATAATTTTCCTGAAGTAGTTCTTTATGTCTGCAAATAATATTGAAGGCATATCCGTGATTGCATTTCAGGACAAACTGTTCAGGCAGTTCAGCGAAATTCAAATCATCAGGAGAGTCATAGATTTTCAAAATGGGCACACAGATGTCCTCACCCAATTTTTCTTCAGCGTATTTATGGAGAAGAATTTTGTCCGCGCACTGGGCTTTCAGTGGATTTTTCTCATCATAGAGTTGGAGCCACTGCATTTTTTCGCACCAGGTCTTGGGATTGTCCAAATCCAAGTGAAAGCCTCTTTTGCGGGCTTTCCTAAGGATTTTCCATTTGAGCCAACGAACATTCATCTGACTGGTTTTCTATTATTTGCGACTGCTATAGGGAACGATATCGACATTCACAAAGTCTTTTTGAAGATATTTGAAATAGCCGCACACGGCAATCATCGCGGCATTATCGGTAGTCAGATCCAACGTAGGGAGGAAAAGGTTGCGGTGGTATTTGGCCGCAACCTCGGTTGCGGCATTACGAAGGCCGGAATTGGCAGACACGCCGCCAGCCAAAACCAAATCTTTACACTTAGAAGTTTTCAGGGCTTTGATGACTTTATCCATCAAAGATTTGACAATCGCATATTGAATGGAAGCGGCCAAATCATGTATGTTTTCTTCAATAAAATTCGGATTTTCTTTAAGTCTGTCCCTTACAAAATAGAGGAAAGAAGTCTTCAATCCGCTGAAGCTATAGTCCAAACCGGGAATATGAGCAATGGCGAACTGGAATTTTTTAGGGTCACCATCCATGGCGTATTTGTCAATCACGGGGCCACCGGGATAGGGCAAGCCGAGAATTTTGGCAGCCTTATCGAACGCTTCGCCTGCGGCATCGTCAATTGTTCCGCCCAATCTCTGCATATCGAAATAATCATTAACTTGCAGTAACAGAGTATGTCCGCCGGAAACGGTCAGGCAAAGGAAGGGGAATTGGGGGTGCGCGCGTTGTTCGTCTGGTTTGTCCAGAAAGTTAGCCAGAACGTGAGCTTGGAGATGATCGACTTGAATCAAAGGAATGTCCAAACTATAGGACATTGCCTTAGCGAAAGAGCTGCCGACCAGAAGGGAGCCGAGCAGTCCGGGGCCATTCGTAAAAGCGATGGCAGATAACTGATTTTTATGTATTTTTGCGCGCTTCAATGCCGTGTCAATCACAGGGATGATATTCTGTTGATGTGCGCGAGAGGCCAATTCCGGAACAACCCCTCCGTATTCTGCGTGAACTTTCTGTGAGGCAATGACATTGGACAAGATTGTAGTTCCTTCAATGACGGCTGCAGAAGTGTCATCGCAAGAGGACTCAACACCAAGAATATAAACTGACATATCGTTAAAATTTTGAGCGGCAAAAGTAGGAAAAAAATCGGGAAAGTTATTCTTTGGATTCTAGCGGGGTTTATCGCGCTGGATCTGATGCTCGTAGGACTACTTTTTGTACCTGCCGTTCAAACATTTGCAGTCGGGAAGGTCACGAAATCGCTCAGTGAGAAGTGGAAATCCGAAATTTCAATCAAAGACATACACATCACCCCCACCCTCAAATTGGTGGCGCACGATTTCCGCATTTGCGACTACAGGCACAACGATATGATATACGTAGGCACTGTCAAAGGTCGTTTGCGCACTTTCCGCCTCAAGCCTATGAAGTTGAACTTCGGCGACGTCCTATTGGAAAAAGCAAACGTCGTCATTCGCAAATACAAAGGCGACCAGGATGTCAACATCTCCATTTGGGCCCAAAACTTTCCCAAAAAGGAACAGCCGTCCTCCTTTTTACTGACTGCCAAGCATCTCCTACTCACCGAATCGCGTGTGGCCATTGTCAATGACGATGAGCGGACGGTTTTTGACACACGTAATCATCCAGACATCGACTACAATTATCTCGAATTCGAAAATTTAACATTAGATGCCAACAAATTCCGCGTTCAAAGTGAGGACATCACTTCCATTGCCGCCCAATTCAACCACTTGGCATTCAACCAATACGGTGGTTTCACACTCACAGACGGGCAAGCGGACTTCTCCATCTGCGACACCGCCATGGTTTTCAACGAGATGCATTTCGTCACTCCTGCCAGCAATTTGAATATGGATTTGAAGTTCAAGTATTCTGACTGGCAACGTCTCGGCGACTTTGTGGATTCCGTCAGAATCACCGCCAACATCCGACCGACCACCTTATGCATGAAGGATGTTGCCGGATTCGCACCCGCCATCAAAGGGATGACGGAGACCTTCCGTATTAAAGCGGACCAATTTGACGGGACAGTCAACGACTTCCGTCTCTCAAACTTCAAAGCAGGATGGGGTTTCGGCAACACGCTCAAGGGTGATTTGGCCTTGCGGAACGTCACCGATTTCATGAATGCGGACATCCAAATGAAGCTGGATTCATCTACCGTCAACATACCCGAACTAGCCAATTTCACCTTGCCCAATGGTTCTACCATACCCATCAATCAAACATTATCCAAATTCGGAAAGACTTCGTTAACCTGTTCTTTCGAAGGAACACCTTCTTTCTTCGATGCGGAGGTTGATGCCGTTTCTGCCTTAGGGACAATCTTTGCCAACTTAGGGACGTCTTCCGAAGACGGGAAAATGATTTTGGAAGGATCTGTAGCATCTCCCAATTTGAACCTCGCGCAACTCACCGGGAACTCCAGGCTCCTGGGTCTAGTAGATGCTTTCGTATCTTTAGACGGAAACCTCCAAGCAACCTCCATTCAAGATATGGATTTCAATACATTGGACGCACATTTTTCCGGCGACCTGCAACGGTTCGACCTTTACGGCTACCATCTCAGGAATGCTGAATTTGAAGGAGACTTACAAAACGCATTGTACAATGGAACCATTTCCATAAATGACCCATACTTCAATTGTGATGTTTTAGCCCAGTTGGACGTTTCCACATCCTTACCTTCCATTCAAGGAAACATCTCTTTAAACAATTTTGATGCGGGCGCTATTGCCTTGAGAATGAAACGGGTAGATTCCGCAAAAGCCACAGGCATTGACAAATTCATCTACGGGCTTCAGCAAAATCCCCAAATGAGGTTCAGTTTCGACAACTTCAACATTGCCGTCAGAGGCAACAACCTTGACAACATCAACGGTTACGCAAGTTGTGACAACATCCGCATTTTCAGCAACAGCGACAGTCTTTCCAACGACCGTTTGCGCGTCACGGCTATCAACAGCGAAAATTCTCACAAATTCATTCTCTCATCCGGTATTGCCAACGCCACATTGGAAACCAACTACCAGATTAAAGATATCAAGGACTCTTTGCTTTCATACGCCCACACCTATTGTCCCTCGCTGGTTCCAAAGCCCATCGGAAATTCCGCCAATATTCCACAGCAAGAAGGATACATCAAAGCCAACCTCACGACTTACCGTACTAGAAACATCACCCGATTTATTGCGCCAGACCTATACATTGCGCCAAACGCATACGTAGATGTTTCCATAGCCAGCGACCATACCAATGATAAAATCCTCGCGGAAATCCCATACGTCGGCATACGCAAAAAGTTTTCCGCATTCAATCTTAACGTCAATACGAACACGAAGTCTTCCAATCACCTCAATCTAACCCTTCACAGCGATTCCGTAATTGTTCCTCTGGAGAATTCCAGACTTCCATTTAAAGATGTATCTCTGGAGGCCTCCGCGCTTAACGATACCATTCAATATCAGCTCAACTGGTTTGACATCTTCAATTTGACAGACTCTTCGTCCCAATTGGCAGGATTAGTGGATGTTTCAAACAGCAGTAATATTGCAATAAACCTTAGAAATTCCTATTTGTTCATCAACAATCATGATTGGCATTTCAACGACAAGAACACTGTTCACGTCCGAAAAAAAGCTATCGATATTGATGATTTGGTTTTCTACAACAACGAAAGCCACATATCCGTCAGCGGCACCTACGCACCCAAAACAAACAATCGTTTGAAAGTCAATGTCGAAAAAATAAATATGGGAATCCTTAGTTCCTTTTTAGGAGATATGGAAATCGATGGTGACGTTTCTGCCGACATCACCGTTATCTGTCCTGAAAAAAAGACCATCTTATTTGGAAAGACATTGGTCAATAATTTCATTTTCAACCAGGAGCCTATTGGAGACGTTTTCGCCATTGCCGGTATGGACACTTTGGGAAAAGTCAACTTTTCAGGAGGTATTTTCCAAAAGGACTTCGCCTCAGAAAACAGCCAACTCGCTGACTTTTCCATCACCTCCCTTAGAAACGACGAAGACGTCATTGTCCGTCTCAATGGCGAATATGCTACCGATGGCAAGAATTTAGCCATCCACACCCGTTTTGACTCTTTGAATGCCGGTTTTCTGGCTCCATTCCTATCCGGTTTTTCCGATGAATTCGTAGGCACGGCTTCTGGCGAGCTCTTCTTCTATTCGAATTCCAAGAAATCCTATTTTGACGGAACAGTCCGCGCCAATGACATCCGTATGGGCATCGCACCATTGGGGACCCAATACAACGTCAAAGAACAGGACATCCGTTTCAACGAGGAGGGTATCTTCTTTGACAACATGAAGATAACCGATAAAGATGGCAATATCGCCTATATGAATGGCGACATCAAGCACAATCTTTTCCAAAATATGAAAATCAATCTTGGGATTTCCACGGACAGGCTGCTTGTCTTGAACACGCCTCGCGACGTCACCGCTCTGTTTTACGGCGACGGATACGTTTCGGGGGATGTCTCCATCCGCGGCAACGAAGATATCATATCTTTCAAAGGGCCGAATTTGAAGACCTTAAACGGCTCCCACATCGCCTTGCAAGTCACCTCCTCCAACTCTGCCATACAGTCCAACGTCATCCACTTCAAGCCGAAGCCCACGACCAATGGAGATGCTTCCAAAAATACAGACAAATCTACTGAAAGTTCTACGTTGTTAGATTTCGATTTCACTTTCAATGTCTCCAACGAAACGGAATTGGAATTGTATTTGGAATCCATAGGTGGCACAATGAACGCCCGTGCCAACGGCAAATTCCAGCTCACCTATAACGACAATGAGGATGTCAATTTGTTCGGCAATTTGGATATTCATTCCGGAGATTTCAAGATTTCCCTCTTTAACGTCATCAACTCCAAATTCACCCTTGTTCCAGAAGGAAAAATCCTGTTTGACGGTCCTCTTGAGAATATGTTGGTAAACGTCAGTGCCTATAAATCCTCCAAAACATCCCTGACAGACATACTGCCTCAAGGAAGTGCAGTAGGTAACAACGTCACCGTCAATGCCTATTTGCATTTAAACGGCTATTTAATGCAGCGTATCGAACCGACATTCAGTTTTGAACTTCCTCACAGCCAGGAGGAATTGTCCAACCTCTTCTTCACGGCTATTGACACCACAAACACGGAGAACCTGACCAAGCAATTCGCCTACTTCCTAGTCACCAACAATTTCCTGCCCAACTCATCGGCGTCTGCTGACAGATACGGATCCGGCGGCATCAATATGTTCCGAAACATCGTCAACAATATGATTGGCAGTTTGATATCCTCCAAGAACGTCTCCTTCGGTATCACCTACAGCCAAGAATCCCAAACCACATCTGCGGAATACGGCATTACGGGTAGCGCCAACCTTCTCAACAACCGTATGACGATGGAGACGAGTATCGGTTATTACGACAACAAGAACCAAAGCAATGCGAACAATATGTATGGTGATTTCACCGTGGAATACAGTATCAATCCGCAGGGCACGTGGAAAGTCAAGGCCTACACCTATCTCGGGCAACACGAAGAAGACTACATCCTCCACAACGACCAGTATAACTACACGGCAGGTGTAGCATTGGCATTCAAACAGGATTTCAACACAAAACGTCGTCGCCCGAAATCAGCATCAAAAAAGAACAAAAATGAGCACGATAACAAACAATAAAAGCATAATCGCCATTCTCGGGCTGTTGGCCATCATCGTATTCTTAGGATGGTTCTTTTGGGATATACTTGTCTATATGCTAATCGCATTGGCACTGTCCTTCCTCGGCAAGCCTCTAATGCGATTGTTGTCACGTATTGAAATCAAAGGCAGGAAATTCCCCGTGGCGGCGGCCGCAACCATCACCCTCTTGGTCATTATGGCTGCCATTTTTCTGATTTTCTACTTTTTGATTCCCGTCATCATCCGCGAGCTAACCTCCGTGATGCAGATAGACCCGACCTCCCTCAGTGCAGGTTTTTCCGAGTGGTTGAACAAATTCGATCCGACCTTGGAAAAATTCGGTTTTCTAAACAACGGCGAGCACACCTCCGATTACATTTCCAGAGAAGTAGAAAAGCTGTTTCTCAAAATCGATATGTCCAATGTGCTAAGCGACACGGTAAGCTTTATCAAAGCGTTTTTCATCGGACTGTTCTCGGTTTTGTTTATGACATTCTTTGCCTTAAAGGATCACGGGATATTCTTCAAAATGCTTGGAGAGTGGATTCCGACGAAGTATCGCGGTAATTTCTCCCACATTCTTGATGCCACAGGCAAACAGCTTTCATCCTATTTCATTGGTGTTTTCATCGATATGTTGTGTGTCGGCCTAATAGAATTCATCCTATGCCTGGCTTTCAGAGTACCCAACGCCCTATTAATCGGAACAATTGGCGGTTTGATGAACATTATTCCGTTTGTCGGCCCCATTATTGCCTGCATCGCGGGAGTCATTATCTCTCTAACGTCTTTGATTCCTACAGACCCCCAATCGGCAATGATTATCAGTATGTTGCTAAAAGTAGTGATTATTTTCGTCATCACCAAGATGATTGATGATTTTGTCTTACAGCCCACCATTTACGGCAAACGCACACAGACCCATCCCTTGGAAATCTTCATTGTCATTTTGATGGCCGGCTATGTTGGCGGCGTATTTGCTATGATATTCGCGGTTCCGGCCTATACGATCATCCGCATTGTCGTCAAAGAATTTTTCGGAAACTACTTCCAACCTGAAGAAGAGGATCTAGAAAAGGCAAAGCCGTAGCTTTGCCTTCCTTGCTATTCTATTTGTCGCTTGCACTTCTAATGGGCAAGCAGTTTTGTCTGATTGGCTACGCTTTCCTGTTTGGCCTTCAATTCTTCATCAGAAAGGCCGATGTAGTGGTCACTGATGACTTGCATTTCGTCATCCAATTCCATCAAATAGGGAACACCCGTAGGGATATTCAATTTGACGATTTCCTCATTCGACATATTCTTCATGAATTTGATAATGCCACGAATACTATTGCCGTGAGCCACAATAAGGACTTGCTTGTGCTGTCTGAGGCTTTCCACTATATTGACATTCCATAATGGAATAATACGACGTGTGGCATCTGCCAATGATTCCGTGCCAGGACGGGCAGCCTTATATTTTATATCCTGATAGCGGATATCGTGTTTCGGGTGTCTGGGGTCATCGTCTGGAATGGGAGCTGGAGCCACATCATAGCTTCGACGCCACAAATTGACCTGTTCGTCTCCATACACACCGACTGCTTCTTGTTTATTCTGTCCCTGAAGCATTCCGTAATGTTTTTCATTCAAGCGCCAAGTTTTTTCCACCGGCAACCACATACGGTCCATTTCTTCAAGAACGTAATTCAAGGTTTTAATAGCACGCTTCAAATAGGATGTATATGTATAACGGATATCCAAATCGGAATCTCTTAATATTCTACCTGCTCTTTTGGCCTCTTCTACCCCCAGTGGTGTTAAATCCACATCAGTCCAACCTGTAAATTGATTGGATAAATTCCATTCACTTTGGCCGTGGCGTATCAATATGAGTTTGTACATTTTTATAATATATGAGTTATAAGTTATTTTTGAGAAAGCAATTCTTAGAACTTGGAATCTGAAAATTACTGGTTTTCGTTTCTTCTGATTCAGATTTTGTTGTTCTTATCGGGGAAGAGAATCCAGGGTTTGAAATGCTTAGCCTCTTCAAAATCCATTGAGCAATAGGAGATGATGACGACGACATCGCCGACACAGGCTTTACGGGCGGCTGGGCCATTCAAGCATATAACGCCGGAATCCTTTGCGCCTTTGATGACGTATGTTTCAAATCTTTCTCCATTGTTCACATTCAAAACCTGTACCTTTTCGTTTTCAATAAGGTGCGCAGCTTCCATCAATGTTTCATCAATTGTAATGCTGCCGACATAGTTCAAATTGGCTTCTGTGACAGCTACCTTGTGTATTTTTGATTTTAAAAGTTCTATTGTCATTTTCTTCGCGGAACAAGAGTCCGTCACGGACTCAATTCTCAAAATTTTGCTATTTATATCTGATATTGTCAATTAATCGGACATCGCCGACATAGACTGTGATGAAGCCCATAACGCCATCGGCTTCACTTAAAGCGTGGACGGTTTGCAAAGAGGCGTCATCTGCTATTTCAAAATAATCCAACTTGAATTCGGGGATTTTGGCTATTTCCGATTCAACAAAGGCTTTAATTTCAGTGACATCCGGCTGCTGTTTGGATGCTTCCAAAATACGATGGATATTGGCAGCGGTTTCAAACTGATGTGGGGTAAGCAGGCGGTTTCTGGAACTCATTGCCAGTCCGTTCGGTTCACGAACAATAGGACAAGGAATGATTTCAGACTGGATATCGCACTGGCGGGCCAATTCGCGAATCACGGCAATCTGCTGATAGTCTTTTTCTCCGAAATAGGCTTTGTGCGGGTTCACCCATTTGAGGAGGCGGCCCACAATGACACCTACGCCGTTAAAGTGACCCGGACGGGAAGCTCCTTCCATCACTTCTTCCACAGGACCGTAATGGTATTCTTCTATCGGAGGTGTGGGGAAAACTTCTTCCACAGTAGGTGCAAAGACATAATCGGCCGTATCACCAACCAACTCGACATCACTTTCCAATGTGCGCGGATATTTACGCAAATCGTCTGGATTGTTGAATTGAACTGGATTCACGAAAATGGATACAAAAACGATGTCATTTTCTCTTCTGGCTCGCTGTATCAGGGAAAGATGGCCATTGTGCAATGCTCCCATCGTAGGAACTAGACCAATACTCTTACCTTCGTTTCTCAAGGCTTCTGCCTTCGCAACTAATTCATTTACAGTAGAAATAACGATCATATTTTTCTATAATTGTATTTTGAAAAAAAGCGGGCAAAGATACACAATTTTCCAAACACTATCGGATGTTTTCCTCTATCATCTCTTTTAATGACTCTATCACTTCGGGATCATTGATGGACATACCATCAAGGATTTCATAAACTTCATCAGTATCAAGAAGATAATCTACTTCTTCATCTCTTTTGTAATGGAAAAAAAAGCGGATTTCGGGATGTGCGGAGATTGTTAGGACCATCGTTCCGGCGAGGTCTCCCATCGGAGGCGTGTCCAAATGGGTAAGACCGAAAACTGCCGTCACAGTCGTCCCCACCCCGACCTTCGATTCAATATTCATAGAACCTCCAGTCTGCTCTGTGTTCTGCTTCAGCAACGGCAATCCGAGCCCCACTTTCCGGGTGGTTCTTGTGGTGAAAAAAGGATTGATGACTTTTCGCACCATCTCCTCATCCATACCGCAGCCATTGTCCTTGAATATCAATGTAAGGGTATCGCGCACACTGTCCTCTAGAACCTCCAACGTGATTTCCGTGGCTTTGGCACGGGTGGAGTTCTGCAGGATGTCCATAATGTGCATAGACAAGTCTTTCATAATTATGCTTTTAGAAGTTCATATATTCTTCCTGCCACTTCAAAAGTCTGTTCTTCGGAACCCAACACGGGAATGTCTTCTTCCTTAGCTTGTTCCAACATATCCTCATCCGGTTTGTTGCCCTTAACGAGAACAACGCAGGCGAGTTCTTTCAAAGATGCAATGGCAATCACGTTTTTGTGCGTCTGCAACGTCACCCAGACATTGCCTTCCTGCGCGAAGCCCATAACATCGCTCAAAAGGTCGGACACATAACCGCCCTTGATTTCGGTATCCAAATTGTTTTCACCAGAGAAAACGGTGAGATTCATTTTTTCGATAAGTTCTTTAACTGTCATAGTATTGTTTTTTTTATTGTGATCTGAGGGAAAATGATTAATGATAAATGGTTAATGGTTAATGAGATTGAGGATGGGGGGATTTTTAATTTGGTTTTCTTCTAGACTACATTTAGTATTCAGTAACTTCATTCAAAATCACTCCGGTTTTTCAAGCAGAACTCGTCGTCCGTCTTGGCCATGAAGCGCTTTGGCAATTTCCTCGAAGCTACGGGTTTCGAGTTCTAGATAACAAGGTGCCGTACCGACTATGTCTGGCAAGTGCGCATCCGAGCTTCTTGTAAACGACTTGTTTTTCAAGTATTTGTGCGTTTTCAGCATTTCCTCCTTATTGCCGTGCTTGGACAGTTCCACCGCATCGTATTCCAAATCAAAGGGGATAAAGCCCAATTGGCTGATTAAGCTGGTCGTTGACTTGTCAATATGCGCGGGCACAAAAAGGCCGCCGATGGAATGCACGAAGTCCGCAATCTGATTGACCGTCTGGTCCAATGCGGAAGTCAGAAGGCGCGGTTCCTCATAGACGATATTGAATTCTTCATCAATCTGCACCTGGTCGCCAAACATATCCGGATTATTGGGAATATCGGGCAGATGCTCGTCCAAATAGGCCTGCAATTTGTCAAGAGCCTCGTGATCGGGCATATAGGCCAAACAGTGTGCTTCTTCCTTTGTTGTGATTTCCGCGCCACAAAGTACAAAGATATCCCTGTTATGGGAATAATGCTCGGCCAATCTGCAATGACGCGTCGAATTATGGTCCGTAATGGCAATAACGTCTATCCCCTTTTCCAAAGCCAGGGATATGATATTGTCCGGGGTCATCTCCAAGTCACCACAAGGAGAGAACAACGTATGCGTGTGTAAATCTGCTTTATATATCGTCACAACAATTAAAATTTAGGTAGCAAGGGAGGAATGGTGTTTTTAGTCTTCAGATATGAGTGATGGAGATATTTGATTAGAAGTCATTTAACTACGAACTGGATGGTGGCGCGGCTGGTTTGTCGCATCAGGATTTCGCGATTGCGCAATACTTTTTCGATGGACTCATCCGTATAATGTCGTATCGTAATCAGCTGCACGTTATCGTTATACTTCACCTTATAATCATCCTGCAAGGCGGCAATACATTGCCGCACCCGTTCCGGCACATTGTCGGTACAAACAGAGAAACTCAGTGCCGAGTTCTGCATCATATTGATTTTGATACGATATTTGGATAGTACGGAAAATATTTCGGAAAGATTATCCACGGCAATGAATGAGAAATCGCGCGGAAAGATAGTGATGAGCATTTGGTCGTCCTTGACAATATACGACGGAATGTCCATTGACAGCGGACAGGACGTAATCACACTACCTTCAGCTTCGGGTTGGAAAAAGGACTTCACATAGAGTGGGATTTGCTTGTTTTGCAGCGGCTTCAGTGTTTTAGGATGAATGATGGAAGCGCCATAGTATGATAGTTCGACCGCTTCTTCGTAAGGGATTTTATCCAACTTGACGGCATCCTCAAAGCGTTTCGGGTCGGCATTGAGCAGACCGGGGACATCTTTCCATATTGTAACACTTTCCGCATCCAATGCGTAGGCCAAAATCGCGGCGGAATAGTCGGAGCCTTCGCGACCCAGCGTAGTGGTCAGGTTCTCCGCCGTGCCGCCAATAAAGCCCTGCGTCAGCACCACCCTACTCTGCTGAAGTTCGCGTTCAATCTCAGAGCGAACCAAATCCGTGGTAACGTCCCAATTGACGTGACCTTCGCGATAGGTGGCATCCGTACGGATGATATGGCGCGCATCGAGCCATTTATTGGGAATGCCCGCCAAGTTCAAATAGCCCGAAATCAACGCGGTGGAGAGCAACTCGCCGAAACTGACAATCTGGTCGTAGTCGAAATCGTAGTTGCTGGACGGACGAATGGCCAAGCGTTCACGCAGTTTCTGAAACAGGACATTCAACTTGTCGATAATAGAGCCCGGATCCGGCACCAATTGGGCGGCAACCTCTTCGTGTTGTTTCTGCAGCTGGTCGATAAGGGACGACAACTGTTCAGGTTCGTGATAATAGGCTGAGAGAACTTTTTCGAGATAATTGGTGGTTTTGCCCATAGCCGAAATGACCACAACCAACTGGTCATCAGGATAAAGGCGCAAAATATTGTGAAGATTTTCGATGGCGGGAGCGTCTTTTACAGATGCGCCACCGAATTTAAAGATTTTAACCTGCATTATTGTTCGTTTTTAATCACTTGGAGAATGGTTTGTCCGACGACACCCAATGTGTTTTTGTCTATATGCTGGATATTGTCGTTGAGCGTATGCCACGTGGGGTCGAAGCCCGTGCCGGAGGCGGCATCATAGTGGATGATGTCAATCATCTGGATATTGGAGAACTTGTTCACGTAGTAGTGGTCGTCGGTGATAATGCCTCCGGGAGCATTTTGGAAAATATCGCCGAATCCCAATTCGTAGGCCGTACTCCAAACTTTGGCCACGACGGGTTGGGCGTCGCGCACGGAGAAGCTTTCCTGCATAAAGCAGGGGTTTGCGGAGCCCACCATATCCAGCAGGATGCCGAAGCGGGCCTGATAATTGGGTTTGTGCATATTCTGTGCCCAATATTGCGCACCAAGTCCCCACCAGTCGCCGTCCGAAGCGTTGTCGCTCTCGCGCGGGCCATAGTCCTCCGCGTCAAACAGGACGATATCGACACCCACCTTGGGGTTGAGTTTCCTCAATTGGCGAGCCACTTCGAGCAGCACGCCCACACCGGAGGCACCGTCGTTGGCCCCATCTATGGCCTTGTCGCGATTGGCGGGATTGGGGTCGTGGTCGGCAAACGGGCGGGCATCCCAATGGGAGGAGAGGACTATTCTCTCGGGGTTCTCCGGGTCGAAACTGCCAATGACGTTGGTAGCCGGCCAGCTCTTGCCGTCATACGTTTTGACAGAGAAATTCTGTGTGAATGTCGTATCGCAGAATTCCGCCAACTTGCGCACCAGATAGTCGCGGCACGCGTCGTGCGCCGGACTGCCCATCGTGCGCGGACCGAAGTCCGTTTGGGCTTTCACGTATGCGTAGGCTGAATCCACATTAAAAGCCGGCGGTTCGACCGTCGGCTTTACATCTTGTGATTTATCTTTCTTTTGATGACATCCTACCAGCCCGAAACACATAACAGTTATGAGCAGACAGAATGCTGTTTTACATTTTCTCATACAATATAATATTATAGTACGATGACAGAACCTTTGTGGATAGATTTGGCGCCATTGTAGTCAACAACTTTCAGCACCCAATTATAGGTTACGTTTTTATGAAGGACACCATTTACAGTACCATCCCAGCAGAAATTCTTATCGCGGGTGTAATAGACCAAGTCGCCGCCACGGTTATAGACGCAGAACTCTATGGATTCCAACAAATCGCGTTGCTGGATTTCGAGGCAGTCATTCAAGCCGTCGTGAGAAGAAGGAGAAATTGCATTCGGGATTACGACAAACGGTTTGCAGGCATCAATTGTAATCTGATTGGAAGCGCCACAGCCGTTGGCATCAACGATATCCAAAGAATAGGTTCCGGGCTTAGACACGGTAATCTCTGGAGCAGTGGGATCCACACCTTCGTTGAAAGTAGTATCTTCGTGGTATCTATAATGCCAAGTATATTCGATAGGTTCTTCAGCATCGTGAATGGAAGGCTGCAAGGTCGTATGGAAAGCATCACAGAACTCATCCAAAGATACAATTTCATCCACAACGGGTTGTAATAGATTATACGTAACCGTGACAATACTATCGCAGCCATTCCAACTCATACCGGGATAGCGAACGACACGGGTTCCGGGAGTACTCCAAATGTAAGGATTGTCCTCACCCAATTGTTGGTAGTAGGGTCCGAAGAAATCCGAATCGTATGACACAGTTGTTTCGCAAGTGTTCACCGTATCGACACTTTCACTTTCGGTCAAAAAGGATGGATCGAAAGGTAGTTCATACCAGGCGGTATCAAAGACCGTGCTATCCACATTTCTAATAGCCAAGCCCACACGATAGTATCTGTCCATAAGATCAGGAATATCTTCTATGCCTCCATTTATTCTTAGTGAGAAAATTGAATCTTCGGCGTGTCCGCCATCTAGTCTTGTTATGACGCTATCCGCATTCATTAACAGCCACGTCCTACCATATTCGTGCAAGGCTGTTGTATCATAGGTGCCGGTTGGTTCTCCATTTTCCACTACGGGCGTCAACATTGATATTTGAGTACTATCTGTGAAGCGGAAATTGAAAGCGCAATCTGATTCATACTGTTGAATCTTTGCCATCGGTTTGATATCGAACACCCTGAAATAAGCCTTATAGACAAAGGGAACGCCTGTAAAGGATTCAATCATACAGCAGTAATAGGGCCACAATTGTCTATTGGGATCATAACGGTTCAAAATCATTGTACGGGTATCATTATCTTCGGTGGTACGGATACTGTCCTCGTGCAAAGCGTGGCACCACTGATAGTTTTTAAAGCCCCAAGGCACTTTAAGAGTAACGGAGGAATCCCTATTACTAATATCGGCCTTCAAAATACCGGGAACCATTTTAGCCGTATAATACAACTCTGCCCAATGATAGGTGGCGTGGCAACCGTGTTTTTTGATGGTCAATTTCACGGTCTGATGGTTACGGGCCTGTTCAATCAAGTTAAAAGCCACAATCACATATTGATAAGATACCACAGGCACAGAGGTAGAGCTACAAGAACCAGACAAGTAACCAGACGGACAGTTATAAGGTACGTAATTAGCCACATCCACAAAGCAGGGTGTCAAATCAGTACGTGTCGGCCAATTATAGGAAGAGGAACTCTCATATTCGCCACGTCCAGGAGCAGCAAACACATATCTGGAATAAGGCCAAGAATGATTTTCAGCATAGTCGGGATTATCATTGTAATCCATTGTCCAAGGGCCGTGAGGACCGAAGTTGTTGTTTAAGTTGCACGTAAAACTATACTGATTATTGGCCCACGTACCATTGTAATTTGTATAATAATCGGAAGGATAATAACCCAACGGCAAGAGATTACCATTGGCATCCGTAACTTCGATTACGACATTGGGATTATAGGTAAAACCGTGGGAGGAGCTTGTTTCATTCTGCAATGCCGTCATATAGTTAACCATCAGCACTGCTTTATCGGTATCTGGGACAAAGGAATAGGTTATTTCTTGCCCTTTGTAACCTTGAGCACCAGTAACGCCTGACATCCATCTGTCGCCGAGCTGAATGACAGTATCAACAAAACCGCCCGAGCCGTCCCAAGCTGGAGCCATTATGTTAAGATGGTTGTTATAATTTCCAAACAGGGAATAGCAAGTAGAGCATTCCTCTTCAGACCCCCCATCATTTCTTTTAACCACAAAGGCGTGGCTGTGGTATCCCGAGCCGTTAGTAGTGGTCGTAAGACCTACAATGCCATTGGTAGTTGCATCATAGCCGGAGCCATAACGCGGCACCACCCAATCGTTCGGTCCCGGATTGGTTGGCAAAATCATAAACGAGGTGGGAGACCCCTGATATACTCCGTTGATAACATTTTGAGCCGACAGTCCGCTTGAAAGCAGTGCCAACAAGCAAGTAACGGCAAATGTGCAAAGTAGATTCTTTTTCATATTCAGTTTATTTTACGTACAAATTTATGCGGGCTTAACGAAATTCGGAAAAAAATGTTACAAGAAAAAATCACTTTTTTTCAAAAAATCTCACATTCTCCCTTCAGACAAGCTTCGTTTCAGCCTATTTAACTTGAGGCGGCAAAGATATAAAAAAACAATAATATATGCAGGATTCAGACACAAAAAAACGCCAACGATTGTTGGCGTTCAAGTGGCGGGAACGGGAATTGAACTCGTGACCTCCGGGTTATGAATCCGACGCTCTAACCGACTGAGCTACCCCGCCTTTTTTGTGAGCGCAAAAATACACTTTTTTCTATTCGCCACAACATTCCGATGATTTTTTTATTTTACTGAAAATCAATTTTATAGAAAAATATTTTCGGAGAAAACGTATTACATACATTCTCTTTTCCGAAATTCCATCAAACATTTGCGTCTATCCGGACATTATCGAATCATTGTATCGCACGATCACATACATCGCGGCGTTGCACGGGACGCACCATCCACGGCAGCGCACGGGACGCACATACACGGCGTTGCACGCGTGGCACAGGACTCGCCGAATACCCGGCGTTGCACGGGACGCACCATCCACGATAGCGCACGGGACGCACCATCCACGATAGCGCACGCGTGGCACAGGACTCGCCGAATACCCGGCGTTGCACGCCGGGTTAACGATGTAATGCTTCCAGCATTACAGGAGTAATTGGTCGGTTCATTTTTGTTCATATTTTTTTTAGACAGTAATGAGATATTTGTATATCTTTGCACGTTTTTTTGAACAAAACACTTATACTTACTACTTCAAGTCCGATAAGGACACGGAATTTCTCGTATAGAGTATGGTTTCAGCCACGATTCCAACACTTTCCAAGACTCTAAAACCAACCTAATTAATAACTAATTATCGAAAACATTTCTACACTATGAGTTATATTGAATTTGAAAAGGCGGATCTTGTCAACCTCAACTTCACCAAGTCGAGGGAGATTTTGCGATGCAGCCGTACAGGCGCCTTTTCCAACACCACGCTTTCAGGGCTCAACACGCGGAAATACCACGGGTTGTTCATTGTTCCCCAGGACAATTTCAACGGAGAACGGTATATGCTGGTTTCCAACCTCAATGAGACCGTCATCATCAACGATATGGACTTCCATATCAGCATGCACCAATATCAGGGCGGAGTCATTCACCCTAAGCGAAACAACTACCTCCAGCATTTCACAGCCGACAACATCTCCTGTTACAAATCCCGTGTTGGAAAGTTCAACTTCACGAAGGAGTTTCTCTTCCTGAACGATTCAGACAGGATGATTATCAAATACACGATTTTGGAAGACTACGAATCCGCCTCCTTCCAATTCGAGCCGATGTTGGCATTCCGAAGCATTCACGCGCTGACACACGAAAACGATGCCGCCAACACGCAGTATCATCCCGTGGCCAACGGTGTTGGATTTTGTTTGTACGACAATTTCACACCTGTCTATATTCAGTGTTCGGAGCCGACGACATACCAGCACGAGCCTTCTTGGCACAAAGGTGTGGAATATGATGAAGAGCTCATCCGCGGCTACGACGGTCACGAAGACCTCTTTGTGCCGGGCCGCCTCATTGCGCCCGTCCAGCACAAAGAACTCTTTGTTACGTTGGGCACAGAACCTATAGATCCATCCGAAATCGCCCAGTTGTACAAAGTGGAGAGTTCCAGACACACGGCTCGTTCCTCGTTTTTCAACTGCCTGCAAAACGCTGCCGAGCAATTCATTGTCAAGCGCAACGGCAAAACGGAAGTCATCGCCGGCTATCCCTGGTTCGGACGTTGGGGTCGTGACACCTTCATCGCTTTACCCGGTCTGACCTTGGCTTTGGGTCGCCACGCACTCTGCAAAGAGATTATGGACAATATGATTGCGGATATGAAAGACGGCCTTTTCCCCAACATCGGAAACGGCAGCAGTTCCGCATACAACTCCGTAGATGCTCCGTTATGGTTTTTCAGAGCACTGCAACTCTACACGGAATACACCAAATCGCCGCGCCACATCTGGGAAGAATACGGTGACGTGATGAAACAAATCCTGAATGCCTATCGCAACGGGACCCTCAACAACATTCACCGCTTGGACAACGGTCTGATTTACGCCGGCGGTCCTGGCCTCGCGCTCACGTGGATGGACGCCATTGTCAACGGACAGCCCGTCACACCGAGAACCGGCTGCCAAGTGGAAATCAACGGTCTCTGGTACAATGCCGTGAAATTCAGCATCGAGATGGCCAAATTCGGCAAAGACACGGAATTTGTTGATGAATGGGAAAATCTCATCCAGGATTTCCCAACTGTTTTCAAAGAGACATTCTGGTCTAAAGAGCTTGGTTATCTGGCCGACTATGTGGATTGTGACTACAAGAACTTCCAAGTGCGCCCCAATATGATGATAGTGACCTCCCTACCCTACACGCCCATCAGCGAAAAAATCCGTCAGCTGATATTGAAGCGCACCTGCGAAGAGTTGTTGACCGAAAAGGGCATCCGCACCTTGTCACCCAACGACCCGGAATACAAGGGGCACTATTGCGGCAATCAGTCAGAGCGTGACGACGCCTACCATCAGGGCACCTGCTGGCCGTGGCTGCTTTTCCCGTTCACAGATGGTATGTTGGCCGTCTATCAGCAGCAGGCACTTCCCGTTTTACAGAAAATCCTTTATAAATTTGATAGTTGTATGACATCCTACGGTATTTCCACCATTGCGGAAATTGCCGACGGCGACCCTCCATTCAAGCCCAACGGCTGCATTTCCCAGGCGTGGAGCGTTTCCGCCCTTCTCTATATCAAATGGAGAATAGAAAATTACCAAATGTAGAGACACCGCACATCACTACAAAACACTACATCTTCGAATCAAATTTTAAAAATATAGTCTTACTACAATAACTGACTGCAAAATAGCAAAGCAAATGAAAGTACTAATGTTCGGGTGGGAATTCCCACCGCATATTTCCGGAGGATTGGGCACCGCTTGTTACGGTTTGACCAAAGGATTATCCATCAACGGGGTGGATGTGACCTTTGTGATGCCACACGCCGCCGGTGATGAGGACCAGACCTACACCAAAATCATCAATGCCTCGGACGTTGAAATAGACACCCGTTATGCGGAATTCTTCCAACATTCCCATGAGACATCCTTTATACAAGTCAACTCGCAATTGATACCTTACGTGGGGATGAATGACTATTACAACGTCATCAATCAAATAGAGAGCGGGCTTCTCACCGAGGTTCATTCGGGAGAAAAGCGCCGTTACATCTTCTCTTCCGGCTACGGCAAGAACCTGATGGAAGAAGTGGAGCGGTATGCGCAAGTGGCCGCCGAAATCGCCAAGAACGAAGATTTCGACCTCATTCACGCGCACGACTGGCTGACGTACCGCGCCGGCATCGCCGCCAAGAAGGTGAGTGGCAAACCTTTAGTCGTCCACATCCACGCCACGGAGTTCGACCGCTCGGGCGAGAACAACCGCAATGACATTGTCTATAATATAGAGAAAGAAGGTATGTCCGCTGCTGACGCCGTCTGCGCCGTCAGCGATTTGACGCGCAACATCGTCATCGAGAAATACGGCATCTGGCCGGACAAAGTCTATACGTTGCACAACGCCGTTGTACCCACCGACAAGAAAGTGGAGAGGGAAAAATTCGTCAAAGAGAAAATTGTCACCTTCTTAGGCCGCGTCACTTTCCAAAAGGGTCCGGACTACTTTGTGGAGACTGCCAAACGGGTTTTGGAGAAGGACCCCAACGTGCGTTTTGTATTGGCCGGCGACGGCGATATGATGCAGCACGTCATCAGCCGTGTGGCGGAATTGGGCATCTCCGACCGTTTCCATTTCACGGGATTCCTCAGAGGCGCCGACATCGACAAGATGTTCGGTATGAGCGACGTATATGTGATGCCTTCTATATCTGAACCTTTCGGCATCTCGCCGTTGGAGGCCATGCGCGCAAAGGTTCCCGTCGTCATATCCAAGCAGTCCGGTGTGGCTGAAGTTTTGCAGCACGCCATCAAAGTCGATTTCTGGGACATCGATGCGACCGCCGATGCCATTTACGGTTTGCTGCACTACCCCGCCCTGTCCAAGCTGTTTGCCGACAAGGGCGAAGAGGAAGTCAACAACCTCAAGTGGGAACACGTCGCCAAAAAGCTCAAAGTTATTTACGAAAAAACACTGCGTTATGAATAGAATATGCTTTCATTTTCAAATCAGCCAACCATTCCGGTTGCGCACCTATCGTTTTTTTGACATCAATCAAAACCACGACTATTTCGACGAATATCAGAATCACTATCTGGCACAGCGTCTCGCAGAGCGCTGCTATCTGCCTGCCAACAGAATGATGCTGGAACTCATCCAAAAATATCCCAACCGCTTCAAATTCAGCTTCAGCATTGCCGGGAGTTCCATCATGCTCTTCAAGACCTACTGTCCTGAAGTGATTGAAAGTTTCAAGGAACTGATTAAAACCGGTTGTGTTGAAATCACAGGCAGCACCTATACGCACAGCATTGCCGCGCTCAACAACAAGACATCCTTTTTAGAACAGGTACGATTGCAAGAGGAACTGCTGAAAGAGACTTTCGGCTTGGAACCTGTTTCCTTCTGTAACACCGAAGTCATCTATTCAGACGAAATTGGTGAATGGTTAGGCGATGTCGGCTACCGCGTCATCCTCACCGAAGGCGCACGCCATATACTCGGCTGGAAGAGTCCTTCCTACCTTTACTGCAACCCTTATCAAACCGATGTCCGCCTGCTGCTCCGCTCATACCGTCTGTGCGACGATGTCACCTTGCGATTCAACGACCACAGTTGGGACCAATTTCCGCTAACCGCAGAAAGATACATCAATTTCCTGAATGACAGCAACCCCAGAAATGAATCCCCATTCATCAACCTTTTCTGGGACTACGAGACCATCGGCGAACATTACACAGAAGACACCGGCATTTTCGATTTCTTCAAAGACCTTATCAACAAGCTATCCAACAATAAGAACTTCAGCTTTATCACGCCTAAAGAAGTGTTGGATATAGATTGCAATCCCGCCACAATGCACGCTCCTTGGCCCATCTCTTGCTCTGGTGAAGAAAAAGACACCCACGAATGGATTGGAAACGAGCTTCAACAGGAAGCCTTCAACCAACTCTTCAAGTTAGAAGAATTATACAACCAATCCAACAACGAAGAGGCCAAGCTCAGCTGGTTGCGACTTCAAGGTGCCGACCACTTCAACTTTATGAGCTCCAAATGGTTCGGACATCGTTTTGTCAAAAAGAACTTCGAAGTATATTCCTCACCCTACCAAGCATTCATCAACTATATGAATGTTTTGAACGACATTAAAATCCAATTGGAGAAATAAATTCCCATTCCCTTTATTGAAATTGGCTGTAATCCTTTGACTTTGCGAATGCAGAACCAACTGATTACAGCCAATTTTATATCTAACGAATGTCTTTCAAACGCGCCTAACGAGCCACATTGAATTTCTGGTTGATCACACCGTTATCGGTTGTTATCTTCATCATATACAATCCATTGGTGAGATTGGAGACATTAATATTCATACGTGTGCCGTCAGCGGAATAAGAGCCGACCAACTGTCCTGCAAATCATACACCACTACATTATGAATATTGGAAGCAGTTTCCACATTCACGATATTGTTTGCGGGATTCGGGAAAATATTGGCCACATTTTCATACTCCTCAACACCCACGATGCCGTTCTCGACAGAGAAGTGTCTTACACCAAACACGAAAGCGTCCGCATCGGAGATGACGTGGATGCCGATTTGAACTTCTGTCCCACATACGGCGTAAGTTTCACCAATTGAGTGAGCCAAGCTTCAGAATCCACATCTACAGGATTAACCAGCAGAACACCGTTCTCATACGTTTGACCTTCCGGAATAGCATACACTTCGAATTTTTCGGGATAAATCACACCGGAAGGCAGCGCTGTGGCGGAATATTCGAATTTGGCACCAGCATTCGCACCGATTGTAAATGACGGGGAAATCAACCAGTCGTCAGCCGCATTGGTAGGCGAAAAGCCATACACGGCAAAGCCGTCCTCCGGGCTGATAATGATTTCAGCATAGCCATTTTCAGCATCGTGGTTGGCATCCACAACCGTCCAACATTCGGCCATATCAGCATTGTCAAATTCAAAATAGTACGGAAGCGGAAGGTTGTCGCAATCTTTCACATTAGCCGTAGCATTAAGGACGGTGTTTGCGGCATCCGGACTTGAGAGTGCGATTGTTCCCGTAATATTTCCAGCAGTAGCGGTAGGAAGACAACGCATATACAGTTTTCCGCCAGCCGAAGGCAGAGACGCGGTCGTGGCATAATTATGACCATCGGCAGACACTTGGAAAGGAGCAGCTGCAGTGGCGGTTATATTACCGCTGAGCAGATAGCCATCCACATTCAAATCCGCCATTTCAAGACCGGGATAAGCCACGGTACCGAAATCCACATCGTGCGTGACTACATCAATCGTCGGGACAGTAGGCTGTGCAAATACCAAGACGTGGTCGAGCAGGAACCAATAATAGTCCGTGCAATTGTGGTGACGGAATGCGATATGAACCGTCTGGCCTGTGTATGCCGACAAATCAATTGTCCGTTGTGCAAAAATATTGGTTGTGCTATCACACATAAGTTCCGTCGTAAAATCCGACATACTGGTTCCCGTTGTAGAAATATAAACGGAAAATTTTTCACTAAAGTAATAAGGGTCCTGTCCTTTCACATAAAAAGACAGGACTGCATTCTGGGTAAGCTGGATTGTTGGTGTTATCAACCAGTTGTCAGGAGTCAAAGCACCATCCAAGAGGTCATAGGACGCGGAGCCGATACAGAACTGACTTTGATAGCCGGTCAAACCCGTATGGGCATCCCAACTGTAGCCGTCGCCGTCATTGTCGATAGTCGTCCAACCTGCAGGGAGGACACCGCTATCGAAATCTTCCAAAAATAAAGTTTGCGCACTGGAACCAAACGCGAAGGCCGTCAAAGCAAGAATCAGTGTAAATATCTTTTTCATAAGCATATAAGATTAATATTGAAAACATTATTAACGAGCGCAAAAGTACAAAAACATTCACATAAACTGTCAAAGCATTGACTTTTATAGCAACGGAATTGCCCTTACGTTTCTGACCGACGGCATTGTGGAGAGCGCTTTTGACAACAACATAGGGAATGTGTCGCTGTGAAATCGATGAAGACGGAGATATCGAATGGAGGAACAACGGTCTCACCATTCTTCCTCAATCAAAGAGTATCTGTCAGTTCGGTCAATTAGAAATCAATACCGCAATTACACGTTAGCACATTTTTTTTATTTTTGCACTTCCTAAATTTAAAACCATTATCCATTAAATACGCCGACTATGTATCTAAACCAAAAACTCTATGTGGCCCACTCTTCCAATGGTCCTATCTATCTGACAGGCAATATGTGTAACCGTCACGGTTTGATAGCCGGTGCCACCGGCACAGGCAAGACCGTTTCCCTCCAGGTGCTGGCTGAGACCTTTAGTCAGGCCGGTGTGCCATGCTTTATGGCCGATATGAAAGGTGACCTCTCCGGCATCAGCCAGACTGGCAAGATGACGGATTTCATCGCAAAACGCTGCCAAGAGTTCGGCATCCAAGACCCTGATTTCCAATCCTGTCCCGTCCGATTCTACGACGTCTATGGAGAACAAGGCTTCCCGATGCGCACCACCATCTCCGCAATGGGTCCGCAGCTGCTTGCCCGACTTATGGACTTGAACGAAACCCAGACCGGTGTGCTCAATATCGTGTTCAAAATCGCCGATGACAAAGAGTTGCTCCTCATAGATCTCAAAGACCTCCGTCTGATGCTCGACTTCGTGGCCAAGAACGCCTCGATGTTCACCACCACATACGGCAATGTCTCCGCCGCCAGTGTGGGGGCCATCCAGAGAGCCATCCTCGCCATCGAGTCTGAGGGCGGCGACAAGTTCTTCGGCGAACCCGCCTTCGACGTGAACGACCTCCTAGACGTGGAAAACGGCAAGGGTGTGATGAGCGTTTTGGCTGCTGACAAGCTGATGCTCAACCCTAAACTCTACAGCACGTTCCTGCTGTGGCTGATGACTGAACTGTATGCCACACTTCCAGAAATTGGCGATCCGAAGCTGCCGAAGCTCATCTTCTTCTTTGATGAAGCGCACATGCTTTTTGACGGCACGTCTAAGGCACTCGTTGACAAGCTCGAGCAGGTCATCCGCCTCATCCGTTCCAAAGGCGTGGGCATCTATTTCATCACCCAGTCTCCTACCGACATTCCCGACAACATCCTCGCTCAGTTGAGCAACCGCGTGCAGCACGCATTACGCGCTTTCACGCCCAAAGAGCAGAAAGACGTGCGCGCAGCAGCCAACACTTTCCGCGCCAACCCCGAGTTCAAAACAGACGAAGCCATCATGAACCTTGAAACTGGCGAGGCCCTTGTCTCCTTCTTGGACGAAAAAGGCGCACCCAGTATGGTGGAACGCGCCCGCATTCTATTCCCGCTCAGCCAAATCGGCGCCATTACCGAAGGCCAACGCATTGACATCAAGAATGCTGCTCCAGCCCGCATCAAGGGATACGAGCAGTTCTTCGACCGCGAAAGTGCCTACGAAACGCTAACTGCCGTCAATGAGGAGATTGAAGCCGTCAAAATAAAAGAACAACAGGAAAAAGAAGCCGAGAAGGCTGAAAAACTAGCCCAAAAGGAAGCCGAAAAAGCGGAGAAAGAGGCCATAAAAGCTCAAAAAGAAGCTGAAAAGGCACAGAAAGCCGCGGAGAAAGAGGCTGCCCAGAAGGAGAAAGAGGCGGAAAAGAAATCTTCCAAATGGAAACGCACCATCTTCGGCACTTTGGTCGGCGCTGCCGTCAGCAGCGTGGCCCGCAGCATCGGCACTAAAGTCGGTAAAGCCGTCACTGGCTCGGTTTCAAAAGGAAACAAGAAGAGCACCGGCGGCGACATTCTCGGCAAAGCCGCCAAGTCAGCCACCACCACCGCAACTCGCAAGATTACGGAAGAAGTGCTGAAATCCATATTCAAGAAATAACCCACCTGTAGAGACGGTGCACCGCACCGTCTCTCACACTTCCAGTTCCAAGTTTCAAGTATGTCACTCAGCAAACTAAATGCCGTACATATTGCTAAAGTTTAAGGACAATTACCGTATTACCACAATGTCGCATTAATATGAATATAGTCAGTTCGAGAATATATACTGCCGGTACGGACAGTTTTGCAGACATCCGCGAAAGGCACTGCATCTATGCCGACAAAACCGACCTTGTCTATAAGCTGACGCACGAATCCAAATTCGTGTTCCTCAGTCGTCCCAGAAGGTTCGGGAAG
>JAZRYT010000067.1:0-2627 GCA_045600905.1 Bacteroidales bacterium
TTGACAGGTGTCATCCTCGGCGTGGCCGGCGTTCTCGGTCTGCTCGTTGGCGGTCTGGGTTGCGGTTTCGTATTGGCTATCTTTATGGCTAACTCCGGTGGTGCTTGGGATAATGCCAAGAAGTATGTCGAAGAAGGCAACTTCGGTGGCAAGGGCTCCGACAACCACAAAGCTACAGTCGTTGGCGACACCGTTGGTGATCCGTTCAAAGACACATCCGGTCCTTCCCTGAACATCCTTATCAAATTGATGAGCATGGTTTCCATCGTAATGGCTGGCCTTACCGTGGCATTCTCCCTGTTGTAAAAATAGTGGTCAGTGATCTGTGAACAGTGAACTGATTGAATAATAAGAAAAAAAGAGCGTCTTCTGCGATTCGTGGAGGACGCTCTTTGGTTTTAGTTTGCTTATGTTCTTCGTGTAGTTCGGCAAAGACTTGCAGCATCGGTTTCGCGTTGGATGTCTCGGTGCTGTTGATGTACAATTCGGGTTGTTTTATACTTTCAAATTCTTTGCAACACGTGAAGAATTGGAAGTTTTTTTTTCATCTTTCAATCATAAATCCAGCGTCACGCCATAATCGTGCAGCCATTGTTCGCACTCCTTGTAATTGGGCAGCACGCTGAAAACGGCATCCCAAAACTGTCGGGTGTGCTGGGGATATTTCAAATGAGTGAGCTCATGGACAATCAGATAGTCGATGATTTTTGGCGGAGCCATGATGCACTTCCAGTGGAAATTGATTTTCCGTTGGGGCGTGCAGCTTGCCCAGTGCGCACCCAGTTCTCTGATGGAAATGGCAGACGGCGTGTGTCCTACCATTTCGACGAAATGTGCCACGCGTTTCTCAACGTATGGTCGTCCAGACGTCTTGTAGAATTTGACGAAGGCCTCTCGTGCCTTGAGCAGCTGTTTTTCATCGAGAATGAATTTGTCGTCAACGATGTGCAGGGGTATCGGACGGCGTTTGTTGGCAGTTTTCACAATTTCCAAATTATACGATTCCCCCATATACAAGAACGATTGTCCGTTCACGAATTGACGATTGATCTGCGCCTTGTTCACAGCTTTACGGTTAGCGACGTGCTTGCAGATGGTGTATTCGCGGGCGAGCAGTTCCTTGTAGATGGTTTCATCGGGGCAGCCGGCGGGAACCACAGCATTCACGCTGCCATCGCGCTCAACATTGACCGTAATGGTTTTCTTGCGCGCCGAACGACGGATTTCTATGTCCAAACTACCGATTTTCATAGGATAACCATTTTTTTATCAAAAATGCACAAAAATAAGGGAAAGTGTAAAACCTGCCGTTAAAACCAATATTGTGGTTGCAGAGTTTTATCCCGAATGTGATATGGGGATACGAGGTGCTATTAATCAAATTATTGAGAGAAATGGTACTGCCGTTTTTAGCTTTAACCTCTATCGGAATCAAATGCTCTGCATCGCGTATGAAGAAGTCCATTTCCAGCTGAGCATTCTCTTTTTTGTAGTAATATAGTGGCAATCCGCATTTTACCAGGGCTTCGGCAATGATGTTTTCATATATCGCACCTTTGTAAACTCCGAAGTTACGGTTTCGCCGCAAGTCATCGCTGCTTTCCTCATCCAAAGAGGCCATCAGCAAGCCGTTGTCGTGAAAGTAGAGTTTGAACTTCGATTCGTCGTAGTTGCCTTTTAACGGCAGTTCGGGGTGGTTGAGCGCATAGCATCGGTGAACGATTCCAGCATCGCACAGCCAGTCAACGCTGCCTTGATAGTTGCGGGAACGCGCATCCGGAGCCACTTTTGAAATCTGGAACTTCTTGTTCTCCTTGGCTAAGAAAACCGGAATGTTGCGATATACGTTGCGGATTCTTGCCTTTTCTATTCCGACGGCATATTTGATGATGTCTTGTTCATAATCCAGGCAAAGTTGCTTTTGGAGAGCCAATGTGTTGGAAAAATTTCCTTGTCCCAAGAAATCGTTGACCACTTCCGGCATACCGCCTGTAATGACGTAATCGGTGAAAATTTTGAAATATGTGTCCAGTTCCAGCGAAGAAAACGGGGTGAGTGAGGTAAGATGTTCCTGCATATCATCCACTTGTGCTTCCGTATATCCCAATGCCCACAGATATTCTTCAAAGTCGAGGGAATAGAGTGTGACATCTGTTTTGTAGCCCACACTGTTGGATGTGATTTCCTTGTAGTTCAATCCCATCAGCGAACCGGAGCAGATGACATCGTATCGCCCGTCCTCTTTGAAGAATTTCAATGAAGTCGCGCAATCAGGAAATTCCTGCAATTCATCAAAAAAGATGAGCGTATCATTGGGAATGATTTGGCATTTCTGATTGATGAGTGTGATGGATTTAATGATGTCATCCGGCGCGTAGCCGTTTTCGAAAATGCGTTTGTATTCCGGCTGCGTGATAAAGTTGATTTCTATGAAAGAAGCATAACTCTGACCAAATTCGCGTACGGAATAGGTCTTGCCCACCTGCCGGGCACCATTCACGATCAGCGGCTTTCTGTCCTTTTGTGCTTTCCAATCTTGTAAATACTTGATAATCTTTCGTTTCATAAATATTCACACATTTTGTGTAGAAAATTTTCTGCAAAATTACACATTTTATGAACATAAA
>JAZRYT010000068.1:0-44708 GCA_045600905.1 Bacteroidales bacterium
TCATAGAGACCGTCAACGACGAGTTGAAGAACATTGCGCAAATCGAACATTCCAGACATCGCAGCCTCTGCAACTTCATGGTCAATGCGGTCGCCGCCATTGCTGCCTACTGCTTCTTCCCCAAGAAACCATCCATATCGGCAGAAGCATTCTCTGATAATCAGCTGGTTCTCTTTTAGTTGCTTATATCGAACTCACGTTAATTATCATTTTTGACAGATTCTATTGGAAAGTATTGTCCTGCATTACCGTATGTAAAAATATTCACAAATGCTTCATTCTTTTTGAAGTGATAATCATATTGAACAATTCCATATTCTGAATTCAACTGATAATCATTTATTTCATCCAGTTGCGTCATATGCAAAGGAGCCTCTTTTGCATAGATGTTTTGAACTTCTTTCGCTGGCAATCCAGAAGAGGTATACACTGTTGATACAACGAAATCCAATCTTGGACCTAAATTGTTAGCAATATTTATAGCTCCACGAGAACAATGGTGAGGAACTTTTATCCATCTCATGTTTTTTATTATTTCACAGTCAATACCATTTGCATGTTCATTCTCTGTATCTCCTCCAAAATAAAAATCATAACCATCAAGTGACATTACAAATGATACCGACAATTCATTGGGCTTGCTAAATTGTTTTCCCGCTGTTGCGTAAATATCAGTTCTATGTCCCAAAGGAGTTAGGAATCGGAAGAATAGTTCTTTAGACACCGTATCATTAATAGAAGAAATGCACATAGGATAGACGTTAGTTGAATAGTCTCCGTTTGCAGATATGCTCCTCCATATTTCTTTGATATTAGGATGTTTTTCTACCGAAGTCCATATATTATTGTATATTTCAACAGCTTTTTTACTTTCACCTTTCAATAAATCTTCCGTTAGATTAGGATAGTAAAACTTCGGTAAAAAAACGACAAGATTATCATGGAAAAAATCATTGATTAGTCCGTCAATTCCTAAGGAATGATCATAGTGAGGATGAGTCCAACATACAAAATCAAGTTTTTGTACATTATATTTTTTCAATACTTCACGAGCAAGATTCAGATTAACTGTCTCATAACAATCAATCACCATAGACATGATTACTTTCTCTCCGGCATTAGAAATATCTCTAAAAATAATAATAATTGATTCCCCAATGTTTTTATAACCAATTACGAATAAACTGATTGTGAGATTATCAAATGAAGAGACACAGAATTTCTTTTTATACCAATTCATCATAGTGCTCTTCAATGTGAGTTGTAACGATTACAGTACCCCAAGATATTTTGGTCTCTATAGTACTCGTACAGTACTTTGAGACATCACGATCATAATTGCTAATAATTGCAACATTGCAGTCAACAACAGTTGTATTTCGATGTGTTGGCTTGCTCAAATAATCCTCAATATTCTTATCCATCAATTTTCCCCCTTTGCCTTTATACATAAATCGAGATATTTTTCACTTGCCACATTGACAAACATGTCAAACATCTTATCCTGCATTTTTTCATTTAAATAGGATTCTACAGATTGCTCTTCACATATTGTTTCTAACGCATCTGCATATATGTATGAATCCACGTCATAGATTAGCCTGAGCTTATCCTTAGGAATACGTTCAATACGTTGAATCACATTGAATTTCACATCATCAATATGCAAAAAATCTGTCAATGTTGACATATCTTTGAATTCACCTTGTTTCCAACTATTTTTCACGGTGAAATTATCATTGAAATAATCATCGATATGATTTTCATCATTCAAAATTTGAACATCTATTTTTCTAACTCCAAGGCGTTGAAACTTAACAAATTGGTCATGTTTCATAATATTATTCATCAAGGAAATCATCAAAGATGAATATTCACCACTCCCTTTATAATTGTTTCCGCAGTCTATCGATAATGTTATAGATGTGTTGTCTATATCTAATCTCGCTTCGGAATTTGTCGTGTCTTTCCATTTACTAAAACGGAAAATGGTTTTATCTTGTGCTTTTGTAATAGGAAGCCCCCCTGTTCCTGCATCTTCTGGCAAAAAGCTCACATTTAATTCTCTTTGAGGAATCTCTTCAAGAATTGCAAATTTTGATTTGATTGCCTCTGACTGCTTGATCATATCAACAAAAGAATCTATATTTATTACCCCAGAAAAATCAAGACGAATAATAACAGCCTTTAGCATTTCTGAATAGATGTTATCTCTTGTATATTTCTTCATTATTTTGTCTAGTTTATTAATTATTACTTCATATTCCATAGGAACAGCAGTATCTATGGTAAACAAAGGAATTCCAAGTTCCCGAGCTACAAAATTAGCTTGTTCTATTTCGGCATCTTGAAGGGCTTTAATTCTATTTTCATCATAAATTATACCATCTCTTTCATTTAGACGGTTTTGTATAACATCCACAGGACACATTGCAAGTACAATTCCACTCAATTCCATAGGTTTGAAAGTCGTCAATGGAACGACTTCGCATACGTCATCTTCATTCCACAAAGCAAAATGGCCATCAATCACATACGGGTTATCGCTTTTGGTATTTTGAGCTAACAATTTAGTCAATAGTTCTTGATTGTATTTAACATCTTTAACTTGTTTTGTTTTTTTATTCCAATTCAAGAGCATACTTGCAGAAATATATTTGCAATGATATGTTTCAACAAGTTTTTTGCAAATGGAACCTTTCCCTGTTCCATGCACGCCTCCGACAAATAATTTAGGCCTTGCCATAAAAGATTATTCCATATTCATAAAATCTTTACTCACATAACAAAATGATTGCGGTGGGGTAAATTTGCCAAATATTGAGTAAGGATTGATCGGTTCTTCATACGATTTAAAAGCTTTTATCTCCAAGGCATAAGCTATATCCTTGTTGCAAAAATAGGCTTTAAAATACTCTTCTGAAATACCCGACATTTTGTTAGTCAATGTCCATATTCTATTAGGCTGTCCTTCTAAAATATCCCCTAATTCAAATTCACCAATAATTCTGCATACTGGACTTGATGCGTATATATATATTTTTTGCACATGTTTTTTGAATACTTTCTTGCGGAACTCATACTTTTTCCGTCCAGCAATAATTTCCTCTACAAATTGAGGTTTAATCGATAAAATAGCGTTCATCAGCCCCTCCTAATTCTAATATACGTTTATATTGTTCATCCTTAACAGGACAGAATCCCCAATATTGATTGCCATCCATACCAACCTCATCCAAAAGTTTCTTTCTAATTACTTTTTTGGTAAAGGCAACATTATAAAGCATTTTCACAACAGTAAAATTATTTTTATATCGGTACCATTTACGTAAATCTTTTTCAGAAAAAATGCTATACTTATTTGTGTACTCAACAAAATTGTCTTCATTTATGAAATCACTGAATGTCTTTACTTCATTAACGGTGCAAACCGAAGTAATTACACTCCGATAATTCGCTGCTCCCAGTCCATCAGAAGTGCGATATATCAGTATAATATCTCCCATTTTAAGTTCGTCAACATGATCCATCCAGCAAATATATATTTTGTGAATCGAATTTGTAGGACTTATGTCTTGGACCAAATCGTATGGGTTTTCATTATGCAAAATAGAATCTGGGAATAATCGAGTATGGTAATCGGGTCGTATTGAGAGGAGCCATTTATCTACACCGCTACTTTTAACAAAAGGGTAATCTTTTATAATGTCGCCTTGAAATTTTAACACATCCTTAACCAACACATATTCAGATCCTCTTTCTCCATGTTTTTTATCAGCTATATGTTGAAATCCGTAATTTTCAAAAGATTTTATTAAGTAATCCAATTCTTTTGTCGGAAATATCGTAACATAAATTTCATCAACGTTATCAGCGATAGCTCTATCCATAATTTTTTTCATAAAGCGTTCTCCGCGTCGTGATCCTCTTGGAGAAATCTTAAAAGTTCCTACTTTGAGCCTTTTTTTAGCAGGAAGAATTGGAGTAATATCATTTAATTCTTCTTCCTCAACCTTAAGATAAAGAAAATCCAGAATGTTTCCACTTTGATCTATGAAGACGTATGCCGATTCGTTATTTGTCGCCTTCTTGTTGAACCATTGTTCAAATTCGGGATAACTGACCTTTAAACTGTCAAAAAACGAATCGTTAAGATTCAGTTCTGAAAACGGCCGAATCGACAAATCGCTGTTTTGTTGAGTGTTAACTTGATCCATAATAAATTTTCCAACAAAATTTTCAACTTGCAAAGATACTATTTTTTGACTTATCTTTCCCGATGTCCTTTCTCCTCCCTCCCTCACACCTCCACCTGCCCCGTCATCAACAACGGCAAAAGCTTGTCTCTATTTTTACTAAGTTCAACAGTTTGAAGACAATTTTTAGTCCACATATCAAAAATCGGACTAACTATTTTTTCAAAATTATCGGATGTTTTTGAATCAGGTTGTAATATGTACATTTCCTTCAAATATTTGAAATGTCTTGAATATCCTGGATTTGGAATCGACAAAGATTTGACCGATAAATACAAATAATGAGCTTTTATGTTAGAATTGTTGGAATATAGAATTTGTGTTCCATCAGCGCCACGAGCGAATGGGGAATTTATATATTTAACACATAAAGAATGATCACCAAAAAGTGTGGCTGGTAATCTATCTAATTTTGCTTCTGCATCATTAGTATAACCAACAATGTAGTTTGGACCTTGATCAATTATAGGAATATCTCCTTCATCTAAGTATTCCTTGGTATCTAGCTTTTTCGTGGACTTATATTTGTCGAGAATATCTTGATATTGCAAAACTTCCCACCCCTCGGGCACTTCTCTTTTCAGCACCGGGTTGTAAACCATAGCGCCGCCGGAGGATTTGTACGGGCGGCCGTTGGCATCCGGAAACTCAAACTGCACAAACCAGTAATCGTATATCTCCTTCGCCATCCGCTCCAACTCCGCGTTGATGCTACGGTTTAAGGAAATCTTGCGGTCAAGGGTGGAAAGAACATGGGCAATACGGCGTTGGTTTTCCATATCCGGAATCCAAACAGTGCAATCTTTGATTTTGTCAGGCGAGGTATGGCGTATTTTCGTTTGCTGTGCAGCAACACTTAATTGTTCTTTTACAAGCTTGGATGAAATAAGATAATAAGCGAAACCATGGTCAAGTTTGTCCTCTTTGCAAATGATTTTTGCCACATCTTGACTTTGAATATATTTATCACTTTCAGGGATAATTGCTGTACTTCCAAGCAATCCAATCGCCTGTTCAGTTAAAGGCGTGATAATATCGCCTTTTCCCATGATAAATTCCGGTTTAATCGTGCCAGTGAAAAACAAGTTGTCTTTTGAAGTGTTTTCTTTGAAACAATTATTATTATAATCGAAGTTGCCGCAAGTTAAGCGAATATATTTCCCTTCCGTGGCATAGTATTCACCCGATAGACTTTGTCCACGAGTAACGTCGATCAATTCCCCTAACTTATATTTTTTCAGTTCCATTGTTTTACAAATTACGTAATATTTCAGAAATCAACACACTTGCATCATCCATTTTATTGAACGCAAAGCATTTTTTGCCGAGGTCTTTCAGTGATGCCCCAATATGACAGAGATCCACGCCGTCTATTATCAAGTAGCGGTCGTGCATGCGGGTAGTCGTATGCAATTCTAAATGTGGATATTGGCTATTGAATGTTGTCACGTCCAACTGCGTAAGTGAGGTGCGAGGATGCGTGTAAATCTTCACATTTACCCCTGGCTGTTTCTTTGTCAATCGTTCAAGTATTGTCAGATCCACATAATTGTCTATCAGGACAATTTCGCGAGTGGCCTTCATTAGCAGATTTTCAAACAACACGTAGGCATCGAACATTTCGCCTTGAAAGAATACACCTTGCTTAGGTTTCACACCTTGCAATTCCATCTTCTTGAACAGCTCGTCGATGCGTTTGTCGCTTTCTTTTTGGTGCAGGTCGCTTTCTATCAGGTGTTGCTCCACTGATTCCAAACGATGAAACACCACAGCGTTGTTCGTTAGGAACTGACGCATCGCCACAAAGGCATCCATAATCTTGATGCTCATCTGTATAGCCGTGTCACTACGCAATACGGTCGAAAGCATCGCAACGCCTTGCTCTGTAAAGACGTAAGGATTGACAGAAGAGTGCTTCAACGACTGCAACCGGTCGCAATTTGCGACCAGTTCGTTCTTCTCGTCATCTGTCAGCTGAAAACGGAAACGTTCGGGAAATCGTTCAATGTTTCGTTTGACCTGCTCTCCTAAACGCTTGGATTCAACTCCATAAAGAGTTGCCAAGTCTCGATCCACCATTACCTGCGCACCTCTGTAAGTGAAGATGCAAGATTCTATTGGTACTGTCAACTGGTCACAATTTGCGACCAGTTTCACATCAGTATTGTTTATCTCGTTTGCCATAATCCTCCTGATTTACTTCTCGAACTTCAACAAATCCAGCTGCTTCATTATTTCTTCCTCCAACTTCCTTGATTCCTCGAACTTCGCTTTCAAAGATGCTTTGTGTGCGGCGAGGTTGGCGTTGAATTCTTCTTCGGTGATATCCACATACTCAATCTTCACGTCGAAGTACTGGCCGGCCGAGAGCGAGTAGCCCTTCTCTTTGATGGCGTCGTAGGTTACCGCCACCGAGAACTCGTCTTTCTCTTCCTTGTTGCGGAAAGTAGATACGATGGTGTCGATTTCCTCGGGCGTGATGCGGTGCTTCTTCAAGCCGTTCTCCTGATAGTCTTCGCCCATCTTGGAGGCATCAATGAGGATCACCTTGTCGTTCTGCCGCGAGTTGTCGAAAAAGAGCACCGATACGTTGGTGCCCGTGTTGGCGAACACGTTGGACGGCATCGATACACAGCCGAACACGATTCTATCATCTACAATCTTCTGCAATATCTTCTTTTCCACGCCCGACTTGGCGGTTACAAAACCCGTTGGGATGACGATGGCGCCCTTGCCCGTCTTCTTCAGCGAGTTGATTACGTGCTGGATAAAGCAGGTGTAGATGGCCATCGACTCTTTCTTCTTGGCGGGGATGCCGGGAACGCCGGCCCAGAAACGGGCGGGCATCGCGGCAATGGTTTCGCGCGTGTCGGAGAAGTCCATCTTGAACGGCGGGTTGCTCACCACAAAATCGAATGTTTTGAGAGACTGCCCATCCGCCGACTTGTGGTAAGGGGCTACGAGCGTATCGCCTTGAATGGCATTGTCGAGCGACGCCACAAGGTTGTTGAGGATGAGGTTCAGTTTCAGCATCTTGTTGGAGCGCTGCGAGATGTCCTGCGAGAAGATTGTGCAGCGGTCTTCGCCAATCTGGTGTGCCAAGGCCATCAGCAGCGTGCCGGTGCCGGCGGAAGGATCGTAGCACTCCACGCTGTGCAGGTCGGGATTGTCGCCCACGAGCAGACGTGCCATAATGGTGGCGATGGCGTGCGGCGTGTAGTATTCGGCATACTTGCCGCCGCCGGCGGTGTTGTAGTCCTTGATAAGGTACTCGAAGATGGCGGAAAAGAAGTCGAAGTGTTCGGCGAACGCCTCCTCGAACGAGAACTTGGCGAGGCGATCCACCAGTGCGCGGGCAAACGGTGCACGCTGTGCGGTGTCGGTCACAAAGTTGGTGAGGCTTTCAAACAATGGAATCTTGGTATTGGCGGAAGTCTGCGTGGAGAAGATGTCGATGTTCTTTTCGGCAATGTCCGTCATGGTGGCATCAAAAATCACGTCGAAGTCGCCCTTGGCCTGTTGGTTCCAGAGCGAGGCGATGAGGTGTTCGGGCTGCAGTTTGGGCACGTCGGGCGACACGGCCATCAACAGCAATTGTCGCTCATTGGGCGAGAGTTCGGCGTAGGCGGATTCCCATTTCTCCGCATTTCTAATCTTTGCCGCGAAAGGTGAATGGGCGTTCTTGAGTTCGTAACCGAACTTGTCGTTGAGGAACTTGTACAGGAACACCTGCGTGATGATTTTATATTCGTTGCCGTCGTTGCCCATACCGTAGGTCTGGCAAGTGGCCTTGAGGTCGTCAATGAGTTGGAAGGTTTGTTGTTTTATCATTGGGGGAATGGTATTTGTTCGTAATCGTGAGGAGATGATGGTTTATTATGCTTTGAAAACTTTAACAACTCTAGACCAACTATTTATCCATTCACCACTTCGATTTTCTACATTTGAAAATGTTTGGAAAGAATTGTATTTTCTGGCAAAGTGTTGAACAAATTCATCAATACGAGCTGTTTTAGCATCTGTAATATATGGACTAACACAAATAAAGTAATTATTATCAGTTAATGTCTGTTCAACAATAGAAATTAGATGTTGCATTGAAAAACCATCAACGTCAAGAATATTCGAGAAAAGGTGAATTCTGACAGGTGCTTCACTATTTAAAATGTCATTATAGCAAATAGAATCGATGTCCTTCAAAATTGTTTTTATCTGGCATTGACTATTAAAATGTCGCACATGTAAAGCTGCACGGCTTAGTGCAATTTCAGAAGGCTCAATCAATATAACTCTTTTTATATTTGTATTTTCAAAGTTATTATCAATAAATTCTTGCAAAATTATGCTTGCCAGACCTTGACCGCAAGCCCAATCAACTATCTCAACACTTTTGCCATCAATATTTTCTAAGGGCAATGTTTTTAAAGCGGAAATCATTTTTGCTTCATGCATTCTTCCATAACTGTTTATGTATGAAAATAATTGAGTTTCTTCTTTTAGAATTTTAACACCTCGTCCTAAAGAATAAAAAATATCATCTTTGTTTTCACATAGATTGAATTGTTGTACAGATATTTTTCTAACAGCTTGAAATGTATGGGGTTTATTAGTCAATATTTTAGCATATTCAGTATCTTTCTCAATTATATAATCATTTTCAATATTTGGGAAAATAGCAATATCTTGTCCTTTCCCTAATATCTCATCAATCTTATTTTGAACAAAATGATAAAATTTTTCTGCGTCGTGAATGTCATGAGCAAGACATTCTGCTACAAACTCGTTAGCTAAAAAAGGAAAGGAATTGCTTTCAATTGCATTAGAGTATTTTAATAATAAGGATTGAGAAAATGGTTCTGATGTATTATAGACAACGTAAGAATAATAATTCAAAAACGTTGCAATAGCTTTATTATCATCATCTTCTTCTTCGTTGATAGCAGTTTGTATTTTAGAACAAATTTCATCAAATCTATCTACAAATACTTGAGCACTTGGGACATTGTACAAATAGGACATTGCCGCCTCCAAACGAGAGCCAATAGCCAGGTTATTATCTTTTATTATTTGGTATAATCGCACTATTGCAGAAGTTGAACAAAAGCGTTCGCAATAATCCATTAGATAATAAACAAATGCCCGATTATAACTTTGGGTATAATCAAGATTTTCAATAGCAAATGACTTCAGAAGTACAAATTGCTCAAAATCATCCAACTCTGTTCGCTGAATATTTACTTCCGTAGAACAAAATGCCACAAATTGAGCATAGTTCTGCTGCAGAAATGTATCTAATGAAACGCTATCGTTAGCAGCATTATATAAATCAGAGAATATAGGCATTGCACAGCTTATTTTGTTGAAAACAAATCTTTATCATTCGGTTGATGTAGTAATAACTCACTAAGTGTTGCATCATCTTTTAATTTCGCTATCTTTTTCAGTTCTTTTAAAGTATAGTCTTCGTATTTTAGCACAACAATTTTTAACTTTTCTTCCGAAGAATCTTTGGCTACATTATATTCTGACTCGGGTTCTGAAACAACATTTTGTGTTTGATGTAAAGCATTGTTTTGATATTGAATAGGAAGATTCGCCTTTTTCAATTCGTTTTCCAAATGGCGATTTTCATTTTCAAGCCTACACCTTTCTTTTTTTACTTCATCCAATTCTTTTTGCAATGAAACTTGTTTCTTTGTTTCATTTTCTATAGTACATTCAAAATCTTCTTGTACTTGTTCTGTTATATCAAGACAAATGTCTTTTTCAACAACAGTCTTTACGACTTCAAAAATTTTATCAGCAAGTACCCCAAAAATTTTGAACTTTGAGTATAAACCATCCCACCATTCTTTTGACAAAACCAACGGTTTTTTTTTACCGATAATCAATTCATCCAAAACAACGTATTGGTTACTGTGCTTGGGTTGTTCGGGGTGCAATTTTGGGCACCAATCATCCAAATAAGGGAAATCAGATGACACAGTACCATTAAAAACATATTGATAAACAGATTCTATTGTATAGTAATCCAATTGGCTTTCTAATTTGTATTTGAAGACAACTTCGCCATAACTTTTTGTAAAGGCAGAATATCCACGATTGTAGCCATAGCATAATGCGACACCTTCCTGTTTTCCTTCCTTCAATGTGCTGAAATTTGACTGAATCAATCCATCTACCCGCTTTTTTCTTGCCTCTTCTCCGACACCATATGCATTAAGTATGGCAATTGTATACGTCCATGTATCTGTCAGGCTGTCAATATCTATAATTCTAGTTATTTTGTCTTTTTTTATAGTTTGATTGTTTGCTCGTGCTACACTGTTCAGGGATTCTTCGTCAATTGAATGATCCAAATATTGCAATACTTTTTCAAAGCCTTTATTTTTTGTAAATATTCCTTGAAAAGCATCATTGAAGTTCATTTGTTCATTTGTTTTCAGTTGTTTATCAATAATTTTATTGAAGAACGATAACGTTGAAATGTAATTGATAGAGTAATTCATATATGGTTCATGTGCCAATCTCATCAATGCCAAAGCACCTAGGAATCTATCATATTGTTTAATCTTATCTGTTTGGTCTATACCATGACAATCCGGAGGCAGCTGGAGGGAGCTGCTTGGATTTTCATCAAAAGCTATAACTTCAAGTAAGAATTCCGGAACATAAGCAGTGCTCATTCTAATGTTAGTAATTGTAGCATCCTTCTGTTCCTTATCAGAGAAATAGATTTTTTTTATTCTTGTTATGGGAAGTGGATTTGTATCTAACAAATACCATCCATTTTTGACATCAATCAAGTCTTTGATTTCATCTTTTGTCAAAACCAATTCTAAACAGCAATCGGTATCCTTTGTTCCTGTTTTACTTGTGAGTAATAGAAAATCTTTATATCGATCTTGAATATCTTGCGGTTTGTTGTCGAAATATTTTGCCGCTTTAATACACGCTCCACCAAAATAATGAGCAAGTGATGATGATTTTATAGGGAAAAAATATGTGCTCATAATTATAAAATTTGTTTGTCCGTTACTGTATTCAAATTTGGTAAATCATAATTGCTTATAAGATAGAGATTGCTTCTTGCACGGGTACAGGCCACATAAAAATCATTCCATTCTGCGTTGAATTGTCCAAGAATTTCATTATATCTATGAAAGTTCGGCAATATTACTGTGTCAAATTCCAAACCTTTAGCCGATTTAAATGTCGTAATGTGAACATCCTTGAGTTCTCCTTCGAATCTATTAGGAAATCTGGTCTCGTCATCATAATATACGCTATAATCAATTTCGTTATCTTTCAAAACTGACTCAAAAATAGGAATGTCACTTTTCCATGGCAATAAAATTGCTATGTTATTTGTCTCATTTGTGTTTTCATGAAATTGATTAATAATTTTGCATATCGCATCGTTTTGTTTATCATTGGTTTTCTCAAATTTATTGCCATTAGAAATCAACAAAACAGGCAACTCCCCCTCACGTTCAGCCGTATCTATTATCCGTTGTGGAATAACGGCCTCAGGGAAAGCCTGTCTTGCGTAGTTTAATATTCGTCTTGTGTTTCTAAAGTTTTTGCCAAGTACACAATCCTTATTTTCTGGAAAGAGATTTCTTAATTCTTCTTGTCTTGATCCTGGTTTATAAACAATTTGCGAATCATCGGCACCATACGAAACAGGAGATATTATTCCTTGATAATAATCAATTGGCAAATCTTGAGCTTCATCAATTATCACTTCATCATACTGATTATTTTTTAGTATATATTGGCTTTTAAGAGACCTGTTAATATTTTGTGATGCAGACAAATTCTGTTTTTTACAGCATCCGATTAAATAATGTTCCAAAGTTGATGTATATGTAACAAGAAAACTCCTCTTAACCTTTTCACGTCTGTAATTATTAATATGTCTCCATAAAGAGACAACACTCTTGCCAGTTCCAGGACCTCCAGATAATGCTATCGGTCGAGTTTCATTCAATGCCGCTTGCTGCGGAATTGTCAACTGCGTTATTGCAGGTAAGTTAAAATAATATCCAGCCATATTCTATAATTTATTTTTATTAATTTTTATTATTTTCCTGTTATGGTTTCAGATTCTTTGTTATTGCAATACCTTTTATAATTTGCCAATGCTATCTCTTTTGTAGTGTTTGCATAACAATATTCACATTGATGGGGGCAGGTATCATACTCCCCAATATCCTTGCTGATACAGCATCCACAAGCTGTTCTTTGCCCAGCATCTCGATTGTTTTTCTTGATGATTGCATATTGTCCGCCTCCAAGTTCTATTGCATCGGAAGGTATTTCTGGAGACCCAAACAGGTCTCCCATTGGACTAATGACTTCTGCTCCTAATAGTTTGAGAAGTTCTGTGGATTTGTATCCATATCTGACAATCAGTCTGTCATCGACACAATGATTAGGAATGATACCTGGATAACGACCGGGCTCGCCACAGGTTGCCAGTTCATAGTTCCATCCTTTCTCGCGATTCATTTCAACTAGCTTTTGGGCAAATTCTACCATCTGGTCTTGTCGCCACTCTTGGTAGTTGATTCCGTTGTTATCAAGGTTCCGTTTCACCTTGGTGTAGTTAGCAATATCGGCATAACTGAAAACCAATCGCTCCGTAAAACCTTTCAATTGGTCTCCAATCCTTTCGATTTTGTCCAATAGCTGGTTTATGTTGATTTGGTCAGTAAGGATAAGCGGGTCGTGTCTCCATATTACTTGTCCTGCACCACCGAAATAATCTACCAATCTTTTAAAAGTATCTATTCTATCAATCAGTGGCGGTACGCCTTTCTCCAAACCTTCTTTGTCATAATCATTCATGGTGTATTGGATGTAACATCCTATGCCTCCATTCAATGTTTTGAGTTTATCCAAATGGTCCAACAAAGGACGTGGATTCTTAGACCAGAACACAATGAACTTGGTCTGATGATATGACACGTATGAATACTTCCCGTTGAACGGGTTTTTCCATGCCGAATATCCTTCCGACAGTCTGTGAAAGAACCAATCGGAATAGAATGCGGGAATATCTGTACTCCTACTTGCGGATATGATAATAGGAGCCATTGCAGAAACCTGCTGGCCGTTCTGAATCGTTATATCGTCTTTTTTCCAAGTTGCCATTTTATCTTCTTTTTATTCGTAGCTAAATGTTTTGTTGATTTAACATACTCTGACAAAAAATTAAAGTAATTGAAATATCTATTTTTCCATTGTCCCTTCACTAATAATTCTTTTCAAATCTTCAAGATCGGGCAATGCTTTCCGTAAGTCTTCAGGCATATCAGCGGCAGTTTTATAGGTGGCCACGCCCATAGGACTTGTATATTTCTGAATAACATATTCCACAAAGTCCTTGTTGGCAGATTTGCATAGCACAATTCCTATTGAAGGATTTTCGTGAGGCTTGCGTACGTGGTCGTCAAGAATTTGCAAATAGGTGGTCAGTTGGGCAAGATAGGCCGGTTTGAATTCACCCAGTTTCAGTTCAACGACTACCAAGGAATTTAACTCGCGATTAAAAAACAAGAGGTCGGGGAAAAACTCAACGCCATACACTTCCAAATGGTATTGATTGCCAATGAAGGAGAAATCCTTCCCGAAAGTCATAATGAAGTTTTTGATATTCTGGACAATCCTTTGTTCAACAACTCTCTCATCAATATCTTGACGATCACGTTCTCCAATTTCTTCCGTATTGATAAACTCCAATGCGTACGAATCTTTGAACATCATTACCGCCTTGCGCGCCATAGATGAATTTGTAATGGTTTGAGAAAAGTTGTTGGGTAGTTTGTCACGATTTTCAAACGCTTGTTGTTTGATTAACTTTACAAGAGCATCGACCGAAAGATGCTCTTCCGCAGTGCGATGTATGTAGTAATATCGAGCCGAAAGGTCTTTGCACTTTGCCATAATGCGGATATGATGAGTGAACGGCACCTTGAAGAAATCCTCAATCGGGAAATCAGGAAGATTGGGGATTCTCATTGAATGATATATATCAATCAGGTTTTCAGACGGTTGTGATTTTCCAATTGTGATTGGAAAATTCATTTCTTGTTTTGTGATTGATTCGTTGCTGTCCATAGAAGAAGATTCTCCAATTGGAATTGGAAAATCTATGTCTAATTCGTTCCACATATCGTAAAACTTACGCATTTCATACAAAAGCGAAGTTGAAAATCCTCTCAATCCAGGCATTTCTTTGTGTAGCTGCTCACTTATTTTCTCCATTGTTTTTGCACCATACGCAAATCTTTTATTATTCTTTGATAGATATTTTCCAATGGAAAAATAAACAGCGAGTTGCACGCGGTTAACATCTTTCAATGCCTCGTACTGGCCTTGCAAAATTGCAGTTTTTATCGCCTCAACCGCTTCGGTTAATGATATTAGTGATTTTTCTTTATCCATAACGTTAATATTTTCCTTCGTAATTCATGTTTCGTTTTCGCTATTCCGTCATTCGGTCTGAAAGCCAGTGTGTTAGTATGACTCTGTCATCGGGACTGGGAATGGTGCAAAAGTACACTATTTTTACAACAGAAACAATTTACAAAAAAAGAAAATACGATATTTCTAACAATCATCCTTATCTCTTTTTTACGCCAATGCGTAAGTATCGTGATATTGGTTGAGATACTGCTGGGAGATGCGTCTTTCAATAAACTTGTAGTCTTCTATTTCGGGCTGGAGATTGGGGAAATGCGCCATCACGCAGTTGTTGATCAGCATTAGCACGGTTTGCTCGAAATAGGCATCCTTTTTCAGAATGTCGTTGCGGTCATATACTTTTGAGTCAACATCAGTCTTGATGGTGATAAGCATCTGCATAATGTCGTCGTCGTATTGGGAGAAGAGCACTTGCTTGTTCTCCTGCTTGCGTTTTTCGTTCTCCTCGCGAATGCGTTTGTGTACGCGGGCGAACTTGGTGTCGCCGTTGTATTTTTCCAGCAGTTGTCGGTTTTTGTTTTCCAAAACTTTCAGTTTCTGGAGGATTTCATCCAAGGCGGCAGTCTGCTCGTTGAACTTCGCCATACTGTCGATGGTGAATCCGTGTTCCTTGAAACGCTGACGGAATGCTTCCTGGATGGTGATGAACTCCGGATCGTCGGGGTCCATGTTGTCAATGAAGGCGTGGATGACCGTCTGGAACTTCAGCTTAAGGTCGTCACCGGAGCCAATCATCTTCATCTCCTCCGAGCCGATACTGGCAAATCTGAATTCGACATTGAGCATCGCTTCGTTGATGTGGAGTTTGGTCTCTTCGGAAGTCTCGAAGGCCTCTTTCTGGTTAATCATATCTATTCTGCGCTGCACTTCCTGCAAAAGAGCGGGCAGCTTGGTGATTTCCACCTTGGCAAACTTCTCCTTCATCTCTTCGTCGCCGAAGGTGCGGACGAGGTTGGCCATATCCTTGGCAGCGTTGAGCGCATTCTTCAACTCTATCAATTGCGCCTTGTCTTCCAATGTGGAAATCTCCGACGAGAAGTCTTCGGCGTTGTCGTAGGAGTAGTCAAACAACACCTGCTTAATTTCCTTCATCTGGGCAATAATGGCGTCTTTGTCCTCGATGACGGAAGCGAAAGTGTCGGTGACTTTTTGGCCCTGCACGTCCACTTCGTTGTAGCGGTTGAGTTCAAGCATATAGGCCTCGTTCGTTTCCTGGAAATTTTGCTTGATGTCGGCAAAGTCGATGAGGAAACCGTTCTTCATATTTTTATAGGGACGGTTGACGCGCGTGATGGCCTGCAGCAGGTTGTGGTCCTTGAGCTTGCGACCGAAGTAAAGGCGTTTCAGTCGGGGCGCATCAAAACCGGTGAGCAACATATTGAAAACGATAAGGATGTCGATGGTCATATTCTTCTTGAAGTCCTTGACAATCTGTTTGCGGGTGTCCTTGTCGTCAGAGTCGTGAAGAATGAGACCAGCCTTCATGTTCAGTTTGTACTTGCGCGTTTGATTCAGTTCATCCTGAATCTCGTTGAAATACTCGTAAAGTTTTCGGGCCTGGCCGCTGGTTTCACAGATAATCATGCCGCCCAGCGTCTGGTCGCCCTGGATGTCGCGGAAATTTTGCAGGTCGGTAATCATATAGCGCAGCAGTTCTTTCACGTATCGCTCGTGCTCGATAATGTCCGCTTTTTGGATTTCCTTCTTTTGGACGAGTACCTCCAGTTTGTCGAAGGCCTCGTTGATTCTTTCGCGGTAAGAGGTTTCAATATCTTCCCGAATGATTTTTAGAGTATAACCATCTTGAATGGAGCGGTCGTAATAGTAGGTGTGCAGATAATCGCCGAACACCTTGCAGGAGGAGCGTTCCTCTGCCAAAAGCGGCGTGCCCGTAAGTGCAATCTTGATGGCGTCGGGGTCGGCATCGAAAAGGTTGGCGAGGAAACAGCCGCCGGGCTTGTAACCTCGGTGCGCCTCGTCCATAATGAAGATGCGCTGCAGGTTGGTGGCATAAGTATTGAGGTTCACCTTCTCCTTATCTTCCGCAAAACGCTGAATATTGACCACGGTAATCTCGGCTTGTCCGGAAAGGTTGTTCTGCGCCTGGTTGTCGCGGAATTGTTCCATCAACTCTTTTCGGCTGTTTGCCGTTGAAACGATAAGGCCGCGCGCCTCGAACTCCTGCGTTGCCTGCTCCAGAAGGTCCAAACGGTCCACGATAAAGTAGAACTTGGGAACCTTGTTCTGTTTGGCGTAGAAATCGGTGAGGATGTAAGAGAGGTAGAACGAAAGGGCCGTTTTCCCGCTGCCTTGTGTGTGCCACACGATGCCCGACTTCACACCTTCACTGAGTTTTTGCCTGATGGCAAGAGCAGCAAACAGCTGCTGGTAGCGCATAATGTGCTTTTGGTCGGTGGATTCAATTTTGCCATCCACCTCGCGCTCCATCTTCACGTAGGCGATGCCGTATTTCAGCAGAAACAGCAATCGTTCTTTCGAGCACATCGAGGTGAGAATGCGGTTGGTGGGCGTATTGACGTTTAGGTTAGACTGATATTCCACGTGCGTATGGATGACCTGGCAATTGAAGTCTTGCAAGATGCGCAATTCTTGTTCAGGGTTGATTTCTTTATATGGGAAATCTTGAATGAAAGGGGCCATTCCCTTGTTTCCGACATTCTCCTCGCGAAAGCAGTTGAAAGGGGCGTTGTTTCTTGCTCCCGTGCAATAGAAAGCGCCCTCAATGGGTACAATGCCACCTTTGGCATCGTACTCCATATTGTTTGAGAAAATCATCAGCTGCGTGATGTTGATGAAGCGGCGGTATTTCTTGTTAGGAAAGCGCTGAGTCGTCATTCGGTTGGCTTCGGCCACCATACCGCCGTGATTGTTCGGTTTCTTTACCTCAACGAAAACAAGCGGCAGACCATTTACAAACAGCGTGATATCGGGACGGAAATTGTCCTCACCGTTCCGGCAGGTAAACTCCGCCGTAAAATGAAAGGTGTTGTTCTTTGGATTATCAAAGTCAATGAGACGAACCGGCGAAACCGATATCAAACGTTTGTAGAACGAGCGGCCGAGGTCGTCGTTGTTCAGTTCCAGGCGGATGTCTTTCAGCGTCTGTTCGGCAAGACCTTCTTTGCCGGGATTCAGTTTCGCGAATTGCTCTTTGAATACAGTGATGAGGATGTTGGTGTCTCCATCATACACGGTTCCGGCATATTCCTCGTGAATTTTACCGAAGTATGTATATCCCAAACGAGTAAGATGCACCATAGCCGGCATCTGTACTCTGGTTGCTTCGTTGAAAAATAACTGCTGCACCATTTATTTAATTAAAATTCATTTTTGGCAAAAACAGCTGCAAAAATAGCATTTTGCGGACAAAAAACTGCAACTTTGATGAAAAAAGTTGCACATTCTCTGCTTCATGAGGAATATCATTAAGGTGCAGAAAATGTGCAAAAAACAAATAGAAACGGATAGTACCAGTCCTAACGCACCGCTATTATCCGTTGTTCAAGCTCGTAAGGATGGACACCACAAATTTATTAGCAATTACTTGTCGTTGTTTCAACAGCCAAAAATCCAAAATAATCTGCGGAATTAATATTTCAATATTGTTGTCTTACGACATATTGAAATATTATTTTCAAAACGGTTTTATCCTTTCACAAAAAAGGGAGCCTCTTCTGAAGCTCCCTCATTATATATTATGGTATAAATTTCGATTACCAATCAACTTGGAGGTTGTCAATCACGATTCTTCTGTCTTTAGCGGCTTGGAGGCCGTAAACTGTAACGCTTTGAGACTGGGAAGATTCGGTGTGAGCAACTTCACCCTTAGGGTTCTTGTAGATGGAGAGGCCAGATTTCTCGCCGCTGATATAGGGAGCGAGTTTGCCGCCATTAGCTTGTTTCATATAATTGAGAACACTTTCAATACGGCGGGAGGAGAGGTGCATATTATAGTCGCTGTTGCTAAGCGGGCTTGCGAAACCGCTGATATTGAAAGAAACGGAATGACCATCTTCAAGGATATCGGTCAAAGCCTTGGTGAGTTGTTCCAGACGAGCATAGCCTGTAGCGATAGAGTCATCAAAGAAGGTTTTAACTTCGTTTTCAACTTGGGATTTCTTATCACCGCTGAGGCCTTTGGTACAATTGGTGATGTAATTGCTTCTTTGTCCCATATAGGCATCATAGAGGCCTTTGTATTCCGTGCTGGTATAATCTTGTTTTGTTCTGGGATCCGGGCGGTCGTTCTCGAAATAGAGGGTGATCGGTCCAATGCTTCTGATGGCTTTTTTCTGTTCGGCCATTTTAACTTTAGCATCTTCCTCATCCATTGAGAAATGAACAGGAACTTGGATAATCATATCCTGTGCGGTGCAACTTTGGGTAGCGGGGCACATATTCGGGAAGGATTTCACTACGCGGAGAGCTTCGTCGTCCATTTCTTTGTAACCAGAACTTGAAATGACTTCGAAATCAGTGAGTGTACTATCGGCCAAAACTTTAGTTTGAACGATTGTTGTGCCTTCTGCACGTTGGCTTTTAAGGTTAACGGGATAAACCTTCGTTTTGTTGATGTAGCGGCACATTGCTTTATTGCCACCTTTGAAATGTGGGAGGGTCATTGCAGAAGTAGGAGTTTCGTGTTGTCCTATGGCAACAGCAATACCCTGTTTGCAGGAGCCCGAATTCTTACCTCCGTAGAGGAAAGTATTGTTGTTACACTGCGCGTATATCGTTGAGAAAGCGCAAGTTAAGACAACCGCAAAGACAAATGTGATAAGATTGTAAACTCTTTTCATATATTATTGATTTTTAATTTTTTCAAGGCTGCAAATATACATTTTTTTTTATTGTGCAAACTCCACAAAAAAAATGTTCGGAATCCGATATTTATTTTTGTTTTACCAGATTCCGAACATGTTATTATTGGGTAAAATTCTTTAGAAGGATTTATCTGTCATTTCTTCCGCATTCCAGACAAAAGCGCGGATGCCTTGCTGTTCTGCTGTCATATCCAACTCGTGAATATCCCTCAAAAGAGGTTGGATTTTTTCATCAGGGACAAATGCCAACAGGGCGGAATTCTGGGTAGGCCAGGCGTGGGAACCGTAATGTGGTTCTCCGTCTGTCGTACCGCGTCCCTGGACTTCGTTCCAAGAAGTGAAACCGCGGATTTCGTTTTTATCCAAGGTTTCCAGAACTTCATCATAAAAGGCCTGATAAAATGCTATAAATACTGCTTTCATTATTTTTATGTACTAATATTATTAACAAGTTGACTAGTTGAGATTTACACCGAGAGCTTTGTTCTTTTCCTTACGAGCTTTGCGGCGGGCCTGTCCTCTTTCGCTCCATTCAGCGAACATACTGTACAGAATAGGGATCAAAATCAGGGTCACCATCGTGGAAATCGTCAAACCCCAAGCGACAACCATACCCATAGAGTTCCACATTTCGGCACCTTCACCTTTATCCAAAGCCAACGGAATCATACCGAGCACGGTGGTCAATGTGGTCATCAAGATAGGACGGAGACGGGAACGGCCGCCGGCGATGACGGACTCCTTGATGGTCATACCGCGCTCACGGCACAATGACGTGTAGTCAACCAGCACAATACCGTTCTTGACCACAATACCAATCAACATCATCGCTCCAATCAGGGCCATTATACCGAGGGCGGTATTGGTCACGGCCAAACCGATGAACACGCCGGTGAATGCGAACGGGATGGAGAACATAATGACGAACGGATACGTGAAGGATTCGAACTGTGCGGCCATCACCACATAGACCAAAATCACGATGAGAGCCATCAACATAAACATATCGCCGAAGGCATCCTGTTGGTCTTCCCAAGTACCACCGATCTTGTAGTCCATAGTAGAAGGCATATCCATCTGGCTGATTTCATTTTCTGCGGCTTCAACCATTTCACTCAAAACAGCATCCTTACCGACCACGCAGGACACTTTCACCATACGTTCACGGTCTTTACGGACAATGGTAGGCGGAGCAAAGGATTCCACCACGCGGCCCATATCTCCGACACGGACACCCTTGCCTTGGGCATTATACAGCAAAATCTGTTCAATGGAGTGAACATCTTCACGGAATTCCGGAGCGTAACGGACGCGGATGTTGTACTCGTCACCGTCTTCACGGAAATAGGAAGCCGTATAACCGTTGAAGCGGTTTCTCACGTAACTAGCCGCCGTTGTGGAGTTGAATCCGTTTTCAGCCAATTTCTCGCGGTCGAAAACGATTTCCAATTCCGGCGTATATTCGTCACGGCTGATGACGACTTCCGTACAACCTTCGACCTTTCTCATACGGTCAGCCAAATCGGCGGCAAACTGGTCAGTCGTATTGAAATCGTAGCAATACAATTCAATATCTACCGTAGATTGGCCACCCATACTGCCCTGTCCGGTTGAAACGGTATAGGAAGTGATGTCGATATGCTGTTTGAAGATTTCACGAATACCATCGGAAATTTCGGTAATGGACTTATTACGTTCTGTTTTCTTCACCAGACGGATGTTGAAAGAGAGCAGGTGTGTACCGTTATCACGCATCAAGCTGAAGGTGTTGTCTTCGTCAGGTTGGCCGACTGAGAAGTTGACTGCCTTCACCTCATCGCCGTATTTCTCATTGATTTCCTGAACGAGTTGCAAACCTAACGCGCGGGTCGTTTCCACGCGCGTACCCATCGGCAATTTGACGGTGGCGCTCAAACGGGCGTTATCCTGTGTCGGGAAGAACTCGGTAGGGATCAGCGGTATCAGACAGCAGCTGGCACCAAAAATGGCGAACGCAATCAAAACAACTGTGCGGCGGTGGTTCACGCACCACGTCAACAGACGGCCGTAGCCGTCATCCATCTTGTCAAGGAATCGTTCAATCGGGCCATAAACGGCAGCAAACCATTTGCTCTTTTTCGGGTTTTTCTTCAGCATCAAAGAGCTGAGCACCGGTGTCAACGTCATAGAGGCCGCCAATGAAATCGCAATCACAATGGTCACAATCCAACCCAGCTGTTTGAAAAGCACACCTGCCATACCGGTCAGGAAGGTCAACGGCAAGAAAACGGCGATAATCACCAAAGTAGAAGCCACAATGGAAAGGGAGACCTCGCCCGTTGCGAAAATAGCAGCCGGTTTGGGTTTAGATCCTCGCTCGATATGGGTCGTGATGTTTTCCAACACAACGATGGAGTCATCGACCACCATACCGATAGCGATACTCAATGAGGACAACGAAATGATGTTGATGGTGTTGCCGGTCAGCAACAGGTAGATAAACGAAGCCACCAGGGAAACCGGGATGACTACCGCGATAATCAACGTCGCGCGCCATCTTCCCAAGAAGAAGAGCACCACGACGACCACCAAAAGCAAGATGATGAGAATGGATTCTTCCAAGCTCTCAATCGTATTGGTAATGTTGTCGGAGTTATCGACCAAGATGCTCAATTCCACATCAGCGGGGAGGTTCTTAATGATGTCCGGCAACTGTTCGTTCACTTTTTTACAAATCTGCACCGTATTGGCGCCCGTCTGTTTTTGAATGATAATCATAGCACCGCGGGAATTGTCGGTGAAGGATTCCTGCATACGTTCTTGCAACGTATCACGCACGGTAGCCACATCGCGAAGGTAAATGTTGCGGTTGGAATAACTTCCGACCACCACATTTTCCATTTCTGCGGCATCATCAAACTCACCATCGACGCGCATCGTATAGGTTTTACTACCGACATCCATCACGCCCAGGGTCACATTACGGTTTTCTGCGCCGAGGACGCCTGCGATACCCTCAATGGTGAGGTTGTAGGCTTCCAATTTGTACGGGTCGCAATAGACCTGGATTTCACGTTGCGGAGCACCGGAAATAGACACAGCGCCGACGCCGCTAATACGGCTCAAAGGTGAGGACACTTTGTCATCCAAAATCTTGTACAAAGCCTGCGTGCTCTCATTGGATTTCACGGAAAGCATCATAATAGGCATATCGTCCGCACTGAACTTGAACAAATACGGGTCGTTGGCATCATCTGGCAAAGCGGACTTCACCATATCCAGCTTGTCGCGAACATCGTTCGTCTTCTCATCAATATCGACACCATATTCAAATTCCAACGTGACAATAGAGTAGTTTTCTTTAGAGTTTGAGGTGATATGTTTCAAATCGCTCAATGTATTCAACACGTTTTCAATCGGTTTTGAAACGTTATCCTCAATATCTTCTGCACTTGCGCCGCCATAGACCGTCAACACCATAATGGTGTTACCATCCATGTGCGGGAACAAATCGACGGGAAGTTTTGTCAGAGAAAAGATACCGATAATAACGACGGCGATATAAATCAAACCCGTCATAATCGGCCTGCTTACTGATTTAGAATATAGACTCATTTTAAATTATTGAATTAGAGATTATTGGGTTGAATATCCCGTAGATTATTTTTCAACTTTCACTTCCATACCGTCTTTCAAACGGGAAAGGCCGGTGGTAGCCACATAGTCACCGTCTTCGACGCCGGAAAGCAATTCGTATTTCTTATCCAAATGGCGGCCGATTTGAACCTGATTGAAAGAAACTTTACCATTTTTATATACAAAGACGTAACGGTTACCGGAACCTTGTTGACGATAGATGGCCTCATCCGGAACCACCACATTGCGGGCCGTACCGAAGTTGATAGTCACGCGGGCATACATACCCGGACGGACTTTCTCGTCACGGTTGGTGAGTTGGACCTCAACGGGGAAAGTGTGTGTCACACCGTCAATTGTCGGATAAATCAGTGTCACTTTGCCATCCAATTCCTGGCCGTCCAAAGCATCAACAGCGACCTTCACAGGCATACCGATTTTGACTTTGGAGAAGAGCGCTTCGGAAACATTGATATTCATTTTAACCGGAGTAATTTGTTGAACCTGAACGACAGGAAGGCCGCCGTAGAGATCGCCGCTATCATAGTTTCGAGCGGTCACCACGCCGGAAATAGGGCTGATGAGCTGGGTGTTTTCCAAGAGATTCTGATATGCTGTTTGCGCAACGTCCAACTGTGTTTTCTGCGCATCCCAATCTGATTTGGAGCAGCCACCGACTTTGTAGAGTTCGTCAATACGTTTGAATGTCGTTTTCAAGTTGTCCAACTGCGCTTTGGACTGTTTCAGGCTGCTTTCATTCATTTGGACAAGCACTTTGCCTTTGGAAACGTGGTCGCCGACCTCGACATAGATTTTATCGATACGTCCACCCGTAAGCGGAGCGATATTGTTCACGGCGTTGGCTTCCACGATAGCCGTATATTCGTAAATCTGCTCAACGTCTTGAGCAGTAACCTGCTGCGTGCGGATGGTGAAATCTTGAGCAGCAACGGGCGCATCGTTTTTCTTACCCTTGCAACCCGTAAATCCAATCAGCAACAATGCTGAGAGGATTAAAACACTTGTATTCTTTTTCATATTTATATGTTTTTATATTCTTATTTATTTTGTTCTTGATCGTTTCCGAGGATGGAATCCAAGGAAGATTTCGCTGAAATGTAATTAAAGAGAGATTGACAATACGTCAACTGCGTACTGGTGAGGGTCAATTCGGCCGTGTTAAGGTCTAGCCAAGTATTCATACCCACCTCATACTGTTTCTTGGCGATATCGTAAGCTTTCTGTGCTTGGAGCATTGTTTCTCTATCGGAAGCAATGTCTTCAATCGCCTGTTGCATATCATTCAAATAGCTTTGCACACCGACACGAAGATTGCGTTCCAAATCTGTACGCTGATCTTTCATATTGGCAATGTTCAAATCTGCCTGTTTGAGTTTGTAGGAAGTAGCTGCCCAAGAAACAATGGGGACCTGCAACGAAAGGGCAACATAAGAATACTGGTAGTTTGTGAATGGTTGTTTGTCATCGCCCATACCAGCAAATTGGAAGTTTCCGGCCAAAGCGAGCATCGGACAGGTAGAGCCAATCATAATTTTGCGGGACTGTTCCAATTCCTGAATACCGAGGTCCAATTGGCGCAGCGCGGAGTTGTAGGCCAATTGCAAATCCTTTTCATTAGGCATTTGGGCATTGAGAACACCCTCTTCAAAATCGGTGAGGGCACCGTCAAAAATCACAGGTTCGTCGATGTTCATTCCCAACAGAACCTTGAGATTCATCGTTGCCAGACGTACGGCTTTGGCTGCAGAGCTGACCGCCGGGCGTTGGTTTTGGAGGGCCACATCGGAACGCAATTTCTCAAATTCAGAAACCAAGCCCTGATTGTAGGAATTGGTCACCAACTGATTGCTGGCCTCGATATTGGCATAGCTTTTTGTCAGCACATCGTAGGATTGCTTGGCCAACAAATAACCATAATAGGCCTGTTTGATTTGGTTCACGAGTTCCAATTTGGAAGAGCGCGCTGCCTCCATAGCCAATTCGATATCCTGAGAACAGAGTTTCAAACTGGACCAAAGGGCGGGAGCGACTAACGGCAGGGAGAGATTGGCACCCACAGAATAGGTGTTGTCCTTTCCGACTTTAATGCTCATAGATTGTCCTTGGAAATCCATTGCCATGCTTTGTTTCAACAATGTTCTATTGTAGTTAGCGGCAATAGAGACGTCCGGGAAAAGCGAAACGATTTGTTCTTTTTTGTACAGTTGTTTGATTTGCACATCGCGATCGGCGATACGCATCGTGGGGGCATCCGACAAAGCCATTTCGACAGCTTTATTCAGGTCAACGTGCACTGAATCCTGCGCCTGAGTTGTACCCAAACCTAACATCAAAGCACCTCCACAGAAAAATGCCACTTTCAAAAAACGGCAGAATTTCGAAGTTCTTGTTGTGTTCTTGATATTTCTCATTATTCAAAATTTTTATCTACATAACTAACCATCAATATTTTAGTATAATTTCCTACTAAAACTTGAGAAGCGCGCAAAAGTATAAAAAATCTTTTACTTTGTGTACAAAATACACAACAGATGATTTTTTTTGTATTTTTGCCGCCGTTTTCAAAAAATGACTTCCGAAAAATGGCTGAAGAAAAGACATATTGTTACAAATACTGGAGACCTGCTGTAACAGTTGACAACGTGGTGTTCTGTTTTGATGGGACACACCTCAACGTACTCCTTATCAAAAGGGGCGGTGAGCCATACAAATATTGTTGGGCATTCCCCGGCGGTTTTTTGGAAGAGAACGAGACGTTGGAGGAGGCTGCCAAGCGCGAGCTTAAAGAGGAGACCGGGATGGAGCCCATCTACACGCAGGAAATTGGTTCATTCAGCACCGTTGACCGCGACCCGCGGGGACGGGTTATCAGCACGGGATTCTACTGTATTGTGGCTCCCGCAGAAAAAGACAGGGCCATAGCCGGCGACGACGCGGCTGAGGCACAATGGTTTCCTATATTGGAAATGCCGCCTCTGGCTTTTGACCACGCCGAAATCTATCGTAAGGCCATTTTGCATTTGCGTCTGAGTTTTCATCTGATTCCCGTCGCGTTCCAACTTTTGGGAGAGACTTTTACGATTCCCAACATCCAACGGCTCTACACGGATGTCTTCAATCGTCCGTTCGACCGCCGGAACTTCCAAAAGAGAGTGCTCCAACTCGGATTGGTTGTTCCTATAGAAGAACCCAATTCCAAAAAACACGCACCCAGGCGTTACAAATTCAATGAAGAAGCGTATTTCCAATTGAGGAAGAAAGTCCTGAAGTTTTAATGCGCTAATTGCACATTATTCATTTTTCGTTATTCATTATTTACGTGTTCGATTTTATCAATATCGAAAAGAATATATTTTTGCCGCCGTTAGTTGATGAGACGAGAGTGGGAAAATATATTTGTTGTTACAATTATTATGAAGAATAAGCACAGACTACTTAACATTACCACATTATCGTATTACCACATTATCACATTATCGAATTATCACATTATCGAATTATAAAGGAAAACCTTAATCAACAAACCCTAAAAATCAAACATTATGAACAAATTTTTTTCTTATCTGCTTGGAGGTCTTACCTTTTTAGGACTCAGTTCCTGTTCCACGACCTCATCTACCTTGAACACGACCACCGTTCCCGCGTTGGACATCCAGCGCTATATGGGGCATTGGTACGAAATTGCGCGATTCGACCATCCTTTTGAGCGCGGGCTGGAAGGATGCACTGCCGATTACGAACTGCAAGACGACGGCACGGTGAAGGTCACCAACTCCGGATACAAAGGGAGTTTGGAGGGCAAGTTCAAACAGTCCGTCGGCAAAGCCAGACGTCCCGACGACAAAGTGCCCGGGCAACTGGAGGTCTCCTTCTTTATGAACTTCTACTCCCAATACAACGTTTTGGAACTATCGCCGGATTACCGTTACGTGCTCGTAGGCAGTAAAAGTGACAAATACCTCTGGATTCTCTGCCGCACGCCCGAAATGACCGACCAGGAAATCGACTATCTACTCACACGCGCCAGAATGAGAGGTTACAACACCGACAACCTCATCTGGGTAAGGCACTAAACAAAACCTTTTTCATCTTTTCTTTTCATTGATAATATAACCGTAGGGGCGGATTTCGATTCGCCTCTACATTTTAAAACCGACAGAACAATGATTACAACATCCATTATCATAACCATCCTTTTCTTCAAATACTGGAAGAAATACGATCCTGAAGCGGAATTATAAGCCTAGAAGGTCAGCAGTTTTTCTTTGTCAACCGGTTCGAGGGTAAAGGCGTCGTCCCTGCAATGAATGAGGAAGACGCCTTTTTCTTTGGCGTATGCGACGGCCTCCTTGTCGAAGTTGATGGCCGCAACCGCCACATATATCTTGTTATGGGCAAATTCTTTGAAGATTTGTTTGAACATCTGCATCTGTTCCAAGAAGTGCATTATCTTTTTCTTCGTACAGTGAATTTTCACCTCCACCGCAACGGAGTCCGTCGTGTCGTGCAGGAAGAGGTCAACCTCCATCTCCTTGCCCGTCGTCTTATCTCTGCCATCCATATTCTTCCAACATTTGTCCAAGTCGAAACCGTAGTCTTGAAACATTTTCATCGCGCACGGTTCCATCAGGCCTTCCACGATGTGTCCCGACTGGGATATGAAGTTCTCGGACATTTTCCTTATGATTTTGTCCGTTTTCTTCGATTCTCGCTCATATTCCTCGCGACACTTCTGTCTTGCCTGCTCTTCCTCCTTCATACGGCGGTCAAAGTCCTCACGGCTTGCCTGCAGACTTCTTTCAAACTTTTCATCGCTATCTTTCATCCGACGGTCAAAGTCCTCACGGCTCTTCCGCAAACTCCTTTCAAACTTTTCGTCGCTTTCCTTCATCCGACGGTCAAAGTCCTCGCGGCTCTTCTGTAAACTCTTTTCAAACTTTTCGTCGCTTTCCTTCATCCGACGGTCAAATTCTTCTGTATGCACGCGTGTGATGCACTGGGTTTCGTGTATCATGGTCATTATCTCTTTGTACGTAGGGACATGTTGTGCGGGGGTTGATATTTGTTCCATATCGGTTGTCTTTATTTTTGTTTTTATGAAAATTAAATTCGCTTTCCAAAAGCGGCGGCAAAAATAAAAAATTATTTCAAACAAACAATTATCAAAAGAAAAAAAATCGAAATTTAACAATTATTGTTAATTTTCGATAGTAAACTAGGACTTTTGACAGCCACGCTACGGAGTCTTCGGAAAACCATTTTAGAGATAGTGCAAAAACCTTGAGGCATAATCAACACACTTTATTATTGCAAACGTCAAGGGGGAACTCCTTTTGAGAGTTCCCCCTTGACGTTGTTCATAATGTGTGATTTTCAGTGAATTATGTTCGATAATGTATCCTATGTATTATAAACGGATAGGATATTTCAGTAGATGTTCGTCCATCATTTCCACAGGGATGACGCGTTTGATGGCTTCCGCCAAGATATTCAGCATTCGTTCCTTAACGAAATCCTTGCGTACAAACAGGGATACTGTTCTATACGGCACCGGATTCACCACCGGGCGGATGTGGGCACGCATACTCTCGCGGAGCAGATTGACGTGCAGTTCGGGAATACAGGTATAGCCGCCGTTTTCGTCCACTATCATCATCACCGTGCAAATACCGCCAGCCTCATAGATAGGCGAATACGGGAGATTAAGGTCGTAGAGTTCGGCCACCTGCTTTTGCAAGCTGACCTCATCTTTAAGGCCCCAGAGATGCTCACGCGGCATGGTCTGCAAATCCAGTTCCTTTTCCTTATACAGTGACGACATCGGTGAAACATAAGCTACGAACTTCTCATGGTAGAGGGGAATCTCCAAAAGATCGTCGTCCTCTTTGGGATAGGACATGATCGCCACATCTATTTCGGCACGCTTCAACTTGTAGAGGATGTGTCCGCGCGTCATTTCGTGCGCCCTGATTTTTATATTCGGATAGGTGACTCGAATATATTTGAATAGCTTCGGGGTTATGTAGGGCGCGATAGTCGGCGATATGCTCATATTGATTTCTCCCGTGTCTCGCTTTTTCTCGCCTTGCACCATCTCATCCAACTGGTTGACATTGTACAAGGCCACTTTCGCCTGACGAATCAGCTGCTCACCCATCTCTGTAGGGCGCACCGGCCGACTGTTTCTGTCAAAGATGACAACGTCTAACTCAGATTCCAATTTCTGCACCAACGTGCTCAACGTGGATTGCGTTACTCCGCAACTCTCTGCCGCCTGCACAAATGAACGACATTTGTCAACGGCTACTATATATTCTAATTGTTGTAATGTCATAACTTTATTTTTTTTGGTGAAAACGTGTAAGAGTGTAAAAGTGTAAATGGTAAAAAAGGATAATGGGGGAAAACGACGGCTACCTTACAAATTAGTTTTTACAACATTTGGTTGGACATTCGACTTCTGTCTTCCACAATCCGTGGATATTGCAGTACTCATAAACGGCCGTAGGCTTGGTGCCGCAGACGCATATATCCGCCTCCGGTTTGTCCTTCAGCCATACGATACGGCCTGAACATTCACTTTCCACATACAGGAAAACGATTTTGTGTTCGGGGAGCATCGGATGTTCCACACTGCCTACTTTGACGTGAATGGTGTGGTCATCCTTCCAGGTCACCACGGGAAGATGCTTTTCATTATACTCTTCCTTCTGGTGAGGAATCAGTTCTTCCATTGGTTCGCCACAGCATACCACTCCGACTCCGGAGTCAACTGTCTTGACGATAACATTGCCACATTGCGGGCATCTGAAAAATTTAGCTTTCATCTTGTTTGATTTTTTAATTGTTAATAATGTATTGATTAAAGGGGGTTTCTTTGTTGTTCGATAATGTGTTACGCTGTCAACTTTTTTCTTATACGATATATATGTATGTTGTATTTTCTCGCGCTCGTTTCATCAACTTTTCGACGGCAAAAATAAAATCTTTTCAATATGGATTTTATCTACATTCATAATATCAATATTGACAAAATCGAATATCTATATTTCTTCGCGTTTCACATCCATATATTGGGGCTCGTCAAAATTGACTTCGCGCTTCAACGGATTGCGTTTGAATTTGAAGACTTTCCAGAAATGATACGTCAGCACCATAATATTGACCAAAAGGGCAGCAAAGCTGACGGCGAAAAGAGCTTTGGGATCGTGGGAGGCGGGCACGCTCCATTTGGAATCCTGGACAAATGAAGGCACGCTCATCGTGAACATCATCCAAATGGCGAGGGTGTGCGCGCGATGCTGAAGCCACGCGCCGCGGCGGATGAAGAATGCCGGAATCGTACAAGAAACCAACAGGGCGGCACCCGCATAGAAAGCGTGGTCGGAAACGCAATTATAGACGTACGCGAAATTCCATATATCATAGGCGACAATCCACCACCAGAGCATATCGGGCCAGAGCATATCTCTGTTTTCATCACGAGAGATAAAGATTCCCATCCATCCGGAAATAGCTAAGATATTGAGAATCCCAGCGATACCGTTCATAATATTCCACGGTCCCGACATCATCACCACGCCATCCACAATCTGTCCGGACGCGTGCATCGCAAAAACCTGAAAATCGCGGATGCACGCTTCCAATATATTTATAGACAAAATCAATGGCGGGAAAAGCAACATATACTTGTTTCTACTTAATTTAGGATTGTAACGGATAAGCATAAAGCCAATACAACCGAGTAGGGCCGAATAGACCTTCACCCAATGGAACCAGGTTCCCGTACTGGCTCCCGTTCCGGGGGTAGCCGTCTTCGGCAGCCACAAGGTCAAGGTCAAAATAATAGGCAACACGACGAATGTAAAGACGGCTATGTCTTTGCATCGACGCGTCAATTCATTGAAAAAAATAAGCGCTACGGTGATTCCACACCACATCAAAATGTTAGGTAGCGACAGTTCGTGGAAAAGAAAACCATTGAACATAATTGTAAGATTTAAGATTGAACATTGTGTTTGATTGACGCGGCAAAAATAGAATCCTTTCAATATCTACAAAATTGAATTTTGAGAATATTATATTGATGATAGTGATATGATTGGGGTTTCAGGTTTCAAGAGTAGGTAATCGTATTTCTACTTATCTACAATATCCTTTCTTCCTTTTATACCTTTATATAAGAAATTCAAGTTTTGCAAGTTGTTTTTATCTAGTATCTTGTTGGACTTTCAAATTGACGTTTCCTGTAAATTGTTTTGAATCAGCCCATATTTTCAAAGTAGATTTTAATATAGATTTTCCATTGGATTTTAAGGAGTCTGAAAGACGACGACTTGAAAGGAGCCGGTTCGTCAGACTATTTTTTGTGGATTTTCATTGTGATTTTAACACTTGCATACGCGACAGTGTAATTCTTCTCGGCAGGTCGCAACCATTAGCTGTTCTACATTGTTCATTATCTACTGGCTTCCAGCCAGATGTGCTATCGCCGCATTTTGTCCGGAGACTTCGTCCCCGGTTACCATTTACTGGCTTCCAGCCAGTTTTTGAAAAGCATCTAACTAACCTCCGTTGGGACGAATTCATTTCAACACTGTGTCAGGTAATTGTCATTGACTTTACGCCACTCCTCAACTATCCGATATGGTGCTGTGAAAAAACGTGCATTTACTGATACGTATATTTAAGATGCTGTAAATTAGCAAAATCACCATATAAAACGAAATTAATCGTTTCTATATCTCACACATTTTCAAACCAATAGGTAAACTTGCGAAACTTATATAAGAAATCTTTAAATTGTTTCGACGCAGCACGAGAATGCAAAGGCGCAACTTGTTTAGCTTTGCTGAGCTGCAAGGAGAATATGAGCAGCGCGAATAAACCTAAAACTATTTTTGTATTTTTGCGGCTCTTAAAAAAAGGCAGATGAGGAAGCATTTTACATTAGGGATATTTCTTTTGTTCTGTTGGTTTGCGGGGTATTCGCAAACAGGCGGCGGAAGTGTCTATAACTTCCTTGATTTCAGCTATGCCAGCCGCCTGACCGCCCTTGGCAACGGGCTGATATCCGTCCACGATGACGACCCAACCTTCCTCATCACGAATCCTTCCTACATCGGTTCACGGCACAGCAACTCCCTGGCTCTGAACTTCACCAACTACTTCGGCCAGACAAACTACGCTTCGGCATTCTACACCTACACGTTCCCGAAAGCCGGCAGTTTTGCAGCAGAGGTCCGCTATGTGGGATACGGCACCTTTCAGGGAATGGACGAGGCCGGATTGGAGACAGGCCGCTTTTCGGTCAACGACATCGCCCTCACGTTGGGCTGGGGACGCGAATTGTCACCCAACTTCTCCATCGGCGCCAACCTCAAACTCATCTTCTGCGGGTACGAAATGTACAACTCCTTCGGTCTCGCCGTCGATGTGGCCGGCAGCTACTACAATCCTGACAAACGGCTATCTCTCACCTTGTTAGCCAAAAATATCGGTTCCGAGCTGAAGACTTTCACACCGAATAATTTCGAGCGCACACCCTTTGACCTCCAATTCGCCCTCTCCCAACGACTTGAACACGTTCCATTCCGCTATCACATCTCCCTGCATCACCTCTACCGATGGGATATGAACTACTACGGCGAAGACAATCCCTTCTTGGAAACCGACGGAATGACCAATGAAATCATCTATCCCGGCAAAGTCTCCCAATTCTTTGACAACTTCTTCCGCCACATCAACTTTGGTTTGGAAATAGAACCAGCCAAATTCCTATCCCTGCAGTTAGCTTATAATCACAACATCCATCAAGAGATGAAGATTTTAGCTCGGCGCTCGATGGCCGGCTTTTCATACGGCTTTATGTTAAACATCAAAGGCGTTCGATTCGGTTTCGCCCGCCAGCACTTTGCGCCAGGTGCCACCCCGAACTGCTTCAACCTCGCCCTCAACTTCAACGAACTCTCCAAACAGCACCAGGAAAAGAAACAGAAAAAACTGACACGTGAGACGTAGGAGGTTTCAGGTTTCAAGTTTCAAGAATAGGTAATCGCATTTCTACATATCTACTTTTTTTCCCACATCGACATTATCACATTAATTATGATTCCTTTTTCCCCTCCCCATATTGATGAAAAAATCATCAACGAAGTCATTGAGACATTGCGTTCCGGATGGATTACGACCGGTCCGCGCACCAAGGCTTTTGAAAAGAAATTAGCTGAATATTGTGGCATAAGCAATGTCTTGTGCGTCAATTCCGCCTCATCGGGATTGGAGCTGATGCTGCACTGGTTTGGCGTCGGGCCAGGCGATGAAGTCATCGTGCCGGCCTACACCTACACGGCATCTGCCGCCGTCATCATTCACTGCGGGGCAACGCCCGTGATGGTGGATGTTGACGAGAACTTCTTGATCAACACGGAATTGGTCCGCAAAGCCATCACGCCGCGCACCAAGGCCATCATTCCCGTAGATATTGCGGGCTTCCCGTGCGACTACGACGAGTTGAACGCCATCGTGAACGACCCGGCGGTCAAGCAGCTGTTCCAGGCCAACAGCCCGGAGCAGGAGATGTTGGGACGTCCGCTGATTCTGTCGGATGCCGCGCACTCTTTGGGTGCCTGGTACAAGGGCAAGCGCACTGGTGCCTTGGCCGACCTCACCGTATTCTCGTTCCACGCCGTCAAGAACCTGACAACCGCAGAAGGCGGTGCCATCTGCCTCCGTCTGCCCGAGCCTTTTGACAATGCCGTTTTGTACAAACAGCTCTGCATCTATTCTTTGCACGGCCAATCCAAAGACGCTTTGGCCAAAACGCAAATCGGCAATTGGCGCTACGATGTTTTGGAAGCCGGCTACAAATGCAATATGGCAGATGTCGTTGCAGCCATCGGCCTCATTGAAATCGAACGTTACGATTCGGCAATCATCAAACGCCGCCGTGAGATTTTCGACGCCTATGCTAAAGCATTTTTCCAAGACAACCGTTTTCAAATCCCCGTATTCAGAACCGAGGAGAAGGAAAGTTCCTACCACGTCTTTGCCCTGAGAATCAACAACATAACCGAAGAGCAACGCGATGCTATGATGCAACGTATTTTCGCGCAGGAGGTTTCTGTCAACGTACACTTCATTCCATTGCCGATGCTGACCGCCTACAAAAAACGCGGCTATAAGATTGACAATTACCCGACGACGTACGACAACTACTCCCGCGAAATCAGTCTACCCGTGTATTATGACCTTACGGACGAGCAGGTCCAGCAGGTGATTGATGCGGTTTTCAGTGCCGTAAACATATTGCCTTCTAGGCAATAGTGGTTCCATCGCGGTAGAGACGGTGCAGTGCACCGTCTCCTATTGTACAACGACAATTCGTCATAATTGAGACGGTGCAGTGCATTATTGCGGTAGAGACGGTGCAGTGCACCGTCTCTACATAATCAGATTCACAGACACCAATCACAGAATATTGACTTCCGGTTGCAAAGATATGTCGAAGACGGACAGGACATCCGCTCTGACATTTTGATATACGCTGACGATATCTTCCGGTTTGGTGCCGCCATAATTCACAATCACCAAAGCTTGAAGAGGATAGACGCCGGCATCCCCTACTCTCTTACCTTTCCAACCAACTTTTTCAATAAGCTGGCCAGCAGCCAACTTCACGTAATCGTCATCCACAGGATACGAAACGAGGTCGGGGAATTTTTCCAAGAGTTCGGCATATTGGGAGCGGAGCACGACCGGGTTTTTGAAAAAGCTGCCGGCGGAGCCAATTTGTCGAACATCGGGAAGTTTGCTGTTTCTAATCTGCGAAATGGTATCCATCACATTGTCCAATGTTGGCTGTTTCTGTCCCATCGCATCTACTAAAGCTTTATAATTCAATGTAAAACGGGGGCGTTTGGAAAGTTTGTACCATACGTACGTAATAAAGCACTTTCCTTTCAAGGCATTTTTGAAAACGGAATTCCGATAGCCGAACTGGCATTGTGCGGCCGTCAGGCTGAATTCCTGCATATTGCCCGTATAAAAGCCCTCTACTTTTTCTATACAGTTTTTCACTTCCACGCCGTAAGCGCCGATATTTTGGACGGGAGAGCTGCCCACCAAGCCGGGGATGCCCACTAAGTTTTCCAAACCGTAAAGTTGGTTTGCGCGGCAGAACTCCATCAAGGCGCTCCATTCCTCGCCAGCGGCAGCACGCACGAGCACGCTCTCTCCATCGTCTTCCACAATGTCTATGCCTTTGAAAGCAGGATGGATAATTGTGCCGCGATAAAACTGGGTGAAAAGCGTATTGCTTCCACCACCCAAAATATAGTGTGGCGAATCGAAAACCTCGGCCTTTGCCAATTCCGCAATTTCAGAAACGGCATCAACCTGTATAAAACGGGAGCACAACACATTCATTCCGAATGTATTGTGCTGACCCAATGGAAAATTGAATTGAACGTTCATCTAATAAATATTATCATCAAAACAAGCACGGTCGACATACGTCCTACCAAACAGATGTTCCTAATCGGACATCACGGTATGGATTAGAACATATAGCCCATTTTCACATAGAAGTTGGCGAGGCTGCCGTTATCGCGTTTGTCAAACGGGGCTGCCCAATCGACGGAGAGCACGAAGTTATCGTTCATCATCACTTTAAGGCCGAGACCGGCAGCGAGGTGCGGTCTGTAGATTTGAGCCTTATCGCCGAAAACGATGTAGTCATCCAATTGGCTGAGGTCGAAATCGGGGTCATTGGCTGCGATATTTTCGCGTATCTGCTGTTCGTTCAGTTTGTACGGTTGCAGAATCATACCTGCATCCAGGAACGGGTTAAGACCGATGAAGAAATGTTCTTTACCGATATCGAATTTGCAGATTTTGAAACGAAACTCCACATTGGCAAAAGCATAGCCTCTGGAAGTCACGCGATTACGCATCATACCGCGCACGGTGTTACCACCGCCGAGTCCTTCGTAAAGGACACGTTGGATGAAGAGGTTGTTGTAATAGTTGTTCAAATAGAACGGGGAATTGCCAGCCACCGTAAGTTGTGTGGCCACGCGATAAGCGAACGTGATATAGTCTTTGTAAATTGGAACGAAGTGCTTGAACGAGAAGTTGAACATCAAATTGTTGAACTCCTTGTCTAAGCCGAAAGCAGCATTATAGGTGAGGAAGAGTTCGGCATTCATTCCCTTGTGGGTGTTCTGCTGACGGTCGCGGTTGTCGAAAGTGATACCGCCACGGAGGTAGGGATGCCAGCCGCCGTCAGCCTCATTCGGGTTGATGATGCCCCATTTGGTGTATTTTTCGTACATACCGTCCACTTCGGGAAGCATACGTTCCGGTGCCTTATTGCGATTGATCATCGAAGTATTGACCGTATCAATCATATAGCCGAGCACACCGAGTCCGGCGTTCCAGTACCAATTGTTACCGATTTTGCCATCGATGTCACCTGCCACGCGAAGGAGGTCGCGACGAGACTTATAAAACGCACGGGATATGCAGGTTTCGGACTTTTTGCTTGCCCAATCCGCATTATACACCGTCTGATAGCCGTTATAGCCATAGAAATCGCAAAGTGCGTCTGGCAGATAAGAGGCATCTATTTTGAGACGATGATTGGGGATAAGGTATTTGGAGTCGTATGCGAATCTGAACAATCCAGAACGCTTGGTTGTATAGGCGGCTTCAAAATAGAGGGAGTGGAAATACTCGGGATAGACGGAGCCGTCGCCGAAGTCATAAACATTGGAAAGCACACCGTACTGAAATCCCTTGTCGGCATCGAAAGCCACACTCGGAAGGATACCAAAAGTCCAGCCCTTGCGGACATCACTTTTCTCCTTCTTTTCCTTTTTAGGTTTGTCTTTATTATCTTTGGTTTGCGCATTTGCCGTGATTGATATTGTCAGGCAGGCACATAAAAGAAGTAAAAATAATTTTTTCATACGTATCTTTTTTAAAACGAGCGGCAAACATACATAAAAAATGAATCTTCCATCCACAAAAAAGTAAAAGCTATTACCAACGGATTGTTAGCAAGTGAAAAGGTGGAAACAAGGTCTCAGGTTTATAGTGCACAGGAGATATGCTAAACTTGAAATTTTAATACGGTTGGTTGGTTGGAATGTTTTAGGTTTATGCCCAACGATTTTCTTCTATGTTAAAAACAACAAAAACACTATGATTAAAAAAATATTACAAGAGAAGTCCTGCCGAAACTCGCCGAATTGATTTCTTGCGAGGAACTGATGACACGAGATGACATCTCGTCTGGCTACAACACAATGGCAGTTGACGATAATGGGACAATCGCGGCTTTTGTCATTATGCGCCAACGTCCAATTCAAAACTTTTTCGGAGGCGTGATACCAGACGAGACTTCAATGAAAGAAGAGGAAGACTATATGGAAAGTGACGAATTTATTTTCCGTAAAGAATGTGGAATACAATGACAAATCCAATTACGTTATCTGTTTATACACCCAAAACAGCAAACGCATCGTCTGTAAATTCGAACGCGGAGATATTCCAAGGCCATCTATATCTACTAAACAGTAGGCATCTGCAAATTTATGCTACAGTAACTCCACCACAAATTTTTCCAGCTGTTCAGGTTTAGTGGTGGGCTCGAAACGTTTGACCACGTTGCCGACGCGGTCAACCAGGAATTTCTCGAAATTCCACTTGATGTCGCCGGCCTGCTTGCTTTTGCCGTTGAGCCGCGAACTAAGTGTCAGCATCAGGCTCGTACTGCCTTCGCGGGTTTTGACCGCCTGCTTGAGGAAAGTGTATAGCGGAGACTCGTTGGGACCGTTCACATCAATCTTCTTGAAACGGGGGAATGTCGTATCGTAACGCATTGAACAAAAGCTGTTGATTTCTTCGTCGTTTCCCTTTGCCTGCTCCATAAACTGGTTGCAGGGAAAGTCCAGGATGACGAATCCCCGGTCTTTGTATTTGCGGTAGAGGTTCTCCAATGCCTCGTATTGGGGCGTGAGACCGCATCCGGTGGCAGTGTTTACAATTAAAAGAACTTGTCCTTGGTACGTGTTCAGCGAGACCTCGACATCCTGTCCGTTTTCGCGTTTGGTCACGGTAATGTCATAAATGTTCATAATGTTTGAATTTAATGTTTGTTGGTAAATGTTTGATTGGCAAAATGCTCTTATTCAGAAACATTTTGCGGCTGCGAAAATATACTTTCTTATGATGATTGAATGTGGAATAGAACAATAAACCTATTGAGTTTATCAATAGGCATCGTCAAGACAAATCACAAATCAGCTTCTTTCGGAGTTCCTCTATGAACGCTTTGCAGTCGTACTGCGGCACCCTTCGCCTCGGAGAGGCGTGATCTCTGTAACCCCATATAAGCGTAGCGCAATGTGGGGTTGGCAATGTGAGCGCGGTCACCTGCATCTCGAAGAGATGCGACCTCATCAGCAGCAGATCTTCTAAGACGTAGTTATTCCTAATCACGCATAAAGTACTCTTCACGGATATCTAACCCATTATCCAGTAAAAACGCCCTGTACTCATCCGCAAAGGTTGTCTTCTTGTGGTGAGTCTTCTGATTCTTGATATAGTTGACAAACATATCCTTGTCACGATTCGAACAGGTAAATGCCGCATATTCCTTTCCCCACCCGTTAAAAGCAGGAAAATCCCTGTTGGCCTTCAACCACTTGCTGGATGCCACCTTCAGTCCTTGAACGAAGGTGGCAACTGCTATAGTGGTCGGTAAGGAAACAAGCAGATGAATATGGTCTGGCATACCCCCTATGCGAAGAAGTGTTGCATTTTGATTTTTGATGAATCCAAACATATAAGCGTATAATTCACGCTCGTGCTCTGTGTTGACTGTGTTTTCACTCTGATACGTCCTGATGACGATGTGGTATAATAAATTCGTATAACTCATAGTGGAGGTACAAACGTAATCAGGACATCTGATATTGTGTGCTATGCGGAATTTCAGTCGCATCTCTCCGAGATGCAGGTGTGACCGCACGCATCATCCTCCCCACATTGCGCGCTACTGCGCTTATGTGGGGTTACAGAGATTTAGCCTCTCCGAGGCAAGTGCGCAATAAACACTAATCTTCGTCAAATAACCTTTTTCTTAGCTGAAATAGCTTCTTGAGGCTGGTACACAATTTTCGGAATAGAACGCAGATTTCATGTTGTTTTTACTACTTTTGCGGACTCAAATTTGATATTGACTATGGGGCTCAAAAAATCATCCATCACATTCTTTCTGCTGATAATAGGAATGGTCGTTTGGGGCCAAACGGAAACTGTACAGTACGACGTCCATAGAAACATTATCACTTTGGAGCAATTGTCTGAATTGGATTTGTCACAGACACTCATCAAGCGGTCTCCGTGGTTTTATGTGCAAGAACGCGACCTAGACGAAAACGGACAAAGAATAATCTTAGACACTGTTAAAATAGACGCTTCTGAGCCATTGGGTTATCGTGGCGACTACTGGAGATTCCGCATCCATTTCAACAAAGTAACCAAACAAGCAGGGAACGCCAATCAATATCTGATAGAAGGAATCACCCTTTTTCGCGATACGGTGCGTTCCTTAAAAGGCTTTCTAATGCTGGATTCCGTAAAACACAATTTATACGATGTCGGGGATTACGATGCTGAAGTCGAAGCTGTAGGAACGATATTCGGTCATTATCTGCTGGCAGAAACCGACACTTCGATTCCCAATAGCGGAAAATATTCCGGCAAAGCGACATTCAACTTCATACAGCAAGGAGGAGAGATACTATACGATGACAACCTTTTTTTGTCGGATGGATTTTGCAACAATATGTATGAAGGCGTATTTGAATCCTACGATGGTCTAGTCAGGGAGAAATGCAACTGGGGCGATTATCGCATACCCGACTCTGACAGTTTGGATTATGGAGCGGCTGAATTCTGGCCCAATCGCAAAGACCATGGGTGGGAGCTGTGGGCACTCGCAGAATACGGACGTGCCTCCGACCTTATGGAGACATTATGGTATGCAGACGATCATTGGTATGTCAAATATGTGCCCAACGACTACAGTTCCGATCATTATTTCACCTCTGGATATGATTACCACTTTTCTGACTCCTGCTATCACGCCGTGGCGGAGAAGGTTAGCCGCAAAGCTTGGGGAAAGGCCTTTGACCACCGAACGAACTACAACTATTATAGAGACACGACGGATTACAAACTGAATGCGTCCACGCGGTCAGCCGTATTCCACGCAATGAGCGATGCAGGGAAGGAGGCATTCGCCGTTTGGAATGATTTGGTACTTGCCAATACAGGGTTCTTTGCCGAAACGGATGAGGCCATCGTGGATATATGGTATGCCAATGATATGGAAGTGGTATTTTTGAAAAACGGCATTATGGACAGCTGCATCATAGCCGGAAGTGATTACGGTGTATATGGAAAGAATCGGATATATGTTGGGTGCGAGGGCTTTGACTGCGACAACCACGTCCACCTCTATTTCTACCGTATTGCTGATGAACCCCATCACCATACGCAGTTCCTTTGCAGTTATGTCAATCCAGCCTCATTCGAAATGTTCGGCGAAGGTCAGGAAGACTGGTACCGCATCAATAGAGAACAAGGTGGAGCGATGATGTGGTACAAAGACGACCTCTACTTCCGTGCATGGGATGGCAAGGAGGTCGTTTATTACCGGGTAAGGTTGGTGAAAAAATAAGCTTTCAGGGTTTTGGTAGCCCAAATGCGAAAAGCCGTAGCCTGCTTGGAGTTGACACGGTAGCCCACAGCAATGATGGCATCAAGGTTGTATAATGTGGCTTCTCGTGTTTGTGTTTTATCTTCTATGGCTCCGTGTTGAGTGGTTATTTCCATTTTGGAAACAACCACTTCTTCGACAAGTTCGCCTTCTGCAAAAATATTCTTCAAATGCTTGCTTATTGCTGGGACTTGTACTCCGAACAGTTCGGCCTTAGCCTTCTGTGTCAGCCAAAAGGTTTCGCCGGAATAATAGACATTAACATATACGTTGCTGTCGTCCTTCTGGTACAGAACAATGTTCTGTGATGTTTTTTTATGTATTGGCTCTTTCATAATGCGCAACTTGTAAATACTAATTGCAAACTACATAAAAATGATTATTTATGCCTACGAATATAAATTTGATTTTTCATAGAGAAAAGATAGAAGAATTATCGTTGGGCTTGTCGAATACAGGGAAAAACAGGAGACAATTTATCAATGAATACTATGCTACAACCGCAAAACCCCAGTAACGGCAGCCGTTACTGGGGTTTTGCGGTTGTGTTTTATCACCAAAATGGATATTAAACCTTATTTGGCAATCATCACTTTATTTGCTGGAGCGTTGCCGACTTTCACGATGTAAATACCGCTGTTGGGCATATTGTATGTTTTCGTTCCCTGCACTGATTCACTGACAATCATTCGGCCAGTAAGATCATAAATAAGGACGGGGCAGTTGGTTTCTGTTACGATGCCGATGCTGTTTCCGTTGCAAATGACACGAATCCCTTCAGCGGACCCATTAGCGTTGTCAAACTCTTGCACATCAGTGGGAGCATCTCCGATAAAGTTGTTGAAATAGTTCCACCCCATGGCCGTTTGATACGCTTCCACGCTTCCGGCCGGCACGTGAACAGGAATGTCGGGGTCAACAGCTATCGTAGGCACCATAGTTTGCGGAGGGGTGGGATTGAGCGAAGTAATAGAGGTAAAAGGACAATCTCCAATCGCATAAAGGCCAAGCGTGTTCAAATGACTTGGTAAAGTAATCGTTGTCAGGCCAGTTGACATAAATGCCATATCGCCCATCTCTTCAACACTTTCGGGAATTTCTATAGAAGTCAATCCGCTATGCCCAAAAAAAGCCCCGTAGTCGATTTTAACAATGCCGTCCGGGATGGTGGAATTCATACAGCCATTCAACAAGTGGTTGGTGGCCGTTTCGATGATGCAGTTGCAATTGTCTCGACTGTCGTAAGTGGTGTTGCCTTCCTCAACGATGATGGAAGCCAGGTTCGGGCAACTCGAAAAAGCCATACTACCGATGACGTTGACGTTGGCTGGGATGGTGACTTGTTCGATGTCGGTCAAATACAAGGCCTGATCTCCAATTTCCGTAATCGTGCTGGGAATGGTTGTACCTTTGCAGCCCAGATAAAGCTTGTTGGCATCCGTGATGATGATGGCATTGCAATTGTCACGGCTATCGTAAACGGGATTGCCCGGGTCAACAGTGATTGAGGTGAGATTCGGACAACTTGAAAGTATATTGTGTGAGACATTGGTTACCTGAGCCGGGAGATTGAAACTGGTGAATGTACAGTCACCGAATGCCGCTTGACCTATGCTGGTCACGGTAGCAGGTATGACTGTGGTTTTACAGCCAGTAATGATGGTGTTTGTAGCGGTTTCAACGATGGCGTTGCAATTGTCACGGCTGTCGTAAACGGGATTGCCCTCTTCGACAACGATAGAAGTAATGTTCACACAACGATTGAATGCATTATCTCCAATTGATGTCAGACTCGCCGGAATGACGAATGAAGTCATAGCGCCGCAATGTGAGAAAGCATTTTCCCCTACGGAGGTTAATGATGAAGGAAGGACGCAAGAAGTCATGGATTCGTTGCCATAAAGAGCATAACGGTCAATTGCCGTGATGGTGTTTGGCAGAACGATGGATGTGAAGTGGCCGTATCGAAGGCCCGAGTAAGCGATTTCCGTCACGGTATAGGTCGTGCCATTGTAGGTTACGGTAGCAGGAATCTCCAGATTGCCCGTTATGGGAGAAGCATCTGCTACTGCTACAGTTTGGGCGTCTGCATCCAAAATGTTGTAGGAAATGGTGTACCCGGAATCGTTGACCACGGAGAAATCAATGGCTTGCGCGCTGAAAATTCCTATGAATGTCATCAGGAACAATAAAAGTAGATTTTTTTTCATAAATGATTTTAATGGGACTTTTATTAATAATTATTATCACATCGACACTCCAGCCCCAGCGAAGTCCATTAACGACTGGGCAAAAGTTATCGGGGTGGCAAACCTTAGATTTGCAGCCGCAAATTTATAAAAAATAACAACACGCCTAATACAATGTATATTTATGATTTTCAACAGATTGACATTTCTCATTCCTCAAATTGCGGATTACGCTTGGAGCGTAGCGGAAAGCGTAATCCGCAATTTGAACCGGCCAACCGATCGACTTTGACAAATACATACTACTTTTGCCACTCGGAATACAACAATAATAATAAACATAAAGGACAATGGATGTCGGGCGGTTCACAGTCAGTGCAAATGGGAAAGACCCGAGTATTTTTTTTGACCGCCCGACACCGTTGGTTCTAAGGCCTGTATAAGAATTTGCCTTGTAAACATTAAGGTTTGTAGGCAACGAACCGACTTCCAAAGTCCGTAAAAAAACGTGCAAATATGGAAAATTTATTCTTAGGAATTGACATCAGCAAGGAAAAAATAAACATTTGTCTGATGAAGGAACTGAAAATCTTACACGAGGATGAAGTCAGAAACACCGTCCCCGCCATCAGCAGAATGCTGAAAAGACTCTCCAAGGACCTTGGCGGCGGGGATGTTAGACTGATAGCATGTGCCGAATACACAGGGAGATACATCTATCCGCTCACCTGCGCCTGCCACGAGACGGACACCTTGTTGTGGATGGAGGACCCGACGCGGATAAAGCACTCCTTCGGCCTTTCAAGAGGAAAGGACGACGTCGTTGACGCGCGCAGAATTGCCGAATATGCGAGCCGCAACAGCGACAAGGCAAGGGCCTACTCGCTTCCCGAAAAGGAGATCGCCTCCATCAAGATACTCCTCAACGACCGCGAACTGCTAATGGCCGACAGAAGGAAATACCAGGCGCAAATCACTGACCAAAAGGACTTCATGTCCAAGGAGGACTACGCTTCGCACTGCAAGATCCGCAAGGCCATCATCAAGACTTTGGACAACCAGATTGACGGCATCGAAAGGAAAATCGAAGAACTGGCCTCCGCCAATGAGCGTATAGTTCACCAAACGGAACTGCTCAAATCAATAGACGGAATCGGGAACTGGATCGCCCTCTATATGATTGTCGCCACTAACGGCTTCACAAAGTTCGACAACGCAAGGCAGTTCAACTGCTACGCCGGACTGGCTCCCTTCGTTTACACTTCCGGCAAGAGCATCCACTCCAAAGCCAGAGTGTCACAAAGGGCTAACAAACAAATCAAATCGTTACTCCACATGGCAGCAATCAGTGCGGCAACGCACATGAAATCAAGCGAGTACAAAGACTATTACGAACGACGGTGCGCAGAAGGAAAGCACCCGATGAGTGTCCTGAACATTGTACGGGCAAAACTTGTCAGCAGGATGTTCTCGGTTGTCCGACGGGACGAAATCTACACAC
>JAZRYT010000069.1:0-52450 GCA_045600905.1 Bacteroidales bacterium
TGATTTCCTCGTTGAGCAACACGGTTACCAGCCCTTCGAGCACGACGAAGTCGGCCTTGTCGCGCAGCAGGTTCTTCGCCGCCCAATCGAATCTGACGTATTTTTCGGGTATCATGGTTTCGCTTTTTTCGGAGCCGCAAAAATAATTATTATTTTCATTTGATTTTTTCATCGCATAGTTTTTTTCTTTTATTTATTATTTGCGGCAAAAATAACATAAAACATTAATTATACTGACGATTTTTGAAAAATTATATTACACTTTATTTAAGATTGTTATAAAACTATCTTTTGAAATTTAACAATCAATAGTTAAAAAACAAACATCTGTTTGGAAGTTTTCGGGGCGCCTGCAGCGGGTTAACCGCAGAGGACGCGGAGTAACGCGGAGGTTGCGCCTACGGCGCGGGAGACACGTTAAAATAAGGCAACTATAGACTTGTTGACCTGAAAAATTGATTCTTTATCAATTCTTGGGACAAGATTTGGCAATTGAGACGTCTGCGATATTTTCTTTAGATTTTTTATTGGATTTTCAATACGATTTTAAGGAGTCTGAAAGACGACGACTTGAAAAAGGCCGGTTCGTCCGGCTATTTTGGGTGGGATTTTCATTGGATTTTGGAACTTGCTTATGCGACCCCAATTGAGATGAATTGTACTTTGCACATTGTGTATGGTAAATTGAATCCGTTGGGACATAAAAAAGGGGCTTGAAAGCCCCTTTATCTTTATTTGTTGGTTCGTTTCACCGTGGTTTCAGCCTTTTCGATTTCCTTTTGGAGTTTGCAAGGAATCTGGTTTTTCTCCATACATTGGTGGCACTTCATCTCGAGTGTGTACATACGCCCGATGCAGTAGTTGGAGTGGCCACAGCCGCTTTCGGTAACTTCGCCTGATTGGAGTTTGTTGACAAAATCGGTGTCGTGAACCAGGGCACGAGCCATTTGGAAGGCAACGAATCCGGAATCCAGAACTTTCTCCATATCGTCCTTCTTCACCATACCGCCCACATAAATCAGCGGCATCTTGACAGCCTCACGGAACTTCATAGCCGTATCATAGAAATAAGCATCTTTGTAAGGCACTGTCGGAATCATCATACGGCCGCCGATATGGAGTCCCATCTTCAGCCACCAGAAATTCTTGACATCCATATAGTATGCGAGGGTTTTCAAAGGCATAGCGCCACGCATCACCTCCATCGGGGCCTTGCTGACAAAACCTGCTGTCAGCACCAAAGCGTGCACACCGAGACGTTCGAGATCCTGTGCAACCTTGATGCATTCATCTACTTTCATACCACTGCGGAAACCATCGTACATATTGGTCTTCACAACCACAGCCATATCGTCTTTGGCCTCTTCCATCACGCGTGTGATGACGCGACGCATAAAGCGCATACGGTTTTCCAAAGAACCGCCGTATTCGTCCTTACGATGATTGGTATAGGGTGAGAGGAACTGGCTGATGAAGTAGCCGTGTCCGGCGTGAACTTCAATACAGTCGAAACCTGAGCGACGACACAAATCCACAGCCTTACCGAAATCATCCACAATCTGATCAATCTCCTTTATGGAGATTTTCTTGGTGAACGTAGGGGAATAGAGGTTGAAGCGTCCAGACGGAGAAAACGGTTTCTGTCCGCAGGTGGCGCGATGCGTCATATTGCCGCAATGGCCGATTTGGATGGAAGCCTTAGCGCCTTCGGCGTGGATGGCATCCGTAAGTTTCTTCAATTCAGGGACAATCTCTTCGCGCAGCCAAAGCTGTCCGTTGAAGGAAAGTCCACTACGGCTCACAGAAGCGTATGCCACGGTGGTCATACCGATACCGCCTTTAGCGACAGCTGTATGATAGTTGAACAAATCTTCTGACGGACGGTTGTCGTAAGCCATATTTTCAAAAGCCGCAGAACGGATGGTGCGGTTACGCAACGTAATCGGACCAATTTGACAAGGGGTAAAAATCTTTGATTCAGACATAATATAATGTGTTAATGCGATAATGCGATAATGCGATAATGCGATAATGTGCTACGCAGTCATATTAAATTGTAACTTGAAACTTGAAACCTGAAACTCTATTCCGGTAGTTTGGCAAAGATTCTTCGAGCGGTGGCAGTGGTTTGGTCAGCGATGGTTTCCAGGGAGACATTGAAGATTTCCGAGAGTTTTTGAGCGATGATGGGGATATAGGAACTTTCGTTCGGTTTCCCGCGATGTGGCACGGGAGCCATATAGGGAGCATCTGTTTCCAAGACGATATGTTCCAAGCCGATTTGCGGCAAGAGTTCTTGTAATTTGTTGTTCTTGAAAGTGACGACACCGCCGACACCCAACGCGAAACCATGCTTGACTGCCCACTCGGCTTCCTGTATGCCGCCGGAGAAACAGTGCATCACACCGGTAAGTTCGCCATCTTTGAACTGTTGCAGAATACGGATGGCATCGGGATAGGCATTGCGAATGTGCAGGGATAGAGGCATCTGTCTATCGCGTGCCCAACAAAGTTGGCGATAAAAAACTTCCTGCTGTTGTTTCTCAAATGTTCTATCCCAATAATAGTCCAGGCCAATCTCCCCTATTCCAATAACATTGTCATCCTTGATATGGGATTCCAACAAGGCGAGTTCCTCTTCAAAATTCTCTTTGGTGTCCTCCGGGTGCAGACCGACAAGGGCAAACATATTGTCGGGGAACAGGGTCACAGCCTCATTGATTTGCGCAGGGGTCTGGCTGTTCACACAGCCCAAGATCATCCGCGTCACGTCATTGTCGATGGCGCGTTGCACCACTTCCTCGAAATTGTCGGGGTAGCTTTCGCGATAAATATGGGTATGTGTGTCTATAAAATACATAGTCGCCGATTAATTAAAACGATATCTAACGCCTAAGGCAATGCCGTAAAAATCGCCCAAATACAGTCTGCCGTCGCCATCAGGTATCAATCCGAAGATGTTCACCATAGGGCGATAATCTATACTGATGTTTAATGGGAATTTGAATTGGTATTCCAATCCGACTTGGGCACCGACATTCAATTTGACAGGCGTATTTCCGTGATAGTTACTCCAATAGAATCCGAGACCGGCACCAGGTCCCACATACCAGTTCAATCCGCCGGTGATATTCATCACCCAATCGAACATGCAGGTAAGGTCAATGGAGCCGAAAGAATAGGGCTCGCCGGTTTTCCTGTCGTATCTGACAACATAATTGGACACACCGGCGGTGATATCCAACATATTGTTGGAGAGGACGGAATGCTGGTAAGAAAAGTCTATATTGCCCCCTAATCTGGCACCGATGGCGCGAGGTTGGGCCTTTGCAACCGTCAGGCACAATATCGGAAGCAGCAATATCAAAAAGAATTTTTTACAGTTCATATAAATGATTTATTGTAACAAATATATATATGTTAAAAGACGTTAACCCACCAAAAAAAGAAGCATCTTTCCGAGGAAAGATGCTCATATAAAGAGTATGTGCTACTAGTTCAAATTAGTTTCATTGACCCATTTTTCAATGAGAGCTTCTTGTTTTTGTTTATCAGACAATTCCTGTTTGATAACTTTTTCAGCGATTTCGATAGAGAGGTTGGCGATTTCGTTTTTGACATCGGTAATAGCCTTCATCTTTTCGAAATAGATGGCTTTTTTAGCATCTTCCACAATAGCTTGAGCTTCAGCATCGGCTTTCTGCTTAGCGGATTCCTGCATATTGGTGCTAATCTTGCGGGCTTCAGCGAGGATGCCGTCGCGTTCTGCTTTGGCCTGAGCCAGCATTTCATCGTGCTTGAGGTTCAGTGTTTCCAATTCTGCGTGCACGCGGGCTGCTTCATCCAACTGGTCTTGGATTTTCTTATTACGGTTGGCGATACCTTTTGTAATGACCGGCCAAGCGAATTTTGCCAAGATGAAGAACAGAATGCCGAAACCGATGAGCATCCAAAAGATTAGTCCAAAAGACGGTTTTATGAGTTCCATATTAGTTTATATTATAATCTTTAAAAATAATCTACAATAAAGTAAGGTTCCACTGCCAACCGCAGGGGAACCTTACGATAATTACTTAATGGCAATCAGCAGACAAACCACGATAGCGAACAAAGCGACACCTTCGATCAAGGCGGCTGCCAAGATCATATTGGTACGGATATCGCCAGCTACTTCGGGTTGACGAGCGATAGCAGACATAGCGTCTTTACCGATGTTACCGATACCGAGACCTGCACCGATTGCTGCGAGACCTGCACCGATACCTGCGCCGATATAGCCGACTGCTACAGAAGCTGCTTGCATTAAAACTGTTAAAAGTGACATAATGAGTTAATTTAAATGAATAAATAAGGTTATTTTACTATTTCGGGTTTTTCTTCGTTACCGCAGGCCATACCGATATAGATGGCGCTCAGCAGGGTGAACACGAAGGCTTGGATAAAGGCGACCAGCAATTCGAGGCAGCCCATAAAGATATAGAAGAACACGGACACGACGGACACGCCATAACCGATGGCGGGTGCCATTTGTCCGAAAATGAATATCAGTGAAATGAAGCCGAGCACGATGATGTGTCCAGCCGTGATGTTGGCGAAGAGTCGCACCATCAGGACGAACGGTTTGGTGAAAACACCCATCAATTCCACGAACGGCATAATTGGCAATGGGATCTTGAGCCACCAGGGCACGCCCGGCGTATTGACGATATCGACCCAGTATTCCTTGCCGGCGGAGAATTGCGTCACAAAGAACGTAATCAACGCGAGAATACCGGTGACGGCGATATTACCTGTAAGGTTGGCACCACCCGGAAATACCGGAATGAGGCCCATCAGGTTGTTCAACAGGATAAAGAAGAACAGCGTCAGCAGGTACGGGGTATATTTTTCAGCCTTATCGCCCAAAGAAGGATTGATGACTTCGTCTTGGAGGAAAACGATGACGGGTTCCACGAGGGCCTGCAGGCCGCGCGGTGCTTCGTCAGGATGACGTTTATAGGATTTTGCCACAGACAGGAAAATCCACGCAATGAGAACCAGTGAAATCAAGAGCGCGCAAACGTTTTTCGTAATGGAGAGGTTGTATTTGCAGACGTGGTCAACAGCATACGTTCCACCTTCCTCGAGATGTCCGGTGTAATCGTCCTGCAGTTTGACGATGGAGCCCTTCTGTTCGCCCCACCCCATAGCATAACCGTTATAGGCAGCCTCGCCGTGATGCAGCTTGTTGGACATAAAAGTCACCAAATGGCCATTGTCAACCAAGATGATCGGGAGAGGAATGGTAACGCTCTTGTCACCGTCGCCACATATATGCCAACCATAGCTGTCCGTAACGTGTTCTATGATAAAAGGACCTGCGTCGAAAGGTTTATCTTCTTTTTCGGCGGCTTTCAGAGTATTGGAGGAAATCACCAACAAGAGCGCCGTGAAAATCATCCAAATAGAGAGTTTATGGTTTTTGTAATCCATACGAAATCAAATAGTTATATTAATAGATTGCCGCTTCCCGATTTTTTTCGAAAAGCGGCGCAATATACGATATTTTTCTACTCCTGTTCTTTGAAAAAAATATAGTACGTTTGCGGCTTCAAAAAACAGGCATTTTGAAACAGTTATTCGAACTCTTTTGGTCATTTTTCAAAATCGGGACTTTCACCATCGGCGGCGGTTACGCGATGATTCCGCTAATGGAGAAAGAGCTTGTGGAACGTCGCCAATGGCTTGATCGCGAGACATTTATGGACATTCTATCCATCGCCCAGGCCATGCCGGGAGTTTTCGCGGTGAATATGGCCACGAACATCGGATACCGTCTCAAAGGTGTGCGCGGGGCCGTCTCCGCGGTCGTCGGCAACATCCTCGTTCCCATCCTCATCATCTTGGGATTTGCCACCTGCTTCCACTATCTGCGTGGCAATGAGACCTTTGAAGCCATCTTCAAGGGTGTGCGCCCCGCCGTGGTCGCGCTCATCGCCGCACCCGTGTTCAAAATGGCCAAAACCGCCAAACTTAGCTGGCACAACTGCTGGATACCGGTTGTGGCCGTCGCTCTGATTTGGCTGCTCGGCGTTTCACCCTCGTGGATAGTGCTCGCTGCCATCATCGGCGGACTGCTATACGGCTTCCTCCAAAGCAGAAAGGAGGAACAACAATGATATTCTGGCAGCTCTTCATCACCTTCCTGAAAATCGGCATCCTCACCTTCGGGGGCGGCTACGCGATGATTGCCCTGATACAGAACGAAGTAGTGGTCAAAAACGGCTGGATGACCGCCCAGGAATTCACCGACATCGTGGCCACCTCACAAATCACTCCAGGACCTGTGGGTATCAACACAGCGACCTACGCGGGGTACACCGCCGTGGTCAACTCCGGATATTCGGAATGGCTCGGCGTGGCGGGCTCCTTCCTCGCCTCCTTCGCCGTCATCCTCCTCCCCTTCCTGCTGATGATTCTCATCAGCCGCTATCTGATAAAGCACAAAGACAACCCCGTCATTGCCACGATGCTTTCCATTCTGCGCTTAGCCATAGTGGGACTGATTGCCGCCGCAGCACTGTTGCTGGCCTCCTCCGAGAACTTCGGTTCGCCCAAAGAAAGCACCTTCCAATTCGTATGCAGCATCGTGCTGTTCCTCGCCGTCTTCGTCAGCTCCTTCAAATTCAAGCTCAGCCCCATCCTGCTCATTCTGCTGAGCGGTGTCGCAGGATTTTTATTGTATGGGATTGGGTAGTTTACTGAATTACAGATTCTCCTTCTCGATGTCTTTGAAGTATTTCACAGTGCCGTAGGTCATCTCGTCACAAGCAGCATCATCACAGACGATAATGCCCTTGGGATGGAGTTGGAGCACACTCACCGTCCACATCTGGCTTACAGCGCCTTCAATAGCCTTTGCCAAAGCGCGTGCCTTGCCGTGGCCGTTAGCCAAAATCATCACCTCACGCGCATCCATTACGGTGCCTACCCCAACTGTCAGAGCCGTCTTGGGCACTTTGTTGACATCATTGTCGAAGAAACGTGAATTGGCGATAATGGTGTCCGTTGTGAGCGTTTTCACGCGCGTACGGGAAGTCAGGGAAGAACCGGGCTCATTAAAAGCGATATGACCATCCGGTCCAATGCCTCCCATAAAGAGGTCTATACCACCGAAGGATTTGATTTTGTCCTCGTATCGTTGGCATTCAGCCTCCAAGTCTTCAGCATTGCCGTTCAAAATGTTGACATTTTCTTTCTTTATATCTATATGGCTGAAAAAGTTGTTCCACATAAAGGAATGGTAACTTTCAGGATGGTCTTCAGCGATTTTAACGTATTCGTCCATATTGAACGTGACCACGTTTTTAAAGGAAATCTTGCCTTCCTTATTCAAACGAACTAACTCGCGGTACGTTCCAATGGGTGTGGAACCGGTAGGCAGACCCAGCACAAAAGGCTTATCCTCTGTGGGATTTAAAGCATTGATTCTTTCCACAATATGGTTGGCAGCCCAACGGGACATTTCATCATAATTTTTTTCAATAATAACTCTCATAGTACTATAATTAAAAGGGTTAATGGTTCGATTTATAAAAATTTCCGACAAAGTTGAATGAACTCCTCGGTTTCTTTACGAATTTGCTGTACAAATCCGACATCGTCAATAGTGCCGACGACCGCAATTTTTTCCTCCTCGTTGCGGAAAGTGGCGTTGCGAATCGGGTTGTCATAGTCTTTTTTGCGTGTATCATACACTTGGTCGCAGATAAACTGCTGGACCTCGATGGCTTTTTCTATGCATTCTTTCCAAATTGCCGGTGTAAGCACGCGCGATTTGCCTATGTAAAGGAAGCGCAGGGAAGAGAAAGCGTGGCGCAGTTTCTCCATCGGATAGCGTTCCCAAATCTCATTATATCTTTGGTGGATTTCGTTCCAATTGTTCAACACGCCTTCACGAATATCCTGGCGCAGTTTTTCGACATCGTCACCATTGACCAACTGGCCGCCCAGGTTAATCCACTCGCGTTGCTCCTTGCTGCGAAGCTCCTCGCAAAGGGCATCAAAGGAAACTTCCGGATTGGTATCCAAATAGCGAATCAAATTCTTGACAGCGTAATAGAGCAGCATATCCCCGTACGCGCGATAGGCTTCGCAATGCTTGAGAATGTGAACTTTACGTTTCCCGCATTCCATTCCCTCGCCATAAACGGTCAGCTTCTTAGCTGTCTCCGGGTCGTTGACGAGAAGGTTGCGGCCGATCTCGCGCAATTCCATCGCGGACATCGCCTTATCATACTGATTGAGCGAGATAAGGTAAGCCTTGCCCGTCCATTTTTCCAAAAGTTTGCGGGCTTCGATAGCCTCCTCCATCGTATCAGGAGCCAGGGTTTCAAACTCAATATTCTGGATTTTACGTTTGCGCCTGTCGCGTTTCTGATATTTGGACGTATTACGGGCGATAGCATACATATTGTACATCCACCAATAGGCGGGCATCACCTCCAACTCATTGGTATGCTGATTATTGTTCACCAGACTAAACGGGAGCATAATGTTCATCTCGTGCGGATAGTCGGCTTTGGACAGCAGCGTAAAGGAAGCGAACTTGGAGGAATGTTTGATGCTGGAGCAGAGTCCGGGCCAGAAACCACGGCTGGCCACGATTTCGCCATCGGTGGCACGGCTGTTATGGTTGGAGCCTATAGTGGCGCCGGCGGCCATATTACTCTGTCCCATCACGCAAGCGGCGATAAGGAACGAGTTGTTGTGGTGCTGCTCGTGCGACGGGAAAATCAGGTTGTTGAGCACCTCGCAACAGGAAATCGTGGAGTTGTCGCCGAGCACAGAATAAATCAGGCGTGCGCCGTACTTGAGGTTGCAGTTGTCGCCCAAGACAAAACGGGTGGCCACCACGGAATAGAAGATGTGGCAGCCGTAGCCGGTAATGCCGTTCACCAGAATGACACCCTCGCCAATCTGCGTAGGCTCGGATTTTGAGGAGTTAATCGTAACGTTTTTGAGCTTGGACGCGCCTTTGATATAGCAGCACGGCCCGACTTTGGCATCCTTCAAAATCCAACAGTTCTTAATCACACAGCCTTCGCCGATGGTTCCGTAATAGCCACGGCGATTATCAAAGGAAGATTGGGTAATGTCGAACAGGCGCTGCTGCAACTGCTTGTCATCCGCATATTTAGCCCATAGATAGGCATCCGCGGTAATCATTCCGTCAAAAGGCAGGATACGGCGTCCGCCCGCCTCATTCATCACTTCCAGCCAGACACGCACGTCTTCTTTCTCCCCTTCCTTTAGAATACCATTGCCGAATTTCGAATGGTCGGTGGTGGAAAGTTCCTGAATATTAAACAGAATGCAGCGGTCACCGATAATGTAATTGGCCATATAGTGGACATCGTGGATAGCCACGTCATTGCCTATATCGCAGGAAACGATGCTGCTGTCCGTAATGCCCACGGGCAGGCGCAAATCGTGGTATTGCAGGATTTCGTTGCGAATACGGCCAATACGCACCATTCCGAAAAAGCGGTTGTTTTTGACCATATTGGTGTCAAAATCATCGGTCACCCAGATGTCATCCCAATTGGTCGCGGTGTTGGCATTCTTCACTAAATTTTCCACCTCGCTGGAGCGCAGATGGCGCCAACCGCCTTTGGGCTTCTTCACCTGCTTGTTCCTAAAATAATATTCATCGTAATTATGCAGGAACTTTTCATCTATAAAGTTCTTACAGATTTTATCGTACGATAAGATGGTAACTTCATCCATACTCTTTGACTTTTCAAAAAAAAAGCAAAAGTATAAAAAGTTGAAAATGAGACTATGTTAAAAATGTTAAAATGTAAACTATGAATAGTTTATAGTTTCAAGAGAATTTATGAACAGTTCGGGGGTTCTAGTAGAGTCTGTGGTGAGGGGATGTGCCTCAGAAAAGATTTGAAAATCAACAGTTAAGAATCAAAGGATGCCTGCTAAGCATCATAACTTCATTACAACATTGCACATTATCCTCTGTCTTCCAGATTAAATTGCCCTTTGTTGTAACCGACCATACCTCTATAGTATTCCTCTATCTCCACCATATCTTTGGCATAGTCACCAGTGGGATAGAAAAGTTTGCCGATGCCCAACGTCCTGCTACGGAAATCGATGTGGCTCAATCCAATAGGGACGTTGGCACCAAGCGCAATCTGATAAAAACCGCGTTTCCATTTTTCCACTCTTTTGCGTGTTCCTTCCGGACAGATGATGAGATGCACTTCATCTCTTTCTTTCACAACATTCGTGGCAAATTCCGCGAAATGCAAGGCGTGCGCCCTATCCACGGGCACGCAGCCCATAGCTTTGAGAATGTATTTCACGGGAAAGACGAAGAATTCCTTTTTCATCACCATCACCATTTTGAGTTTCAGATAGCGAATCATCATCAACCCTAGGAAGAAATCCACAACGGAGGTGTGCGGAGCCATAATGACAACGCATTTTTTCTCTGTAAAAGGATGGATTCCAATTGGTTTGAATCCGCAAATACGCATTAACAAATAGTGAATCGACATATCGGTTAATTTTCAACAATTATTTTATTATTATGGCAAATCAGCCGCATTTCGCAGCCCATACGGATGGCACGATTGTCGGGCAGATGTCCGGCCGGGAAATTGAAAAACAACGGAAAATCATATTGGGCAGCGTGCTCCGCGACAATTTCCTCCGCATTTTTCCCAAATGGTATGGCATTATCGTGCATATCGCTAAGATGTCCGACCACAAGCGCCGCCAGGTTTTTAAATTTTCCATTGCGCTCAATATTGGCCATCATTCTATCTATGTGATACAAATACTCATCCAAATCTTCTATAAAAAGAATTTTACCCGCAGTATCCACATCGGACGGGGAACCCAACAGCGAATATATCATCGAGATATTGCCACCGACGACAGGCGCACAGACTTCCTGCGGTCTATTAAAAGGATGCGCTGGAATCTCATACTGAAGCCTTTCGCCCTTCAACGCGGCAACGAATGTTCGATTGGCATTCGTATCATATTGGTTTTCATGCACATTGATTGGCATTGTGGCGTGCAATGTGGCGATGTTATAATTTCTGTGTATGTGGGAATGAAAAACCGTCACGTCGCTATAGCCGGCAATCCATTTGGGATTTTTAACAAAAGTGGAGAAGTCCAGTTTGTCGATAATGCGCACGGAGCCGTAGCCCCCGCGGGCACACCAAATGGCCTTCACGCTCGGATTATCCAACAAATCCTGAAAATATGCGGCACGGATATCGTCATTGCCGGCGAACTGATGTTCTTCCGCAAAGAGCCGTTCGTCATAATAAACGTTAAAACCGGCCTGGCGCAACAGCTCTTCTGCCGGTGCGATTTCCGTTTTGGAAATCTTGCGGGCAGGAGCGGCTATCGCCACCGTGTCACCATTATGAAGATACTCCGGAATTATCATAATTCTATATGGTTGCGTTTCAAAGCCTGAGCAGTAATCTCACGCAGATATTCTCTCTCCTTTACATTATTGTAGAAACGTTTGCTATGTTTCTTGACCTTTTTTTTCTTAAAATAGCATCCTGTAATGCCTTCAAACTCCGGATTCAAAGCGGCCGCCAACATCGTAGCGGCACCCTCTTCGGGGGTATTGATGAGCGGACGGAAAAGCCAATCGCAGAGCTTGTCTATCACAATATTGCCTTGGCGGATAATACCCGTACTGACAATATCAGGGTCTGCCACATTGATGCAGATGCCGCGCTTTTTCCACTCTTCTGCCACATCCAACATAAAATAATAGAGCGCACGTTTGGAATTGCCATACGTGGTAAAGCGATTGAATTTCTTGTCGTTAGTTTCAGAAAGAAAATCCTCTTTGATCTTGCCCATAATATAGGCAATGGAAATCATACTGACCACGCGTGTGCCTTCACCCATAATAGGGAGCAGCGCATTGGTTAACGTATAGTGTCCCAAGTAATTGACAGCAGCCGTATATTCCACGCCGTTGACGCTGTTTTTGGCGCGGTGGCACAACACGCCGGCATTATTCAAAAGTATTTGAAGAGAGTTGAATTGGGCTTTGACTTCATTAGCGAAACGAATAATGTCATTCAGATTTCCCAAATCGACCTGCATCAGATGCAATGTCGCGCCGGTCTCATTTTTTATTTTCTCGTATGTGGGGCGTGCCACTTCTATATCGTAGCAAGCCATAATGACTTCGTAACCAGCCTGCGCCAGCGTACGCGTATGCACGGTGCCCATTCCGCCGTCGGCACCCGTGACAAGTGCAAGTCTATTCATTTTTCTTCTTGTTTAGTTCGTCTTCTTTTTGTTCTTTATTAGTGTAATTGTAGATATCTCTGCAAAGCGCTTCGTACTTCTTCAGCACCACGGCACGTTTGAGTTTCAGCGTCGGGCTCAGCTCGCCAGTTTGCGGGGTCCACTCCTCACCCACCAAACGGATTCGATGGATACGTTCGTGCTCGGCAAGACCCACATTGATTTTTTCAACCTCTTCCTGCACACGCTTTTGGACTTCCGGAATCTGGACCATTTCAGCATTATTGTTATAATGTATCTTATGCTTGACGCACCAGAAATGCAGGGTGTCAAAATTAGGGACAATGATGGCGGAGGCGAACTTCTCACTGGCACCTATCACCATACAGTTATTTATATAATCAGATTCGTTGAGTTTGTTTTCCAAGACCTGCGGGGCGATATACTTACCGGTGGAGAGTTTGAAAATCTCCTTCTTTCGGTCCGTGATTTTCAAATATTTACCGTCAATCATCGTACCGATGTCGCCCGTGTGGAACCAACCTTCCTCATCAATCACCTGCTTGGTATATTCGGGATCTTTGTAATAGCCCTTCATCAGGCAGTCGCCTTTGGTAAGGATTTCACCATCGTCGGCCAATTTGAATTCGATACAGGACATAATTTCACCGACCGTTCCAATCTTGAAAATATTTTTGATAGGGTTGTTAACGGCGATCACAGGCGATGTTTCGGTCATACCATAGCCTTCGAAGACGCGCAATTTGGCTGCGGAGAAGAGGCGGATGATACGTTCCTGGATGGAAGAGCCGCCGGACACCACAATCATCGGGTTGCCTCCAAAGGCCTCGCGCCATTTGGAATACACCAGATAATCGGCCAACTGCATCTTTTTAACATAGAACCAGTTGTGGTTTTCATAATCAAACTGCGTGGCTAAGCGGAAAGCCCAGAAGTAAATCTGTTTTTGCAAGCCCTTCATATCCTTTCCAGCCGTATAAAGCTTGTCGAACATCATTTCCAAAACGCGCGGCACGGCGCAGAAGCCCACGGCGTGGATATCCTTTAAGTCTTTGGCTATCGTACTAAGGGAGGCCGCATAATAGAGGCTGGCGCCCAATATCTGGTAATGGTAGTTGATGACTCTTTCATAGACGTGACACAACGGCAGAAAACTGAGGATGTTGCCGGTGTGGTCGTTAATCTGCATGGTGGAAAGCGTATAGGCATTCGTCACGAAATTCTTATGCGAAAGCATCACGCCTTTGGGACGGCCCGTGGTTCCTGATGTATAGATAATGGTTGCCACCTCTTCGGGATCCATTTCCTTTTTGATGCGTTCCACTTCGGGCATCCACTTCTCACGAGTATCTCTGCCCAACTGCAGGAGTTCCCTGTAATTACGCTGTCCCTCAATTTCCGCGATAGTGAACACCAGCGGATTCAAAGTCAGATTCGGGAATGCGGGAGACACACGCTTGTAGATAGCCTCTATACCGATAACGATGCATTTGGCATCAGAATGATTGAGTATGTAGGTATAATCGTCAGCGGAAAGTGTTGGATAGACGGGCACGTGTACCATTCCGGCCATCATAATGCCCATATCCATAAAGTTCCATTCGGGACGGTTGTTCATAATCGTCGCCACCTTGTCGCCTTTTTGAAGACCGAGTTCCAAAAGTGCGCAGGCAATGGAGTGGGAAATCTCTATATATTCATCAACGCTGTATTTGCGCCATTTTCCATTCTCTTTACCACAGAGGATGTCGTTCTTTCTGTATTTTTCCTTGAGAATGTCAAGTATATCAAAAAGTCGGGTTATTTTCATAATCTGGGTTTTTCAAAATTACAAACGTAGCAAGATGCGTTTACAAAAATCTTTTTTATCTGAGTTCCAGTTTTACGACGTTTTCAACGTGCTGTGTGTGCGGGAACATATCGACAGGTTGTACGGCGACGACCTTGTATTTCTCGTTCAGCAGCGTCAGGTCGCGAGCCTGTGTTGCAGGATTACAGCTCACATAGACAATGCGCGGCACCTCCAATTTGAGGAGTTGCTCAATCACATTGGGATGCATACCGGCGCGTGGGGGATCGGAAATGACCACATCCGGTTTGCCGTGCTTCTTGATAAAGCTGTCCGTGAAAATCTTGGCCATATCGCCAACCAGGAACTCCGTATTGTCGATATTGTTCTGCGCCGAATTAATCTTTGCGTCTGCCACAGCGGTATCCACATACTCAATTCCCACCACCCGCTTGGCCTGGTGCGCCACAAAATTGGCAATAGTGCCCGTTCCCGTGAACAAGTCGTAAACCACATCATCGGGTTGAATGGCCGCAAACTCGCGCGCCACCTTGTATAAATTGTATGCCTGCTGGCTGTTCGTCTGATAGAACGATTTCGGGCCGACCTTGAATTTAAGGCCTTCCATCTCTTCCATAATGTAATCCTGTCCTTTGAAAAGATGGAACGGCAAGTCGAAAATGGCATCATTCATCTTCGTATTAATGACATACACCAAAGAAGTGATTTCCGGGAAACGGTCGGCGATTGCCTGCAGAAGGCCTTTGGATCCCTCGTTAAGCTCTGTGATGACGACTACGAGCATAATGTCGCCCGTGGAAGCCGTGCGGGTGATGATGTTGCGCAGAAGCCCTACCTGCTCACGCGGATTGTAGAACTCCAAGTCGTGTTCCATCGCGTAGGCGCGACAGAAAAGACGGATGTCGTTACTGGGTGCATCCTGCAGCCAGCAATGCTCAATATCAAGCACCTTGTCGAACATACCCGGCACGTGAAAGCCCAAACAACGCTGTTCGTAAAACTCTCCATCCTCGTACTTTTTCAGATCCTCGTATGAGAGCCACTTCATCGTGGAAAAGGTGTATTCCAATTTGTTACGATAATAATATTGCTTTTCAGAACCTATGATGGGCATCAAATCCGGAAACTCGAATTTTCCCAAATGACGGAAGTTGTCTTCAACTTGTTTCTGCTTGAAAGCCAATTGTTTGTCATAAGAAAGCATTTGCCATTTGCAACCGCCGCAATTCCCGAAATGGGCACAGGGAGGAACCACACGATCAGGTGACGGTGTGCGGATAGCCAAGAGGTTAGCTTCGGCATAGCCGTGTTTGCGTTTGTAGATTTCCACATCCACAAAGTCACCGGGCACGGCATACGGCACAAAAATGGTCAGTCCGTCCAATTTGGCAACTGCCTTGCCTTCCGCACCAGCAGATAGAATTTCCAGATTTTCAATAGTATATCGTTTAAATGCCATTCTATATTTAAAAGTTTAAGGGTTAAAGTTTAATGTTTAAAAGTGGATGATTCTATCTATAAAATCCCATTTCATCAATGTATTGAAAGACTTTGGGCGGGAGCATATAGCGTACAGACATTTTCTGCCGGATGCTTTCCCGAATCATCGTGGAAGAAAGTTCCATTTGAGGTGCATCCACAAACGTCACGTGGGGATGACTTTTCCTTTCAGCCGCATCATAACCGGGACGAGGATAAACGTACAAGTGGTAGTTATCCAAAATCCAATCGTAATTGAGCCACTTTTCAAAAGTCTGCAGATTGTCCTCACCCATAATCAACGCAAATTCACGTTGCGGGAATTTTTCCTGCAAATGCACCAACGTATGGCAAGTGTAGGAAGGCTGCGGCAAACCGAACTCCACATCTGATGCTCTGAAACGGTCGTCATCTTCTATAGCCAAATTCACCATATAGAGACGTTGCCGGTCATCAAGCAATGACGACTTCTTCTTTAAAGGATTACAGGGAGACACAACGAACCAAATCTCTTGTAAATCAGAGTGTTCAAGCATATACTCTGCAATGACGAGATGCCCGATATGGATAGGGTTGAACGATCCGAAGTAGAGACCTGTTTTGTGCATAAGCATTTTTTCTAAAAGTCGGCAAAAGTACAAAAAAAGTGTAAAAGGAAGAAAGGTTAATAGTGAATGAAAATAGAGATTCATCACTACTCTTTTAATTCTTAATTCTTAATTTTGCTTACGCTCATCGGTTTGCTGTTCACTGCGCGGCATATTTCATTATCCACGCATAACACAAAGGGCACGTCAGGTAAGAGCTTTGTCTTCGTGGTAAAACTGACTTTCCCTCCGGCAGGGATGACCAAGCCTTCCGGAACGGGGCAATTCATAATCACGTAATGCTCAAGCAAATAGGCCAGCAACAAGGTCGTTGCAAATTCAGGATGGTGGAAGTCGAACGGCACGGAATAGGGATTAGCCATCGTCAAATCCAAAATCAACGTATCATTTGCAACATCGTACTGATTTACGGTTATTTCAATCCGATTGGTTCCTTGAAAGGAATTGTATTTGCGAACAAAAAACGGCCCATCGCTACCCGCGTCAACCTCGCAGACACCGGCTATCTTCCATTCTTTCAGATTCTTCCCGATAGCGGAAACCGGCTTTCCCTGCAACTCCTTATCCCACTGCCAAATATCATACTGTGTCCGCCGTCCATACACAGAACTCAGAACCACGGACGGCCGAGCCGTGTAATAACTGTACAGAGCGGGTTCCTGGAAGGAATTGAGGAATACCACAGGCGTGTCACCACAATACTGATGAACAGCCTCCATTTTCTGATGCTGTTTAAACGCCCCAACACTCGGGATTGAGAGAACAGGCAGCACAACCCGCGCCAAAAGCATCAGCAAGGCAACCGGCAATATGCCATAACGGAGCCACTTGCGCCAACGCAACTCCTGCAACTGATTGGATAGCAATAAAATCATTGGTATGGAAGCAGTCGTCGTCCAATGCGGCTCAGCGTGACCTTTCAAGGTCATCAACCAGAAAAAGAAGACGAAACCTACCATTGTATAAAGACAGAATTTTTCAAAAAGATTTTCCGTCTTACGCTTTTTCCAACAGAAAAAGAGCGCCAATCCAAGGCATACAGGATTGAAAACCATCAGCTGGTTGGGCCAATATTCCAACAGATATTTAATGGAAAATCCTTCATTTCTTCCCATCAAATGATATTGCATACTTGGGAATCCGTTTCTATATTGCCAAAGAAGGTGAGGGACAAACAACAGTGCCGCCAGCAGTCCGGCGATCCATATTTTAGGGTCTTTTAACACTTTCCAATTGGACAAAAGAAGACAGGCAAGCACCAAAACCGCCATATATTTGCTGTACAGCATACACGCCAAGACCACCCCCAATCCAAATGCGATGCACCAGGAATTTCCCTCCAAGTATTTTTCATACAGGAAAAAAAATAGCGCAGCAAAAAACAGCAGCGGAGCGTCGGGCGTGGTAATCACACCGTAGGCAGAAAACATAATCATTGAAAAAGAGACGATGAAAAAGACTTTTACCGAATGGGAATCTTCCTCTTTCATTGACAATGTTCTCCATAACAGCCAGACTGTGGCGCCGTGCAACAAGACGGTCAGGAATCGGATGGATAGAGAGCCCTTGAATAACAGGCTGCTAAAAAACGTTAACAGCGCCACCATCGGCGGATGATCATAATAGCCCCAATCCAAAAACTTTCCATACATCGCATAATAAACCTCGTCCGGATGAACGGGAACGGAGATTGCCACAAACAAGTCGAGCAACATCCACGCAATCAGCAAAATATAGAATAGTCTCTTTGATTTCATAACGGCCGCAAAACTACATAAAAAACATTGACTTTGGCTGCCAGCTTTCAGCCGTTTAAACTTGGAACATGTTGTAGAGACGGTGCAGTAAAATAAATTGTAGAGACGGTGCAGTGCACCGTCTCTACGGTGAGATTGCAAATGGATTGGGGAATCAGGAAATATTTTGGCCCGTTTTTTTATTTTTGCATCTTCATTAAAAAACAGCAAAAATGCAGGCGCAACAATTTTGGACACGGACCTATAAGCAGAACATCGAAAAGATGATCGGGGTGTGCTATCGCTATGTTGGCGACCGTGCTCTTGCGGAAGACCTTGCGCACGAGGCGTTTTTGACCGCCATCGAAAAATCGAGAGACTACCGAAAATTGGGGAGTTTTGAAGGTTGGCTGATGAAAATAAACCTCAATACGGCTTTGCAGTATCTGCGCCAAAAGAGGAATTTTCTCCCTATCGAGGAGATGAACATCCAAGACAAGACGAATGAGGATCCGCTTCCCGGTCGAGACTTCACCCGGCAGGAAATTTTGGATGCCGTGTGCCGTCTCCCCGACCACAATCGAGCCGTCTTCAATCTGTATGTTTTTGAAAATCAAAGCCATAATCAAATAGCCAAAACATTAAACATCGGCGAGCGAAGTTCGAAGCGATATTTGTCGGAGGCGCGGACGCAACTCCAACAGATGCTGAACAAAGTCGCCCGCGACAAAAGATCACGCATTATGATACTTCTACCCCTTATTCATAAACGGTCGCACGCCGTTGACACAATATGCCGACAGCATCTTCGGAACTTGTCCTTTGCGCCCACCACCGCGTCGCCCCTTGCAGGCATTGACTGGGCAGGGATGCCTGCGCCCAACGGCTGGATACAGCTTTCCAACGCAAGCGTGCCTGTTTCGGCAGGCGTGGCCACCTGCGCCATCGGGAGCGCAGTCGTCTGGCAAGTTGCCCAACAGGAGCCGCAAGCGCCCACGCACGACCCCGCGCCAAATCCCGCAGAAACTGTCATTGACAGCACGGATGCGCCCACAGAAGACACCATCGCCTTCGTCGCACCGAACCAGCCAACGACGGAAACGAACGCCGTCCCAATGGATTCCTTTGAAACAACAATGCCTATAGAAACCGCACCTGCCGTCAAAGAAGCGCCCACGCCCCCCGTTAGAACACCCAACTATTTGAAATGGGGGAAAATAACGCGCAACGGTTTTGTCGGACTAAAAGATGAAAAAGGACGCATCGTAGTCTATCCGAGATACTCCGACATCGGGCCGTTCGATGAATACCGCAAAGGTTGGGCATTGGTCAACACGTTCGGATTTTTGGGTTTCATTGACTCCACCGGCAAAGAGGTCGTAACGCCGCAGTACGACGAAATCGGTCCGTTTGACGCCAAGCGCGAAGGGCTGGCCTACGTCCGCAAAGGGAAATACTACGGATATCTCAACACCAACGGCAAAGAAGTCGAGCCCGTTGCCGTTCCGGTAAATAACAAGTTCAACAACCGATAAAATTCAAGCACTATGAAGAAAATCATCCTATTATCCATCATTTTCAGCTGCGTATGTATGGGTTACGCGCAAAAAAGAATTGTCGGAAACAAAGACATTGTAACCAAGACTCAAACTCTCGCACCATTTTCCGTTTTCAGAGGTGGTTGTTCTGCCGAGATAAGAATCATCAAAAGCGTAGAAAACAAGGCCATAATCTCAATAGACGAAAATCTTATCGAATACTATCACTTGGAAGTGATTAACGACGAATTGAAACTGTATAAATTCCCGGAGGTCAATTGCACACACACACAATTCACTATTACCATTTACACACCGCATATTAAAGAATTGGATCTTTCAGGCTCCGGAAACAAATACGTTTCAGGTTTCTCAGAAAGAAATTTCGCTCTGAAGCAGCAAGGAAGTGGCAATTTGGTAATGGAAAACATTATCGCAACAAATGACTTGACATTCCATCACACAGGGTCTGGCAGCGCACTCTTAACAAATACCACGGGCACGAATCTCTCTCTTGAACATAGTGGGAGCGGCAATTTGGTAATGGAAAACATTATCGCAACAAATGACTTGACTTTACATCACACAGGGTCTGGCAGCGTACTCTTAACAAATACCACAAGCACGAATTTCGCTCTTGAACATAGTGGGAGCGGAAACACTGATTTGGCAGACATCATCATCAAGAATGACTTAACCACAAAATTCACAGGCTCTGGAAGTTTGAAAATCAGAAATTACGACATTCACAATCTAACCATCGACAAATCCGGTTCCGGAGACATCCATATTTCCAATCCGAATTATTCAAAATATATGGACAAACTAATGATAGACCATCAAAGCAGCGGGAACATCAGTATAACCAATCTATTAGCCAACAAAACGAACATAAAGATCCACAGTTCCGGCAATGTCAATCTTTCTGGGAAGACTACAGAAATCATTATGAACAGTAATAGCACCGGCAATATCAACGCCAGGGACTTGGAAGCGCAAATTGCTCACATCGAAAATGCCAGTGTTGGGAATGTACAGCTTACCGTCACCAAAAAAGCTTACATCTCTGATAAAGGAGCTATTGGAAAAATTAAAATATTTGGGGAGGGAGAGGTTTCTTACACAGAATAATCATTCCCCTTTAATTGAAGATATCACCCCACTTTCTCTTAACGCCAAATATTCGGAAAAGAAAAACACTAATAATTTTAACGACAGAAAAGGCGAAGTTCCAACAAACTTTTATTCTATCTTCTACAAGTTAATCCTCCACTTGATTCCGAAACTTCCACTGCTTAATTCATCAAATTTCACCTTGTCAAAATTTATCATTATGAAGAAAATCATCCTATTATCCTTCATTTTCTGTAGCATATATTTGGGCTACGGACAAGAAAAAATTATCGGCAGTAAAGAAAAAGCCACTGTGACACGAGATCTTGCTTCGTTTACGGCCGTTTACTGCGATATGATTGCCGACTTGCAAATCATTCAAAGCCCTGAATCCAAAGTTATGATTACCGCCAGCGAAAATATCATTGAATATGTCAATTCGAAAATTTCAGCCGGGAGACTCTCCCTTACGTTAAAAGACAGCCTTAACTATTCCAATTGCGGCTGCAATATTAAAATCTACACACCTCATCTTAACGACATTAATTTAGAAAGCAATTGTACGACTACATCAATCTCAGGATTCACAGAGGAGGACCTCAGTATCAAGTTATGTGGTGATTTGAACTTATCGGACATCACCATAACAAACAATCTCGCCATTACAACCATTGGCAAAATAAAAATCAAAGACTTTAGCGCCAAAAATATAACTATAGATATTAAAGGCATTTGTAAAAACTATATATCAAAGCAAAAAAAATCTTCCCTTATTGAGAATCTTTCCATAAATATTCGAGGAGCAGTAAGTCTCAATATGTTAGATCTGAATGCTGACAAAATCTTCATCAACTCAGAAACCTATCGTGACGTTCAACTTGCAGGAAGAGCAAACGAGATCACACTAAGGAACAGAGGACGTGAGCCTTTCAATGCAAAAGATCTTAAAACGAGAATAGCCTACATTGACAACACAGGGCATGGGGAAGTGAAGCTTACCGTCACAGACACGGCCATTGTTTCCCCAACCACAGAAGACCTTGGGGACGGATTGACCATCGGATGGAATGACAAAATTAAAATCTATGGAGACGGAAGAGTTATTAAGAAAAACTAATCCTTCCTGTTGCAAACTGCCTTTTTAAGACAGCTGCAAATAATCAGCAGGCAGAACAGCAAATGCGCAACCTCTATATTCATTTTCTATAGCATTGTTGACCAACATAACTATCTGTCCTGAAAGCACTCGACTAAGAATTTGAAATGGGGCTGAGACCGCTCTGTTCTTCGTCAACAAAGCAGAAACTAACACATTAGTATCTAAGACAATACTATCTTTCATCTTATTTGCCTTTTCGATATGAAGATATCTCAGCCTCGATATCCTCCTCTGTCAGTTCGGCAGTTCCATTAAGCTGAGCAGCATTGTTTAGAGCATATAAAGCTTCCAATCCGGCATTGTTCTCTTCCCTCAATTCAAAAGGGAGTCCGCCCACAGCCAATGATTTTTTAAAAAAAGCCCGCACGGCAGTAGGAAGGTCCAAACCCAACCTATCAAATAAAGCGGCTGCCTGATTCCTTAAATTTTCATCCATTCGGATTTGCAATATAGAAGATGACATTTGTATTGGTTTTTATATATTTTCTGATGCAAAAGTAATACATTTTTTTGAATTACCAACTTTTTTTATTTTTTTATCCCAACACAATACGAACTTTATGGGAAGTCAACGGGCAGGAACGGAACATTTTTCGTCCTTACATAATTGGCAATATGACGAACACCAATGCGTCCCAGACGGCGTGCGAGACAATCAGCGCCGGCAGCAAAGAAGGGCGCAGTCGGTATAGCAAGCCCCAGATAAAGCCGGCTACCAATGCGGCCATTACCAACATAAAGTTGAAGGACCAAATGTGTACCAACGCATAAACCACCGTCGTGACCGCAAAACCCACATTTTCAGCGGAAAACAAGCCCTTGCGGAAAGGGAAAAGCTTTACCATTTCGCGCTGCACAAAGCCTCTCCAGAAAAACTCTTCGGCAGGGCCGATGACGAACAACAGCAGCAGGGCAATCACCCCGTCCGGCAATCCCGTTTTCATACCATACACGGCATCTACCTGCGGGCGGGCAAAATCAAACAGACATTGCGAGACTTTGTCGCCAAGCCAAAAGATGCCCCAGAGAACAAAAGCAATAGCAAAGCCGACAGCAATCTGCAACGCTATGTTTTTGAGATTTTTATCGACATTTTGAAAGATTTCCTGTCCTTTGGAGAACAGCAGTGCCATCGTCGTCAGCACCACGGCGGCAAACGTCATCGTCAACCAGAAGTTGGTCAGACCGGCAGTCCACGGGCTGAACATATAGAACCACAATGCCGCAGCAATCAGCAGCGGGACAACCATCCTACAAATACCTTTTATCTGGCTCATATTTAGAATTTTAAAAGACTATACAACAGCGGCAACCACAAGGCCGAGCGTCAGCAGCACGCTGAACACCAACTGCAATTGTGCTGTTTTCTGGTCCAAGCCCATCAACGCGTCTTTGCCTTTGGCAACATATTGTCTGGCCGCACGGATATTGCCGACAGCCGGGACCAATGCTACGAAACAGAGGAGCGACAGCCACGGCAAACGGCCCACCAGAGCAGCGCCAAACACGCATATAAAAGGAATTATCATATAGGCGACGTACAATTTGGCCGAAGTTTTGACACCGAGAAGCATAGCAAAGGTTTTGATGCCGGCTTTTTTGTCGCTTTCAATATCTACCGTATTGTTGGCGTGGAGCACCGCAACGGTAATCAAACCGATAGGCAGTGCCAGCGCCAATGCATCCCAATAGAAGGAACCGATAGCCACATACGTTGTACCGAGAATAGGCAAGATGGAGAAATTCAGAAAGATGGTAAGATCACCTAACGCCCTGTATTTCAGGAAAGAGTAGCCAACTGTGAGCAAGGCGCCCAAACAACCTAAAGCCAGCAGCGGCCAGCCCACGCGTAAAACGAGCACCAAGCCAATCACCACGCCAATGGCCAGCAGAATGGCTCCGAATTTCAGATACTCCTCCGATTTGAACTTATGGAACACCAAATTCGGCACTGCAAATGCGTTTTCATTATCTACGCCCGACCGATAATCGGCCCAATCGCTGAGGACATTGCCGCCAGCGTGGAAGAAAACGATGCCGACCAAAGCCATAACAGCATTCAGCCAGCTAATCAATGAAACTTCAAAAATCCAAGCCAGATAGGCTGTTGTAACAACCACCGGCATAACGGACACCGGAAAAGACCAATAGCGCGTTACCGCGAACCATTCTTTCAAAGAGTGTTTCATAAAGTCAAAAAATTAGGGCGCAAAAATAGGAAATTTCACCTCAGCAAACGGAGTTTCAGAAATCATGCTTCCATTTACACTCTACTTTCTACTAAAAAACAGCACCCACAATACTGAAGCTATCATTTGCGCATGCCCTAATTAACACATTATCGCATTGTCACATTAGCAAATTATTTTTTGTATTTTCGCGGCCTTACTTTAAACAACACAACTATGGGACAGAAACTACCGATTGGCATACAGAATTTTGAGGACCTGAGAAACAAAGGCTTCAAATATGTGGATAAGAGCGGCATCGTTTACAAGTTGGCCACAGAGGGGAAATACTACTTCCTATCGCGTCCGCGCCGTTTTGGGAAAAGTTTGCTGCTCAGCACTATAGAGGCATATTTTCAAGGCAAGCGCGAGCTGTTCGACGGTCTCGCCTTAGCTGATTTGGAAAGCAACTGGGTTGAATATCCCATTCTGCATCTGGATTTGAACACTCAGAAATACGATTCACCGGAGGCCTTAAATTCAATTCTTGACGAAGAAGTGACCAAATGGGAACGTCTCTACGGAAAAGACGAATCAGAATCAGAAACAGCGACAGGTAGAAGATTTCAAGGCATCATCCGTCGGGCATACGAGAAGACCGGCCGCCAGGTGGTGATCTTGGTGGATGAATACGACAAACCACTGTTGCAGGCCATCGGCAACACGGAGCTGCAGGATGCCTACCGCGCCACGCTCAAGGGCTTCTACGTCGCGCTCAAGTCAATGGACGGCTGCATCCGCTTCGCCTTCCTCACCGGCGTCACTAAATTCGGCAAAGTCAGCGTGTTCAGTGATTTGAACAATCTGAACGACATTTCGATGGATGCCGCATTTTTTGATGTCTGCGGTATCACTGAAAAAGAACTCCGTACCAACTTCGAAGTTGAGGTTTCCGAATTGGCCGACAAATTGGGCAAGTCTGTGGATGAGACCTATATCGCGCTGCGCGAGAACTACGACGGATACCATTTTTGCAAAGAAAATCAGCCCGGCATATACAATCCTTTCAGTCTGCTCAACGCTTTCTTCAAAGGCAATATCGGTGCTTACTGGTTCGAGACCGGCACACCGACCCATCTGATGGAGCTGCTCAAAATACATCATTACGTGCTGCCCGATTTGGAACGCGAGGAACCGGATGCCGACACGCTCAACAGCGTCGATATCGCCTCTTCCAATCCCATTCCCGTCATCTACCAGAGCGGCTACCTGACTATCAAGGGCTACGATCCGGATTTCGGGCTGTACCGCCTCGGATTTCCGAACAAAGAGGTCAAGCAGGGCTTTTTGAAATACCTGATGCCCTACTACGCCAACACGGTGCAGGGCAAGTCCAGTTTCGAAATCAGCCGCTTCGTGCGCTCCCTGCGCGAGGGCGACATCGAGGGGTTTATGGAGCGCCTGCAGTCGTTCCTCAGCGCCTGCCCCTACGAGCTCGAACCCGAGCAGGAACGCCATTTCCAGAGCGTGATGTTCATCCTCACCGCGCTGTGCGGCTATCACGTGCAAATTGAGGAGCACACCAACAAGGGACGGATGGACATGACCGTGCAGACTACGGACTACGTCTATATCTTCGAGTTCAAGTTCAACAAGTCGGCAGAAGAAGCCCTCGCCCAAATTGACGACAAGGGCTATGCCGAGCGCTTCCAATGCGACAAACGGACCCTGATGAAGATCGGTGTGAACTACAGCACCAGGGAGAGAAACATCAATAAGTGGAAAGTGGTGAACAATGAATAATCAACTTGCGAAACATAAATCATTCATCATTAACCATTCATCATTTTTTTCTTCTACACTTTCAACAAAAAAATTTGATGTGAATGTCCTTGTTTTTATTTCAAACATCTACAGGCAACAAACTTTTTTTGTATGTTTGCGCTCTTATTTTGAAACTGGAGTATAATATAAAGTATCTGGATATGAAAAACATCAAACATCTACTCTTAATTAGTGCGGTAATGGTTTTGAGCGTTTTCTCCCTCATCGCCCAAGACTCTCCCATAAAATGGACATTCAAGACCGTAAAGATCAACGATTCGGTTGCAGAATTGCAATTTCAAGCCAACATTCTGCCCGGTCACCATTTCTATTCCCAAAACACGCAGGGAATCGAGCAACCTGCGACTTTCACCTTCGATAAAGATGCCAAAAACTATAAGAGAATCGGAAAAGTCAGTGAGCCAAAACCAGAAGAACTGACGGATGAATTTGGCACTGCGAAATTTTTCAGCAACCATGTAACCTTCAAACAGCGCGTTCAGATTTTAAGCGATCAGCCTTTCACCATCAAAGGAAAAGTAGAAGGCCAAGCCTGTATGGAAGGTCGATGCACCCCCATCGAAGACAAATTCAAATTTGACATCAAGGGATTTGACAAAGTAAAGGCTCCCGCTGTAGCAGTGGTTGAAAAAGAAGAACCCGCCGAAGAAGTTCAAAAGGCCACTCCGAAAGCAGAAATCGCAAAAGCAGTTCCTGCTGAAAAGACCAAGAAAAAAGTTGAAGGCTTGGACGAAGAAGGGGAATCCCTTTTACGTTATTTCTTCGTGGCCGTACTTGGTGGCTTAGCAGGCTTGCTGATGCCCTGCGTATTCCCGATGATACCGATGACCGTGTCATTTTTCTCCAAAGACAAGCACAAAGGAAGACATAACGCTTTGATATACGGATTGTTCATCATTCAGATTTTCGTCATTTTCGGTTTGGTACTCTCCCTGATTTTCGGAGCGTCGTTAGGTAACGTTCTTAGTACACATTGGATTCCCAACCTTCTGTTTGCCGTCATCTTCCTGATTTTCGCATTCTCCATGTTGGGATATTTCGAAATCACGCTGCCGTCTTCTTGGGTTAACGGTTCCGCCAAACGCCAACGTTCCGGTGGTCTGATAGGCATTTTCTTTATGGCCCTCACACTGGTGTTGGTTTCATTCTCCTGTACCCTGCCTATCGCAGGTGCCGTGGCCTTGGGTGCTGCCGGCGGTTCTTTCCTCAAACCCGTAATCGGTATGCTCGGTTTCTCTTTGGGTATTGCCGTACCATTCACATTCTTCGCTATGTTCCCGGGCGTACTCAACAAGCTGCCCAAATCCGGCAACTGGATGAACACCTTGAAAGTAGTCTTGGCCTTCATCGAATTGGCTTTTGCACTGAAATTCATCAACGTCCCTGACCAGACTTACCACTGGGGCATCCTCGACCGCGAGGTATATTTGGCCATTTGGATCGTACTCTTCTCTCTCTTAGGACTTTATCTTATGGGAAAAATCAGATTCCCGCTTGATGACGAATATCCTGTTCAAAAAAGCGCCTTCAGATTCATTCTCACCGTGCTCGTATTCGCATTTGTAGTCTATATGGTTCCGGGCATGTTCGGCGCTCCGTTGAAAGCCATTTCCGGTTGGTTGCCACCTATGACCACCCAAGATTTCGACATTTCCACCATTGTGAGAACGGAAAGTGGTAACGGCGGCGGCGAAGCCACCACCTACCAATGGACCGAAGAGCCTAAATACGCTGACAAGCTTGAGATTCCATTCGGTATCAAAGGCTATTTCGATTACAACCAAGCACTCCGCGTGGCCAAGAAAGAAGGCAAACCCGTATTTTTGGATTTCACCGGCCACGGCTGCACAAATTGCCGTAACGTTGAGAACGCCGTGTGGATTGATCCTGAGGTCCGCCGCATTTTCGCCGAAGAGGTCATCGTCTGCACTATGTATGCCGACGACAAGATCATCCCGCTTCCTGACGACGAAAAAGGCAAACTGACAGACGCTGACGGCGACCCCATCACGATGTTAGGTGCCAAGAACAGATACATCGAGCAGACCAAATATCACGAAAACTCACAACCCTGCTACTTCATCGTCGATACAGAAGGCAATGTTCTCTCCGGCCCGACCTACTATGAACGAGACAAAGACAACTATATCAAGTTCTTACGCGAAGGTATTGACAAATTTAAATCTGAGAAGTAATAATATATGAAATGGTATAGGGCTCTTTTGCTCAGCATACTCAGCGGACTGATTTTCGCATTCGCCTGGTATCCTCATGGACTACCTTTCCTTATCTTCTTTGCCTGGATTCCCCTATTTTGCATTAGTGATTCCCTGCTAGAAGAGAAAAAAAGGCTTCCTTTTATTAAAGGATGGCTGTGCACTTGGCCCTGTTTCCTACTTTGGAACCTTATCACTACGTATTGGATTGGATACTGCACTTTAGAAGGTGCCATTGGAGCCATTGTTGCCAATTCTCTGTTGCAATCCTGGGTGTTCGGATTATGGCATTGCTGCAGGACGTACATCAAAATGGATTGGATACACCCTATCCTATTGACCGCTTTCTGGATGTCTTTCGAGTATCTACACCTCAATTGGGATTTGACGTGGCCGTGGCTCAACTTAGGCAACGTTTTCGCAACTTGTCCTCACTGGGTACAATGGTACTCGGTAACAGGCGCTTTCGGCGGAGCCTTATGGATTTTCGCGCTCAACTTCCTGTTTTTCTACCTGTTGCGCAAGCAACGTAAGACAGGACAACGGGCTTGGGGATTCGCAGCAGCATTTTTCGCGGTTCTCATTATCCCGATTCTCATTTCCGCCATACAATTCAATCATAATCAAAAGGCTATCGACAAAGACAAGCCTATAGAAGTTGTGGTTGTGCAGCAAAACACAGACCCCTGGATTGAGGAATACGAGCTTGACAATCAAGAACATATAGAGCGTATCCTGCAAGTCAGCAAAGCATACGTCAACGAGCGGACCAATCTTGTGGTTTGTCCTGAATCCAGTGTGCCGCAAGGGATATCTCTTCACAATCTGAAATGCAACGACTTTGTAAACGGTTCGCCTTCTGGGATAGGATTTCATCTTTTGGACAGCAATATAGCCTTCTATCCGAACTTATCATACATATTAGGGCTTGCCACCTACGATTATTACGATTACGCCGCCACCCCGACAGCTACAAGAGTCGGGCCGAGCCTATATATAGATGCTTTCAACACAGCGGCTTGCTATAATGCGAAGCGATACAACGGCCACTATCACAAGAGCCGATTAGTGCCCGGTGTTGAAAAGATGCCATTCCCAAAGCTCTTTGGATTTTTGGAAAACATCATCATCAAGTTAGGCGGTTCCAACAGGTCTTTAGGTGTTGACTCCTGCCAACGTGCTTTTACCATTCAAGTTGACGGCACGCCAATGAAAGTTGGCACGGCCATCTGTTATGAATCCATTTACGGAGAGCTGTTCAGCCACTTTGTCAAAGACGGGGCGCAACTGATGACTGTTATCACCAACGACTCTTGGTGGAAGGACAGCCAAGGGCACAAGCAACATTTTGAAATGTCGCGATTAAGAGCTATTGAGACTCATCGTTACGTATTACGCGCTGCCAACGGAGGCTTTTCCGGCATTATTTCTCCTACCGGTGATGTGCTGCAAAAGACGAAATACAATGAGAGGACGGCATTGAAAGCTACCGTTTTCGCTCAAGAAGGGCAGACATTCTACGTTAAGCACGGAGACTATTTGGCTCGCATAGCCATCTTGATTTCAGCATTAGGATTCCTATATGCATTAATCATCTGGTTCACAACAATTTTCATTAAAAAGAACTCATAATTTTATCACAACAACAGCCTCTCTTATATGAAGCGACTTGGTCTTTTTTTTTTACTGTTGATACTTTCAGCATCAACGATTTTGGCAGCTCCTATTGATACCAACAAGAGCAAACTGATTGCAACCAATTTTTATTCAAGCCGAGAGCCCGGATGTCGAGGTGCGGAAGCCAAACTTGCCTACGTCAAGAAAAGCTATCACCACTCAAGGCGAGATTCCATTACCTGTTTCCGCATATACAATGTAGGGAATGGTTATGTCATTGTCAGCGCGGATGACTGTTTGCAACCGGTATTAGGTTATTCGACGGAAAGCACCTTCAACGCCAATGAAATACCCATACAACTTCAAGACTGGTTTGAGGACTATGTCAAAGAAGCAGTTGAATCCATTGTGGAAGGTATCACGTGTGATGCACAAACAGCAGCCAAATGGAGGATGCTGTCAAAAGTGGATTACCGACCGACACGAGCAGGAACTACAGTTGTTTCGCCCCTTCTTTCCACCATTTGGAATCAGAATTCACCTTATAATCAACTTTGTCCTGCTGATGCGCAAGGTCCTGGCGGGCATGTGTATGCGGGCTGCGTGGCCACCGCTATGGCACAAGTCATCCGATACTGGCGTTATCCGGAACGAGGAATCGGACAACATTCTTACTCTGCAAACAATTCAGGACAAGGATACGGCAACTATGGCATTCTGTTTGTGGACTTCAGTGACACGACCTACAACTACGACCTTATGCCCAACAGCATTTCTTCATCATCAAGCACCACACAGATTAACGAAATAGCTAAGCTAATCTATCATTGTGGTGTAAGTGTTAATATGATGTACGGAAATGATGGAAGCGGGGCCTATTCTGCGGATGCGGCGGGTGCTTTAAACACTTATTTCGGATACTCAGGATGCGAGCATCTCAATAGAAGTACTAATTTGGATGACTGGACAGCACTTCTCAAAGAGGAATTGAACAATCTGCGTCCCATCTTATATCATGGCAGTGGTTCTGGCGGACACTCCTTTGTTTGCGACGGTTACGACAACGAAAACTATTTTCATTTCAATTGGGGATGGAGTGGCAGTTATAATGGATATTTTCTTCTTACCGCTATGACGCCGGGGACATCACACAATTACAACAATAGTCAAGGTGCTGTCATTCATATCAATGGCGGCATCCCAATCATTCGTCCTTCCGAATCCTCAATCTCTTTTCTTGTCGAGGAAGGGACCGTCAGCGAAAATCATAAAATTTCTGTCATGACGAACGAAATTTCCAACAATATAAACATTACTGTTACTGGAAATTTCAAAATCAGTACAGATGGTACCAATTTCAGCAATTCCTGCGTTCTCAACAGCACAGGAGGCCAATTCTTCGTACGCTATCAACCCGTCAGTACAGGGATCAATGAACAGGGGATAATCACACTGACCAGTGGCAACATCACCTCTACTATCACGTTGTTAGGAAACACCTACCACTTATCTTGTCTGCCTCCTCAAAATCTCACTACAAATGTTACAAACTCACCCTACGTGAATATTTCTTGGGAAGAACCCACGATGCAAGAATCTTCTTCTTCACAAATTCTAAGTTGGAACAACCACAATGTTTCCACCCGTTACGGCTATACTTCTGGAGATTATACGGTTACCATGCTTCAACGGTTCAGTAATGCCGATTTAGTTTCCTATCACGGCCAATCACTTACTTCAATTTCTTTTTACGGATATACTGGTGCGACAACCTACAAAGCCGTTGTCTATCAAGGTGGGAGTTTCAATGGTAGTTCATACGACCCCGGACATTTGGTATTAGAGCAACCCATTCCTATGAACAGCGTGACTTTAGGCGGATGGAACACCGTAAACCTAAATCATCCTGTCACCATTGACGCGAACCAAGAGCTTTGGTTCGGAATATATGTGGAAGCCGACAGCGCCACTTACGTATTAGCAGTAGGAAGCCCCTACGTTGCTCAAAAAGGTTGTGTCTATGGCAGACACTCGGGCAACAGTGTCTCTTGGGGCGAATTTGTCCAAGATAAAAGTTTCTCCATCCAAGGAACCGTGAAAGATATGCCATTTGTTGAATATTATGAGGTATTTCGGGACAACACATCTATTGGGACAACAACTTCAACGGAAAAACAAGACCTCGTTGCAGGCACACACACTTACACAGTAACAGCCTATTGGAACAATTTCTGTTCTTCTTCTGCTCAAACAACATACACCTCTCCGCTTCATCTAGTTGCCATGCCGCTAGAGTATGATTTTTTCAACGATTATGGTTACAACAGCCAAATCAAAAAAGTAACTGTTTCCTGTGATGACCCTTTTGCCTCGATAAACGCATCGGTAACTGGCAATTTCGCAATCAGCTCTGATTCTTCACACTTCAGTTCAACGTGTTCCTTAAGTACAAACGGAGGTGAAATTTTCGTCAAATACACCCCTACAGACCTCAATTCGACTTTCGAAACAGGAAAAATCACCATAACATCTGGCAATTTTTCAACCACCGTCAATCTTACCGGGCAATGTTTCAAAGACTGCTATCCACCCGAGAATCTGACTATTTCAAAAACAGACGGCATTGCTGACCTAACTTGGGACAGTCCTATTCAACCACAACCCGACAATACGGAAATATCTTGGTGTACCACAAAAACCTACGAGTACGGTTCTTCCTATTCAGCCACAAAATGTTACTGTCTGCATCGATTTTCCACTTCTGACTTGACTTCATATAGAAACAAGCAGTTGACATCCATATCCTTCATGGCAAATGCCAATGCAACCACCTATAAAATCGTTGTTTATTCTGGCGGCAGCAACTCAGGAAACATCTATAATCCAGGTACATTATTACTTGAGCAAACAGTCCCAACAAACCAACTCTTAAGTAACAATTGGAATACAATTTCTCTTTCAAGCCCTATTCCCATTAACCCAAACGAAGAATTGTGGTATGGAATTTATATCGAAAGCCCCAAAAGCACCTACCCTATTTATGCGGGCACACCGTATGTCTCAAAAAAAGGATGCATCTACAAAGACATGAGCAGCAGTTATTCTTCTTGGAAAGAATATAATAAAAACCGTTCTTTTGTTCTTAAAGCCACTTTAGAAGACATTCCACTAGCATTATCCCATTACGAAATAATCAAAGATGATCAAATATTGGGAAGCACATCTAACAGATTCTATTCAGATACCATTTTTCAAAACGGAAACTACGCCTTTTCTGTTTTTGCAGTATGGAACAACGGTTGCAAAGCGGCCAACCACAAGAACATCTCAATAAATGACATGCTTCCTCCTATTGGAGAGTCCCTCTCTGCAACTAATTGTGAGAGCTATCTTTGGAACGGGAATTCATACACCACTTCTGGAATATACTTTAATAAATATTTCGCCGATCATCGTTGGCATATTGACACCCTACATTTAACCATATCTAACGACAATGCTACCATTGTCCCCGTTTCCGCCTGCGATGCTTACATCTGGAACGGAGAGACCTACACGACCTCCGGCGATTATATCCAGCACTTTGAGACCGTCAACGGTTGCGATTCAACGGTCACCCTGCACCTGACCGTCAATTACAGCGCCGCCACCGAGTTCGGCGAGACCGCCTGCGATTCCTACACCTGGAACGGACAGACCTACACGACCTCTGGCGACTTCATCCAGCACTTTGAAACCGTCAACGGTTGCGACTCCACGGTAACGCTGCACCTGACCGTCAATAACAGCGCCGCCACCGAGTTCAGTGAGACCGCCTGCGATGCTTACGTCTGGAACGGACAGACCTACACGACCTCCGGCGACTACATACAGCACTTCCAAACCGTCAGCGGCTGCGACTCCGTCGTCACGCTGCACCTGACCGTCAATAACAGCGACTTTACGGAATTCAACATAGACTGTTCTGACAGTTGCTATATCTGGAACGATATGACCTATTGCGAAACAGGGGATTACACCTTGACTCTAACCAACAATCAAGGATGTGACAGCGTTGTAGTTCTACATCTTACTATTACCAATGGTATTAACGAATATGCCAATAACAATTTCATAGTCTATCCTAATCCGACCACAGGAACGCTCTCCGTGAAAAATGATGTCCAGATAATCCAAAGTATTTCCATCTACAATGCCTACGGTCAACTTATCAGACACGAAAAGGCAAATGACACGCACATCACTTTTGATGTCTCTAATTATGCTACAGGCCAATACTTTATACGTATAGAATCCTCTAATGGTTTCATCACGAAACCATTCATCAAGAAATAGTGCCTATCAACTTGATAACACACTCCCCTATGCTGCAATCCAAGCAACGTCTTTCTTTGCAGTAGTTGTCAAAAAGTTCTATTAGAGCTTGAGAGTCAAACGCCGATTTCTGAGGAAACGGCGTTTTTTTATATACTCTTGTTAACTTATTGTCCTCAAAAGGAAGTTTTTCCAATATCTGCACTGTTTCTTCCAACAGATGCTCATTCCCCGAAAAGCGATGGAAAGCAAACAGAACAGGTATTACTGAATTTATCAGCAACAGATTGACCGCCGTCGAACCCATAGAAATACTATGTGTCAACATAGTTTCCTTGCCAAAATGGTAATGATTCAACCAATATTCGTCCGCATCAACAGATAAAATATTGGACAAATATTCCATAGAAGGATGGTTGACGAATTCAGATAAAAGATCGGAGGAGAATCGGTGCAGCAAACTCGCGAACTGGGCCAATCTGACACAAGGGAAATTTGGTGGACGCAAACGAAGGAGATTCCAATGATGCGCGCCAATCGGGGTCAGCTGATACTTGTATCTCAAATAATCGTACTCATATTTCAAACTATCATAATAGGCATCTATATGTGGAAATTCCAACATTCCCGCTTGCCCAAAGACCAACGCATTCATCTGCAATGCGGAATCAGAATGTCTCGAAAGGATTTTCAGAGGCAGGCTTCGCGACAATAATTCAAAAGCCGTCGCATTGGTTTTAAATCCAAAACTAACAGCCAACTGACGATACAGGGTCTCATTCCAATCATATTGACATTGGGACAACACTTTCAATACCGCATCCTGCTTACGAAGCAGGCGTTCCATCACCACGGAGGACATTTGGGTATGAACGTGCAACTCGTCAACATTAGACAGATAATTTTCACACGGGAGCGTATCCAGAGAATTCACCAAATTCTGATACTGCATCAGCATTTTTTGAGGAATACGGTTTTTCAATTCCAATGTCGGATAATACTCTCCCCGCGTTCGTTCCACATCCACATCATTCTCATACACGACATGCAATATTACAGACTTATATTTTTCATCTGCTTGATGTTTGTGCATATACCAATCCGAACTTTTGACATGGATTTCCACATCTCCAGCCCATTTCATATCCGCGATACGAACAACCGCTTGCTTAAAGTCTGGTCCCGCATCCGTATTATGATACCCTGGAAAAATTATTTCTATTGAATCGTGATTTGTAGTTTGAACATTCAAAAAATCAAACAACCGATTCTGCCATACATAATGTAAAAAAGCCTCCGTCATACGCTCTATTTTTATTCGCCGCAAAAATAAAATTATTTTTAATACATCAAAATAATTCATACTAATTTTATTAATTTTGCGTTACCACCTACAACATACAGCTTCAGCATAAATCAAATATCATATATACAACTTTGATTATTAGAAATTAGGACAATTATTAATACTCGTAAAATTAACAATTAATTCTTAAAAAGATGCAGACAGAAAATCAAGAAAAAGGTAAAAAGGGGGAGCAGATGGCTTCGGAATATCTGATGTCAAACGGTTACACAATTTTAGAGACAAACTGGCAAGTCGGTCATTTGGAGGTAGATATCATCGCTTCCACTGAAGACATGCTTGTATTCGTAGAAGTGAAGACGCGGAAAAGCAATCTATTTGGTGAGCCCGAAGAATTTGTCGGATTGCCCAAACAACGGAATTTGATTCGGGCCGCGAACATCTACATTGAAAAGACGGGTATCACCAAAGAAGTGCGTTTCGACATCATCTCCGTCATTTTGAACGAGGGGGTTGAAAGTGTGAAACATATAGCAGATGCTTTCAAACCTCGTTGGTAGGCATAAAAAAACCGGATGCGTTGGCATCCGGTAAATCAAGGAAGACTTATAAGCCGGGTTCTGTATTAGGTTGCCATTTATCTAGGGCCTGCGTCACCGCAGGTCTCAATCAACCTACCCTCCGAGTCGGACGAGCAGCCCTCAGGCCTCGGTTTATTTGGTCTTTCAACCCATAAGGTTTACCCCAACCGACATCACTGCCGGCCGCGTGAGCTCTTACCTCGCGTTTTCACCCTTACCCTTTCGGGCGGTATTTTTTCTGCGGCACTTTCTGTCATCCTAAGATGCCTTCCCGTTAGGAAGTATGGTGCTCTATGTTGCCCGGACTTTCCTCTCCCGCCAAGCGGCAGCGGCAACCAGGTCTTCCTTGGTGGTTCCAAGTTTAAAGTTTAAATAGCAGGGGCACATCCCAACTCCTTAGCCCTTACTCCTAATCCTTATTACCTATCACATAATCCCTGCTTAAGAGTTCAGCATAACGGGCATAATGAGCATCAGGAGGTCTTCATTCTCATCATACTGCTCTTCCGGAATAATCAGAGCCGCGCGGTTGGGTTCGGAAAGTTCCAAGCGAATCTGTTCGGCATCCATATTTTCCAACATTTCGCGCAAGAATTTGGCATTGAATCCGATATTCATCGGGGTACCGGTGAAGACACCCGTAACATCTTCTGAAGCCTTATTGGAGAAATCCATATCTTCCGCTGTGATGTTTGATTTTTCCTGAGACAGGGAGACTCTGACTTGGAAAGTCGATTGGTTGGAATAGATACCCACACGGCGAATGGATTTGAGGAATTCGTCTTTAGAGACCACGAACATATTCGGATTGTTCTGAGGGATAACAGCCTCATAGTTAGGAAATTTACCTTCTTTCAAAGAAGAATAGAGCACCATGTTTCCGAAAGAGAATCTGATATGGTGGGTTTCTTGAGAATATTCAACATGAACACTTTCATTCACGCCGGAAAGGATGTTCTTCAAATGAGCAATCGGTTTCTTAGAAAGGATAAAGGATGCGAATTCGTCGGTTTTGACTTTGTCATTGCGATAGCGGACAAGTTTGTGGGCATCGGTAGCCACGAACGTCACGCACTCGCTGGAGAGTTCGCAGAGCACGCCCATCATCGCGGGACGGAGCTCGTCCATACTGGTGGCGAACATCGTCTTGCCGATTGCGCGTTGGAGCACAAGAGCATCAATATCGAAGGAGCTGGGATTTTGAATTTCAGCGACAGATGGAAACTCCTTGCCGTCGTGGCAGGGCGCGTCATACACGCCATTTGCGGCCGTGAACTTCAAAACACCGGAGGCTTCATCAATTACAAATACGATTGGTGTTTCCGGAATGAGCTTCAGGGTCTCGATAAGGAGTTTTGCCGGGACAGCGACACAGCCCTCGCCTTCAACATTGTCGAGTTCGATTTCAGCCGTCATAGTCGATTCCAAATCGGAAGCAGTCAGCTGCAGCTTGTCCCCTTGGATAGTCACTAAAACGTTATCTAAAATCGGCATGGAGTTGTTGGAACTCATCACGCCACTGATGGCGCTTAAATTACGATACAGAATATCTCGTGATACGATAAATTTCATAGTTTTCCTTTTTAAAAATTAGAGCGCAAAGATATATTTTTTTTCGACACTTTTATTTGAAAAAATGAGGTATTTTTTTGTATCTTTGCCGCCTTGAATTTAACAAGCAATGAATATGGTAATAGACGAACTCAAACAATCAGAAGCCCTCTTGGAGGGGCATTTCCTTCTATCTTCCGGCCGTCACAGCGACCGCTATTGTCAATGCGCGAAGCTCCTTCAATACCCGGATCGTGCAGAACGCGTCATCGCCCGTATCACGGAGCAAGTGAAAGACCTCCATATTGATATGGTAGTAGGTCCGGCCATGGGCGGTATCATCGTCGCATACGAGTTGGGACGTCAGCTCGGCGTTCCCGCCATCTTCACCGAACGCGTTGACAACGTCATGACGCTGCGCCGCGGTTTCGAAGTGAAACCGGGACAGAAACTTATCATCTCCGAAGACGTGGTCACCACCGGCAAGTCCTCCCTCGAAACTATCGAGGTGCTGAAATCCTTCGGTGCCGAAGTCATCGGTGTCGCTTGTCTGGCAGACCGCAGCGCCGGCGACTTTCCCTACCCTATCTACAGCGCGACCAAACTCGACATCCAGAGTTGGGAAGTGGCAGATTGTCCACTCTGCAAGCAAGGTCTTCCGTTTGTAAAACCCGGTAGCAGAAAATTCTAAGCAAAGCGACCTTGGGTTCGCCCAAAGGCTTTGAACCAGCAAACAACTATTTTGCGCCACTAACATTATCACAAATGAAGAATCCCAAACTAGCTAACAGATACGCCAAGGCTTTGTTCGACTTCGCCCTCGAACGCAAACAAATGGAAGAAGTCCACAAAGACCTGATCTTGGTTCTTGACATCCTAAAAGAGAACACCGAGCTTCAGAGCATCCTGAACAGCCCTGTCATCGTTCCTTCCAAAAAGCATGCTATTTTCACCAGCATCTTCCAAGAATCATTGTGCGAAACCAGCTTCTCGTTTTTGGATGTCATTATCCGCAAGAAGCGCGAACCTATGCTGTCCCTTATATGCAACGAATTCGTTAAATATTATAATGAATATCATAAGATAAAGGTCATCACCCTTACCTGCGCGGAACCTGTAGGCGACGAAATGATTGAGAAGCTCAAGCATTTCCTCACCGCCGATTCCGGATACACCCTAGAGCTCCACCAAGTGATCAACAAAGACATCATCGGCGGCTTTATTTTGAAAATGGATGATTACTATTATGACAACAGCATATCATCTAAAATCAACAAGTTAAAACAGGAATTTGCGCATAATATTTACCAAGTCAATTTTTAATATCTAACTATCAACTATATGTCAGAAATAAAACCCTCAGAAGTAACATCCATTTTGCGTCAGCAGTTGCACAACTTCGATTTGTCAGCCGAAGTTGAGGAGACTGGCACCGTCCTTCTTGTTGGTGACGGTATCGCCCGTGTATATGGACTGAGAAACGCAAGATCTGGAGAGCTGGTGACTTTCGAAACCAACACTGGCGCAACAGTCACCGGTATCGCTCTCAACCTGGAGGAAGACAACGTCGGTGTCGTCCTTCTTGGTGACTCCAAAACTCTTAATGAAGGTGACATTTGCAAACGTACCGGCAGAATCGCCTCCATTCCTGTTGGCGAAGGCTTGTTGGGCCGTGTAATCAACACCTTGGGCGAGCCCATTGACGGTAAAGGTCAAATCGAAGGAGACCTTTACGAAATGCCCATCGAGCGTAAGGCTCCAGGCGTCATTTACCGTCAACCCGTGAAAGAGCCGCTGCAAACCGGTTTGAAAGCCGTTGATGCCATGATCCCTATCGGCCGCGGCCAACGTGAGCTGATCATCGGCGACCGTCAGACAGGTAAAACGGCTATCGCCATCGATGCCATCATCAATCAAAAAGAATTTTACGAACAGGGCAACCCCGTTTATTGTATTTACGTAGCAGTCGGACAAAAGGGTTCTTCCGTTGCAGCCTTGGTGAAGACACTTACCGAAAGAGGCGCTATGCCCTACACCATCGTAGTGACCGCTACCGCTTCCGATGCCGCCGCTATGCAGTTCTACGCTCCATTTGCAGGTGCCGCTATTGGTGAATACTTCCGTGATACCGGACGTAACGCCCTCATCATTTACGACGACCTTTCCAAACAAGCTGTCGCATATCGTGAAGTCTCCCTGCTGCTCCGTCGTCCCCCTGGGCGTGAAGCATACCCCGGCGATGTGTTCTACCTCCACTCCAGACTGTTGGAAAGAGCTGCTAAAATCATCGAATCCGATGAAATCGCAGCCAAAATGAACGACCTGCCGCAATCCATCAAGCACCTTGTGAAAGGTGGCGGTTCCCTTACCGCTCTGCCTATCATCGAAACCCAAGCCGGTGACGTTTCCGCATACATTCCGACCAACGTGATTTCTATTACCGACGGTCAGATTTTCTTGGAGACCTCCCTCTTCAATGCCGGTGTCCGCCCCGCTATCAACGTCGGTATCTCCGTATCCCGCGTCGGTGGTAACGCCCAAATCAAATCAATGAAGAAAGTGGCCGGCACACTGAAACTCGACCAAGCACAGTACCGCGAAATGGAATCCTTTGCAAAATTCGGTTCCGACTTGGACGCAGCCACCAAATACGTGCTTGACAAGGGTGCCCGCAACGTGGAAATCCTGAAACAACCGCAATACACACCGTATAAAGTTGAAGAGCAAATCGCCATCATCTTCTGCGGCTCCCGCGGCTTGTTACAGAATATCCCCATTTCAAATATCCGCAACTTCGAAACTGAATTCATCCATTTTATGCACGAACAACATCAGGATGTTCTCGACATTCTGAGATCCGGTAAAATTGATGATAACGTAATGAAACAACTTCAAGACGCTTGTAATGAAGTTGCCGCTAAACACGAAAATTAATTATGGGAAACCTAAAGGAAATACGAACCCGCATCAGTTCCATTGAATCCACCCAGAAGATTACAAGTTCTATGAAGTTGGTGTCCGCAGCCAAGTTGAGACGTGCTCAAACGGCCATCCAATACCTGCGCCCCTACTCCGAGAAACTGAACGAGATTCTGCACGACCTTTCCGACTCTGCAGAATCAATGGAAGATATGCCCTTGTTCGAAAAGCGCACTCCCGAAAAAGTCGTCATCTTGGTAATTACTTCCAATAAAGGACTTTGCGGCGCTTTCAATTCCAATATTGTCAAACAAGTCAATAAACTTGTGGCAGAAAAATATGCCGCCCAACATCAGGCCGGCAATGTAAAACTCATCTGCATCGGCAAAAAGGGAAACGAACAACTCAACAAAATATATCCTGTTCTCCTAAGCAACGAGTCTCTTCTGGACAATCCTGACTTCCGCGAGCTTTCCAAAATCGCCGACTTCCTGACGCAGGGCTTCCTCAAACACGATTTCGACAAAGTCGATATCGTCTATAACAAATTCCTCAATGCTGCCACACAACGTGTTACCGTTGAAGAATTCCTGCCCATTTCCAATCTGGAAAGCGAGGGAGGTTCTCAAACCAAAAACGACTATATCATCGAACCGTCCCCACAAGAAGTCTTGAAAGAACTGATTCCAAAGATTATGAAGACCCAGCTTTACAAAACGCTGGCAGACTCAATAGCCGCCGAACACGGCGCTCGTATGATTTCTATGACGAAGGCTACGGATAACGCCACGGAAATCCTCCGTGACCTCAAACTCAAGTACAATAACGCCCGCCAGTCCTCCATCACCAACGAACTTATTGAAATCGTCAGTGGTGCCGAAGCGCTCAAAGGCTGATAAGATCACAGAGTTTTTCCCGAAAACTCCGAAATTCATAGATTTCTCATTCATAAACCTATCAAGGCCGCTGCTCTAAATCAGCGGCCTTTTTATTTTCCACCTTCAAAAACCAACAACTTCCTCTTCAAATTCGTCTTTTCCAAACAGATTTTAACAATTTTATGTTAAAATAGCGGTATGATAATTTTTATTGTATTTATTTGTAATTATTATATACTTTTACCGCGAAAATCAAGATATGAAAAGAGGAACGCTCATATTATTAATACTCATCGGCAACTTTTTCGCATCAGGGCAGACGGCCTTGACAAGCATCCGATTATGCAGACAAAGCACAAACATAGCTGCTTACAAAACTCTGGTCGGCCATTCCTTCTTCCAATGCGGTTTCAGAGATGATTTCTGCACGAAAGAATTGATGTATAAAGCCCTAAATATGGGGATTTCAAAAAACAATGATGCCTTAACCAGTAATTTCAATCATTATGGATATTCCCAATTCGGAAAACTGGAATTACAATTGGGGTATGCCCACTGCTTCGGCCACAAATTGTCCTTTGCTTTGCAAGGGGTCTATTTGCTGCAACACGCCACGCACTACAAAAGTCAACATTCTTTCACCGTCGATATATCCTTCGCCTATCAAACGACCCAAAACCTACTCATTGCCATTGATTTATACAATCCCATCCGTATGAGATACGGAATCACTGGGAAAGAAATCATACCTATGCAGTTTCGCGTTTTAGCCAACTATCAACCCTCCGAAAGAATATCTGCCAATATATTCTGCCAAAAGACATTACCGGGAGATTTTGAAATCGGATTGGAATTAGGATACCAACCTATTACATCCTTAGTAATAATGGGCAATTGTTCGTTACGCAAATGCGGCATTGGGATACACATACCCTGGAAAAGAATCGTTTTCAGCATACAAAGCGATTGGTATTACCGTATAAGCCTTTCTCCCGGAAGCGACATCCTATTTATCTTATAATCAGAAAAATGCATCAGAACACCAACTATGACAAAATTACGGTTTTTTTCTACAAGTGCGATCCTCCTTATTCTATTATGGAGCGGAATGTGTTGCGCTCAAATTGACAGTACATACAACACCGACCCGATAATTGAAAACATTGAAAATGTCCTAACCGTTGACGATGAAATTAGCATTTCCGAAGATTTATTAGAAGAATTGGAAGCTTGTTCAAACGGAAACAGACCCAACATCAATGCCTTATCCTACGAGACAGCCATTCGGATGCTGAAACTGACCGATTATCAATACTATCAATTGCAACTATATATAGAAAATTACGGGCAATTGGCCAGCATTTACGAATTGGAAGCCATTGATGGTTTTTCCTATGAAGAGCGAAAACGAATAGAACCACTTGTGAACGTTATTATCACGCAGGAGAAGCAGTTCTTTTTCAGAAATTTCTTCAAACGGAGCAAACAATCTATACTTATCCGGGACGGGCAAGTACTTGAACATCAGGCAGGATACGACACCACACGGACGAATCACTACGCGGGGAGTCCGAGTCACGTATGTTTCAAATACAATTTCAGTTCGCAAGACAAATTCTTCCTCAAACTATCTGGCGAAAAAGACGCTGGAGAACAATTCTTTAAAGGGGAACAGAAATACGGATTTGATTTCTATTCGGGATCAGCCAGTTTGAAAGACATAGGCATTGTTAAGACAGCCGTTGTCGGAGATTATCGGCTGAACTTCGGCCAGGGGCTAGTATTGGGCAACTCCCTACTTTCGGGGAAAGGCAGCAGTCCGGACAATCTTCGCCGATTCAGCACGGGGATTCGGGCCATCGCGCCCACAAACGAAGGAGACTTTTTGCGAGGAGGAGCCGTCACCTTGGGGACGAACAAACTTGCGGGCACACTTTTCGGAGGCAGGCAATTTGGGAGCCTGGATAATGTTTTCGGAGGTGACATTTCCTACAGAAGGGCTCTCTTTAAGATAGGATTACGACTTGCCGGGTACTCCACGACAGACACATCTGCAGAAACGATTTCAAAACAATTGAAAAGCACTTTTCAAATCACGGGATTCAATGTGGCGATCGATTATCAGATGATTGTGCACAAGCATTTGATTTTCGGCGAAGCAGCCATCAACAAGCACGGGGAAATAGGAATTTTGCAAAGTGCGTTGTTCAACCTCACGCCCACGTTCAAGTTGGCCACCCTCTTTCGATATTATGACAATGAATATACAGCACCGTTGGGCAATGCATTTGGCGCGAAATCAGGAAATTCGGGCGAAACCGGCCTATATCTGACAAGCACGTGGATAGCGGGACGCAATATGGAAATCAGCCTCTACGCAGACTACTACCGCCTCACCTGGCTGAGCTATCGAACAGACGCGCCAACATCGGGAATGGATTTTGGAATGTCCGCGCAATACAGCCTCAGCAGATATAGCAAAATATTCTGCAAATACACGTTCCGCAGCAAATCACAAAATGCGAACACGAACGAATATTTCAAAGAAATCACTGAAACCCAACGTCATAAGTTCAGAATACAATGGCAGAATGAACCGTACAAATTTTTGACTTTGAAGACGGAGCTCGATTGGCAACTCAACCACGACGTTTCCTCTGGCAAAAACAGGCAGGGATTTCTCCTCTACCAGGATGCGGCATTGGAGTTTCAAAAGGCAGGAATAGCCATCCATACCAGAATAGCCTATTTCGACACAGACACATACGATGAGCGGCAATATGCTTACGAAGACGATGTCTATTATGCCTTTACGATAGGTTCATACTACTACAAAGGCATTCGCGGCTACCTCGTGTTCCGTTACAAATACCGATTCCTGAGTTTATGGCTCCGACTATCGCAGACATACTACATTGACAGGCTACAAATAAGTAGCGGCCTGTCAGAGATTGACAAGCCGCATAAAACCGAATTGAAATTTCAAATCTTAATATCTTTCTAAACTAACGATTCGCAAATTATATTCCCGAATCTAAAATTTTGCCATCCTCAATACACAAAGCGCGAGAAGGGAACTTATTGATAAGCGAAAAATTATGTGTTGCCATCAAAATCGTTGTTCCTGCTTTGTTGATGTTATGGAAAACTTGGAAAATCTCCTCTGCCGTAATCGGGTCGAGATTGCCCGTAGGTTCATCCGCCAAAATAACATCCGGGTTGTTGAGCAATGCACGCGCGATGCAAACACGCTGTTGCTCACCACCGGAAAGTTGTGAAGGCAACTTGAAATCCTTCGTTTCCAAACCAACCAAAGCCAAGACCTCTTCGCAACGGTTGAGCATTGCCTGTTTGTCTTTCCAGCGAGTAGCGCGAAGAACGAACATCAGGTTCTCAATCACCGTTTTGTCATTCAGCAGCTGATAATCCTGGAACACGACGCCTATTTTCTTGCGCAAATCCGGAATCTGTTTGGACTTCATCGTGAGCAAATCGTAGCCGATCATCGTTGCCTTTTCTCCTTTAGGACGGATTTCCGCTATCAGAGTCTTCAAAATCGACGACTTGCCCGTTCCCGTCTTACCAATCAGATAGACAAATTCACCCGGTTTGATTGTGAAGGAAATTTTAGACAGCACCATCAACTTGCGTTGATAGATATCGACGTTTTGGAAAGAGATTACATCTTCCAGAACAGTCTTCTTCTCTTCTGTAGCGGGCGGCATTTCGGATTTCGCTTCTTCTTTTTCGGCGTTTTGTTCGCCATTAGCAGTCACATCCTCATTTTGAGGATTTTCTGTCACAGGAGAAGTTTTCACTTCTTCTTCGGGATTAGGCATCGATGTTTGCATAGGTAGCATTTTGTTCAATAAATTCACGACGTGGAGGCACTTCATCGCCCATCAGCATAGAGAACACGCGGTCGGCTTCGGCGGCGTTTTCAATAGTGATTTGGCGCAATGTGCGGTGTTCGGGATCCATTGTGGTACTCCAAAGTTGTTCCTCGTTCATTTCACCCAAACCTTTGTAACGTTGCACGTGGACTTTTGCTTCCTCGTTATCGCCAGCGGCTTCGGCAGTGAACTGGGCACGTTGTTCTTCTGACCAGGCATAGCGCTGGTATTTGCCCTTCTTAACCAAATACAACGGCGGCGTTGCAATATAGACGTGGCCTTGTTCGATCAGCTCGCGCATATAGCGGAAGAAGAATGTCAGGATCAAAGCTGCGATATGGCTACCATCGACATCGGCATCGGTCATAATGATAACCTTGTGATAACGGAGTTTGGAGATATTCAGTGCCTTGCTATCCTCTTCGGTACCGATGGTAACGCCGAGAGCAGTATAGATGTTTTTAATTTCTTCGCTTTCGAAAATGCGGTGTTGCATAGCTTTTTCGACGTTCAGAATCTTACCACGCAGCGGAAGGATTGCCTGATAGTGGCTATCGCGGCCCTGTTTGGCCGTACCGCCTGCAGAGTCACCCTCGACGAGGAAGAGTTCGCACTTGGCAGCATCTTTGGATGAACAGTCTGAAAGTTTACCAGGAAGGCCGGAGCCGCTGAACACGTTTTTGCGTTGTACGCTTTCACGAGCCTTGCGGGCGGCGTGACGAGCCTGAGCGGCCAATACGACTTTGTCAACAATGTCTTTGGCATCCTTAGGATTCTCCTCCAAGTAGTTGGTCAGCATTTCGCCCACCATCTGGTCAACGATACCGGCCACTTCGTTGTTACCGAGTTTCGTCTTCGTCTGTCCTTCAAACTGAGGTTCAGCGACTTTGACAGAAACGATAGCGGTAATACCTTCTCGGAAGTCCTCACCGGAGATTTCGATTTTATCCTTGGCGAGTTTGTCCAGCATCTTGTTGTCGTCCGCATATTTCTTCAGTGTACGGGTCAACGCGCGTCTAAAGCCTGCAAGGTGTGTACCACCTTCTATCGTATTGATATTGTTAACGTAAGAATGGATAACCTCGTTAAAGGAGTTGTTATACTGCATAGCAACCTCAACGGGAACGCCCTGTTTTTCGCCTTCAATGTAAATCGGTTTGGAAGTAATCTTGGTTTTGCCTTCATCAAGGTAAGCGATATAGTCGCGCAAACCGTTTTCGGAATGATAGGTGCAGTGCGGGTGCTCGCCGTTCTCGTCTGCGGAGCGCATATCCGTGATAGACAGTGTAATGCCCTTGTTCAGATAAGCCAGTTCCTTCAAACGGTCGGAGAGAATGTTGTAATCATATACTGTTTCATAGAAGATAGTATCATCAGGTTTGAAAGTGACCTTAGTACCGCGATAATCGGTTTCGCCGACCACTTTGACAGGATAGAGCGGTTTGCCCTTTTCGTACTCCTGCATAAAGTGTTTTCCATCGCGGAAGACCTCGGCCTTCAAGTGGTTGGAGAGGGCGTTCACGCAGGAGACGCCGACGCCGTGCAGACCGCCGGACACCTTATAGGAATCCTTGTTGAACTTACCGCCGGCGTGGAGAACGGTCATAACGACCTCCAGAGCGGAACGGTGTTCCTTTTCGTGCATATCGGTAGGGATACCACGACCGTTATCGAGCACGCTGATGGAATTATCTTCGAGAATGGTAACTTCAATATTATTACAGAAACCGGCAAGTGCCTCATCGATGGAATTGTCCACGACCTCGCTCACGAGATGGTGCAGACCACGCTTGCTGACATCACCGATATACATAGCGGGGCGCTTACGTACGGCCTCGAGGCCTTCGAGCACCTGGATATTACTGGCGCTATAGGTTTCTTCGACAGGTTTTTGATTTTCTATCTCACTCATTTTCAATAACTTTAATTATTTTCATAAAACGAGCAAAGATAGGAAAAATTCGGCAAAGTCCCAAAGGTTTTTTATGAAAAAATATGAGCCTTGTTTTTCATCGGAAGGAAGTGGAAATTGTGTTGGGAAATGCAGGAGTTCACCCCGCGATTTCCAACAGGAAATCGCCGAATATAGCTTCGCACGAGGATTCACAAATTATGAAAATTTCATAATGATTTTTTCATAATTATTCTTCACCACAATTTTTCAGAGAACAATCGATTGTCATCAGTTTATGGCAGACAACTATTTATGAGCCTCAGGATTCAAATCACCCACAGTTCTCTCGGATGATTATCCTACTGCATCTGCGGAACGGTGCGAGAACAATCACGAACATCACCTACATAGACGGCGTAATGGCGACATACCATTTTTCTCCACCCAACTTTGAACGGAGGACATATCCTTTCTGCTCCCAATTGTCCATCTGCTTCTGCACGGCCGAGCGGTTGATGCGCAATTGCCAAGTAAGCGAGTTGATGGTCACCTTTGGCTCCATCATCAGAACTTTTGTTTTAGTAATAGAATTCCACCAACAATCATTATGATTATTCTGTAAAATGTTATTCCGCGTACAACAGCGTGAGCGGCGGGAGAACAACCACGGACACAAGACACATTGATTCCGGTGGCTGGCCGTTGGATTTTCGTCCAGAATATGTCGTTTTCATCAAAAAAGATGTCTGCCGGCACCATTTCGACTGGAACGCGCGTTTGTCTGTGAGGCATGTGTTATATTGGGAAAATCACCGCAGAATTTAAATCTTTTCGTGCCGCGATACTCATGCAACTCGCAAATAGAAACGCATCGATCCATAAGACACCAGCGCTATGGGCAAACAATGGTTTTTTCATAATGTTTCCCGAAGGTTTAGCGTTCTTCTTTGGTTATATAAGAGGAGGGATGATTTTGATTTGGGTAAATCTGTGCAGCGAATTGTAACGCTCTACCGTAATCGTCAAATTCCGCTCCGCCCACTTTGTAAACGGTTTTTCGCGTGGTCGGCTCATCTGACTTGGGCTTGGCTATTCTTTCGGCAAACGAGCGTTTCGCTGTTGCCTTTCCACCGGTCACCTTCGAGAGAAGCCAGCCAAGCACCAATATTGCGACAACGATTCCGCCGAGAATTTCAAAGAAAAGAAGGGTGTTGCGCGTCGCGAAGAAAAACAGTTTTTTAGCGAGTTCCAAGCCGCCCCAGTCACCTAGGAACAGCCAGAGAAGCAAACCAGCGACTCCGAGAATCTTGAAAATGAAACGTTTGCGACTCACAAAAAAAATGCCTACTGCGAGAAGCGCAACTGCGAAAAGTATTTTTACTGCCATTTGATATTTTTTTATTTGCTACTTAAAAGATATTGATGTACTTTCGGAAGCAAGAGACATCTACTTCTTTCTTTCCTACAAACGCACATCGCGGATGCAAAAATAATCAATTATTCAATATGCGAATGGGCGTCTGTGAAAAAATCATTCGCTCAACTCGTAGTTCGTGCTTCGGCCACCTTCTTCCGAACATCGCAATATACCCTTGTTTATCAGGTCTTTAATATCTCTATTTGCGGTATCTTGAGAACAATGGTTTATCTTGTACCACTTCGAGGAGTTGAGTTTTCCTTCAAAGCCATCAAAGAGTTTGTTGATGACCTTGCGCTGGCGATCATTGAGAGGCGTTGCGCGGTATTTGTCCCCAAAGGCGGTCTTGCGGATGACATTGTCTGTTTTGCTCAAGGATTCCGTAATGGCTTTCCAAAAAGTCTTTCCGGTGAAATCTTCATTTCGTAGTGTTGGGTGGCATTCAGCATCACCTGCGGAGAAAAACGGAAATATTCTCCGCAAATTTGCGGAGAATAAAATAGAAAGCAGTATTAATTAACTGAAACACAGCATTATCATCGATAATATGGTATAAGTTAGTGGAGCAGGTAAAGCGCCATTCCCCGCTGCAAGGCGTCCTCGGCATTTTCGGGTATGATGATGGGAAGAAAACCTTGCATTTCTTTTTCAAGTGCGTTTTGCAAATCGGGATACAAATGGAGTTTCCCCGTGAGGTAAAAGGCCTCCGGATGACTTTCCTTGCATTGCTTGACAAATTCCAGGATCCGCTCAGCTACATCTTGGGCATTTGCCGTACAGCGTGCCGACACGACCTCCAAACTTTCCTTCACTTCAACACAACATTGTATGTGAATATCTTTTCCAGACAAAGTGATGATTCTATCTTTAGCCTTGCCTTTTCTGAAATCTTCCAAGTTACATGCAAGATCAGCTAAGTCGTCATCGTACATATCAATATTGTGTCTTCTGCGTACAATGCCTGCCAGACTTCTATCCCAAAAAAGCTGGAAGAACTGCCAAGAATAATTGTTTCGCGCATCCTGAGTTATCATAGCCACAGAGAAGTACTTGTTTTGGAGATTGAGCAGGATGAAACGTTCCGTTAGCGGCTGCGCAAGACCGCGTGCCGCCAACACTTCCTCGTGTTCAATGATGATGTTTTCACGAGGCAGGGTAGGAAAGCTCTCCTCAATTTTCGGATTCGCAAAGGTATATGAAACCACTATGCGTGTGGCATTGGGATTGGCAAAGGAGATTTTGCCGTCTTCGATGAAAATGAAATTGTTGGGATCGCCACCCAAAGAGATGGCGAATGGGTCGGAGGGAATAGGATTTGTTTTTGCCATTGTAATATGATTTTAAAATACGCCGGCAAAAATAAACCGTACCTATGCCAAATGTAGGCATAGGTACGGGGAAAGATTGGGAAATGTTGTTTTTTTTAATTCACGCTAACGGGGGTGGTGGAGAATGCGCGGCGTAATATAAGCTAGTGAAGGAAACTTTTACATTTTTTGGATCTCCGCCATCGTAGTATCGGTAAACGTCCTCCAGATTTCAAGTTTAACTTTTTTGTAGTCATCGAAGAGCTGACCGACACGTTCTATCTCGAATACCAGCCGAAGGTCATTTTTATCCCCATTCTCCTGTCCCTCTTTGCGGTAGCCGAGGCGTGCAATCTTGATGAAGTAGAGGTCGCGGATGCCTTTTCCCGAGAGATACGGCATGAAGTAGTAGGGTTTGTTAAGAGCCACGGTAGTCGGGAACTTTTTGCCAGTGTAGTAAATCTTGGCAGAGCCATTGAGATACGGTTCCTGATTATCTTTCTTGACGTTGCAAATGAGGAGATTCTTGGTGGGATCAACATCCAGCAGCTTATTCTTGGACGTTTTGCCGTATTCAATTTCCGAGTCCTCACGCGCTATGAAGTTCTGAGTGATTGGGTCAAGTTCATACTGGTCGAAGAGGTCGAGGAAGTTGAGTTGCTTTTCACGAGGTTCATCCATCCTTTTGACGATTTCCACCTTAACAGATAAAGAAGTATTCTTCAAGATTTGGAGTCGTTCATTCAAAACGTCTAACGAATGTATGCCTTTAGTGTATCGCAACGAGAAGAATTCATTCAGGAGTAGAGCTCCATCTTTCTCTTTTTGGGTATCTTTAATAAAAGCATAAACGTTCTTAACAAACGAGCATTCTTCAGCATTTAGCAAGTTCAAATCTACAACCATGCCCTTGTTTAGATCGTTTGGTTCAAATTTCACTAGACCATTTCCATATTGACGTGAGTTATCGAGGAAAATCTCCTTTGCCACATCAGTAATAAGATAAGCAAATAACACATCAACATCAACTCCATCGATTTTGGGATAAACACAATGGAAAGTTGTGAGATTGTATATATTTGCCTCATTGCGAATAAAACGCAAACCACTTCTATTGAATACGGAAACCCATATCGGCGCAGGAGGTCTATTCTCAATAGCATACCACGGACAACGACTCGCAGTAAGATATCGCTTGTTGATTCCTGAATCTTCACCAAGACGTATGTACCTCAACACATTTGTGTTGTTAAGTGCAGTACAACCATTGAATAAATAGGCAGCCTTATCTCCATTTGTTAATTTTGTAAAATCATTTTGGGTAAAGAAAGTTTGTGGTGCGTCTGCAGCTTTGCAAATACAAGGCATCAAGCACTCTTGGGGAATACCATATTCATCTACCTTTGAAGGTTTGAACGTGAAATATTCGTTTGCACCGGTGGCAATTCCACGCGACACCTTAGCAAATTTGGAGAAAGGAACAAGATGATTGTATTTAGAACTGTTACCTTTCTCATAATATGATTTCCACTTAACAGTTGCATCAAGATCAGACGTGTTGTATTCCACATATTCTTCAAAACAGGTGTTGAGACGTTCTATATTGTTAACAAGTGAGAAACGCACGCTGTTTGAATTTTCTGTTCTTTCGCAGAGGAGAATACAGGCAGTTGTTAAAGCGTCGTCGAAAGCACATTCAGTAAAATCAACGACAATGATGTGCTGAAGGGTGTTGCTCTGTACTAAAGCACGTTTTACCTCTACACCGTAGTCAGAATTAAGAAATTCAGAAGGAATGATGTATGCCAGGCGTCCACCTTCCTGCAATTGTGCAATTGATTTCAGTAGGAACAATGTGTAGAGATTTGTAAAGCCATTGAGTTTTGTCCCTAAATGATTGTTTACATCTGGTATGTAAGTAGTATTATCGTAGTCGTGAAATTTCAGATAAGGAGGATTGCAAATAATGGCATCGTATTTGGCATTCCAATCACTTGAAAAATAATCTTCATTCCAAAGATTCACTCCATTAGGACGAGAAAGGACCGCACTTGCGAAAATTCGTCCGTCAATTTCGTACGCATCTATAGGCAGAGCAGAACTCTTGGCTAGAACACGCGAAAAAATTCCCAAGCCGTATGCAGGTTCGAGAATTCGAGTTTTAGGTTTGCCTTGTAACATCCAATGGCACATAAACTCGGCTATCTTCTTTGGAGTGAAGAATTGAGCATATTTTTTGCGATGATCAAAGGAAGTGGATGCTATGTATTTCTGTTCAATAGTCATTCTATTAGAGCTTTATTCCAAACAGAGATTCAAAATTGTTGGCATCCAAGCAAGCCTCACCACCATCAAATTTCACATAGAAGAGCAATCTGCCCTTGTTCAGTTCCTTTCTCACACTATGGTGATTAGGTTCGGTTACAGCTTCCGCAAGACACGTTCCATCTTGTGAAGGTATCTTAATTGTTGTCTTGTTTTGGTTCTTTGTATCTTGTTCGATGAAGTATTTTTCGTCTTCTAAATCAGGGTTTGACACAAGTTCAAGAATATGCTGGAACGATACTCCATACACTTTGTCGAAGAACACCTGTACATAGAAATGTGGTACATCGTAGGTTTGAATCCATTTGTGAACCACCTTCAAGTCTTCCACCTTTGGGGTGATAGACAATGAGTTGCGTTTTTGAATAGCTTTGAGACATTTCTTAATCTCTGAAAGCATCGCAGAAAGTTCTTGCAGGCGCTGTGACGAACGCCAAGTCGTAGCCCGAAAATCAAGTGTGCGG
>JAZRYT010000070.1:0-14575 GCA_045600905.1 Bacteroidales bacterium
GGTTTCAAGTAAGTCACGTGGTTTGGCAAGTACCGTACTTGATGGTAAATGTTTAAGGTTTAAAGTTTAAAAGATTATCTCATTATCACATTATCACATTACCGCATTATCGCATTATCACATTGAATACCATTTTCACATTTTTATCAGGTTTGATCGCGAACAACAATCGCGAGTGGTTTCAGGCGCATCGTACCGAGTATGACGAAGCCTGGGGCAAGTTCAACAGTTTTTTGGAGCAGCTTATTGCCGAAATGGGCAAATTCGACGCGTCCATTTCCTTTTTGTCGCCCAAGGACTGCACCTACCGTATTTACAGGGATTTGCGTTTCTCATCGGACAAAACGCCCTATAAAGGCCATTTTGGTGCCTACATCAACGCGGACGGGAAGAAGGCCTATTATGGCGGTTATTACGTCCAGTTGGAACCGCACGAGGTCATTTTGGCCAGCGGCGTGTGGTGGCTGCCCACTGCGGAAATGCGCGCGTTACGCCAAGCCATTGTTGACCAGGTTGATGCGTATGCCGCCATCGTGGAGGAGCCGAAATTCAAAGCCATCAGTCCAACCATCGGGATGGAGCATTTCAAGCGTCTGCCCAACGGCATACCCAAGGATTTCCCGCATCCAGAATACGTGATGTGCAAAAACTACACGTGCTGTTGCAGTATGTCGCCCGATGAGTTTTTAACAATGAGCGTTTCAGAGATAGCGGAAAAATTCCATTTGATGAAGCCCTTCAATGATTTCCTCAAAGAGAACATCCTCATCAATTTCGAGGAGATGGAGGGAATGAAAGACGTGGTGAAATTCGTATAAAAAAAATGGTTGCTTGAAAATCAGGCAACCATTTTTCATATATAGTAATTTTTCAACTATTATACATAGTAATGGGATGAGATAGAGGTATCATCAACAACGGCTTTGATAACTTCAGCCATCAGGTGGGCCACGGAGACGACTTTGATTTTGTCGCAGGTGCGGCGCAAAGGCACGGTGTCGGTAATGAGGACTTCATCCAATACGGAATTTTGGATGTTTTCGATTGCGGAGCCGGAGAAGAGGCCGTGTGCGCACATTGCGCGGACACTCTTGGCACCCATTTCCTTGATTCGGCCGGCAGCCTTGCAAAGTGTACCGGCGGTATCAATCATATCATCCACAATAATAACGTTCTTGTCTTTCACATCGCCGATGACTTGGAGGGAAGCCACTTCATTTTGTTTCTCACGGTGTTTGTAACCGATAACGAGGTCACAGTTGAGGGCTTTGGCGTATGTGGAAGCACGTTTGGTACCGCCCGTATCAGGAGAAGCGATACAGATGTTGTCCAAATTCATACTTTGAACATACGGAATGAACACGTTGGAAGCAAACAGATGGTCAACAGGGATTTCGAAGAAGCCCTGAATTTGGTCTGCGTGGAGATCCATCGTGATAATACGGGTAACGCCTGCTGCAGTGAGGAGGTTACTCATCAATTTGGCACCGATAGAGGTTCTGGGTTTGTCTTTGCGGTCCTGTCTTGCATAGCCGAAATAAGGCATTACAGCCACGATGTTGCGTGCGGAAGCGCGTTTGGCAGCATCGATGGTGATTAACAGCTCGATGATGTTGTCAGCCGGAGCAAATGTGGGTTGGATGATGAAGACATTCTTACCACGAATGGTGTCATTGAAATAAACCTGGATTTCTCCGTCTTTGAATTGGAGAATGTCAACAGGAAAAAGGGGTTTGTTCAGGTACTCGGCAATTTTCTTTGCCAACTCAGGATTGGAACGACCTGCTACTAATACGTATTCGTCAGTCATAACTTGTTGATATATTAATATTTTAGGTTTTTAAAGAAGAAATGCAAAAGTAAGCACAGAAATTGGAATCCCCAAAAAAATTTGTTACCATTTATCAACAATCCGCACTACACTCATCCCTTATCTCTCAACCAAGTACGTTCTTTCATTTTCCAAGACGCCATCGACACTGACGACGCGAACATCTTCCCAGCGCAAAATTGTGAAACCGTCGAACGTGCCGTCACCCTTCACAATCTCGATTTCAAAAGTATTGAGGTTGACATTTTTCACGCGTCCGAAGACTTCATATTCGTTGTACAGAACCACATACACTATTTGTTGGTTGTACATACATTCATTCAGCACGTCGTACATCATATTGCCGCTGGTTTGGAATCCTTCCAACATCGGCTGTTTGGCTGTTTCTGTCTGATGGGCAATGAGTTTGAATATTTTTTCACAATACCGCGTACCATACGACACACAGTACAAATCCTCTATGCGCTGCACGAAAAAGCCGTCATCGACTCCGCGAGGATGGTAAGAGTGGACCATAAACATATTGTCCGAATAGGCCACCACATAGCCCACCTCATACGAATCCGTATTGTTTTTATCCGTATAGAGTTCAACCAGTTCGCTTACGCCGCAAAATTGTTTGATGATTTCTTCCATAATTATTATAAGGTTTAAGGTTTAAAGTTTAAGGTTTAAAAGTGACAAGGATAACCGTAACAACTCACCGATTAATTATCAATTGTCTATTATCAATCCGTCTCGAATTTCACCCGATCTAACAGTTCGACAAAGTACTCGTTGGACCAGACATCCAGTTCCTTGGGGTTCATTAGGAACGGAGCCACATCGCGCTTGACCTGGGCCATGTCCGTTTGAGAGAACCGTTCGCGAAGCAACGCCACGAAATCTGCCTGTTCCAACTTTTCCCCGTTGAATTCCAAAATGCGCGCCTGCAGATGCTGGTAATCCAATGGTACCTCATTACGCACATACCATTCAAAGTCGTACCAGTCGCGTCCTTTGACGCGCGTCTTCCAATTTCGGAATGCGAGGGCGTGCATCTTGCCGGCATAGAGACAAGGCAGTGTCATGCAGCGGGCCATAAACGTATATGGGTGCAGCAGTCTTTTATATTCCGTTTGAAAAGACAACGGCGGTTTTGTATCCACCTCAATCTTCACCTTAATGCTTTTCTCCGTTTGAAAAGTCAGATTATACACATCCGTTTGATCTTTCAAAAAATCAGACTCGACTTTGCCCAAAGTCATCTTGTCTTTTTTTGTAATAAAAACTTCTCGACCAGCAGATTTGAACTCATCTATCACTGCTGGAAAATAATCTTCCAAATGAAAATCTTCTCCCTGAGCCAGCAATGAAAAAAACATATCCTCAGAAAAGCGCTTTAAACCGTGAAAAATGCGGAGGCATGTGCCTCCATAAAATGCGGCTTTTTCAAAAAAACCACCCCGATACAAACCTGCCAACGCAATCTGTTGAGTGACTTCATATTTTGCATTCCATAAGTCTTTTCCCGTCAGCACTCCATAACGGGAAAGCATTTCGTCAAAAATTGTATTCATCGTTGTATTATTTTAATAAGTTTTGTAATCATTGTTGACTTTTTCCCCACTTTAGAATATTCTTCTAAAATACTGACATTCAATTTAAAAAATTCATCCATATCGAATCGAATATCATCTTCCAGCCAAGTAAGTATTTCATTCGTATATCTCAAATTCAATCCTGATGTGGTTGCAATCAGATCACATAAGGCCTTTTCAGGTGTGGCAATAACGAAAGAAACATCACTTTCGCGTTGCATATCCAATCCTATGGCGAAGACATCCTGCTCACATCGGATATAGTCAAAAGTGCCTAACGAATTGGTGAATTTCCGACTGTGTTTCATAGTCATTGAGGTAACCCCATATACTCGTTCTGGAATCAGTCCGTAATATGCCAAAGCAGACTGACAAGAAACATACGAAGGACCATACAGATGATTAGCTATCAGATTTATAGAAAGTAGCTTGTCTGAAAATTCTGGAGAAGCAACATACAAGCCTCGTTTCAAACGAATGATTTTGCCTTCATCTTCTAGCGAAGATATTTTATTGCGCACATATTTTCTTTCAGAATAAATTGACGCAAGAACATTTACATTAATAGGTACATTCCCTAACTCAGACCAAATTGTTTTCATACTTTTATTTTTAACGCCGCAAAAATAGAAAATTTTGAACACTTAGTTAAAAAAAATCAACTTTCTATACGAAATTTCACCATTCTATGGCTTCTGATTCCTCATCGATGCTTTTCTCCGCTTCCGCCTGCACGGTTTCCACCCTTTTCATAATAAGCTCGATGATGTCGTCCTGTTCATCCCACGTCAGATTGACACCGAAGAATATTTTTGCTCCCACCCACGTGCGCACCTGCAGCTTTTCCTGGTGCAGTTTCCAATCACTCACACTGGGACCCCACCAACTGGACTCCAACGTAGTCTGCTCCCGATATTCTACCGCATCAATATCCATCAACGGCACCACCGTCTCCCGGCCAAAGATTTTCGGTTTCCTACGTATAATCAGGTTCGCATCATCCAGAAACACCGTTTCCACGCCTTTGCATTCCCAAATCAGTTTATCTACCAATATAAGATAGGGAATCAAGATTAAGGAAATCAAGATTATGCAGGCCACTATGCCTTCCTCAACTATGAAAAAAGCACAAAATATTAAGAACATTAGTGTATATAGCGGGAACAGAAAAAGTTCGCTAGACTCGAATTTCGTTTTATGTTGGGAGATAATCTGTTCCATCACGAATTAGATTTCCGCGCCCAATTGTCGCGCTTGGTCCATAGCCGCCGTTTGCGCCACGTCACCGAATTGGCGGCAGCCGCCTGCCAACACCATTCCACTGTCGGCGATATCGAAGTGCTTGATGCAAAGCCGGTATTGGTGTACGATGGCCTCGAACACCTCCGGGCGCGAGGAGCCGCCCACCAACAGCAGCGCCGATTGGCGAATATGGAAGCTGTCGCGCATAGGCGTGTGCAGTCGGTCTATCACGGCCTTAAGCTGCGCGCTGATGCCGTAAAAATAGACAGGCGACGCGATGACAAGCATATCGGCCTCCGCCAACTTGGGATAGATGCGCTGCATATCGTCGGCCTGCACACACTGATGGCCTTCGGTTTCAAAGCACTGGTTGCAGCCACAACAGGGACGCACGTTAAAATCTGCCACGGAGACAAGCTCCACGGCGTGGCGCCCGCCCAGGCCCTCCACAAACGCGCCTACCAACTGGTCGGTATTACCGCCACGGCGCACACTTCCGGTAAGAATTACGATGTTCATAGAACAGGTTCAAGTTTCAGGTTTCAAGAATGTAGGGACACAATTTATTGCGCCCGATAATCATTCAGTTAATTGCCAATTCTTCGTAGAGACGGTGCACCGCACCGTCTCTGTTGCAGGATTCAAGATGTATGAGGTCCATTTAGAATTTAAGACCCGCAAAAATACGAAATTTCCAAACTGAGCAACGGATAAAAAAAGCAAACGGCCCCGCCATATTAGCAGGACCGTCGCCATCAACACGCCGTTCAACCCTACATCCAGTTCATAATATCTTCATCCACGGAAGATATCGTTCCCAGACCGAACGTGTTCACCAGATAATTGGCGATGTTGGGGGAAAGAAAACCGGGCAATGTCGGGCCTAAATGGATGTTATGGATCCCCAAGCTGAGCAATGAAAGCAGCACGATGACCGCCTTCTGTTCATACCATGAGATATTATATACAATAGGCAAATCATTGATATCATGCGCATTAAAAACATCTTTAAGGGTGAGTGCGATAAGGGCCAACGAGTAGCTGTCATTGCATTGTCCCGCATCCAGCACGCGCGGTATGCCGTCAATGGAGCCGAGCGGCAGCTTGTTGTATCGATACTTGGCGCATCCGGCCGTCAGGATAACCGTGTCCTGCGGCAGCTGTTGTGCGAACTGCGTATAATAGCTGCGCGACGGCATACGTCCATCGCAGCCGGCCATCACCACGAACTTGCGGATATGACCGTTGCGCACCGCATCCACGATTTGGTCGGCAAGGGCTAACACCTGGTTGTGCGCGAAGCCACCCACTATCGAACCGTTCTCGATTTCGGCCGGCGGCTCGCATCCCTTGGCCACCCGAATGATGGTGGAGAAGTCCTTGCGTTCCCCTTCTGCCCTATCGGGAATATGAGGAAAACCGACAAAGCCTGCCGCACCCGTCGTGAAAACCCTGTCCGCATAATTGTTTCCGATACGCGGTGGCACAATGCAGTTGGTCGTAAACAGTATCGGGCCGTTGAACGTCTCAAATTCCTTGGTCTGCAAATGCCACGCATTGCCGTAGTTGCCGACAAAATGCGGAAAGCGTTTGAAAAAAGGATAATAGTGTGCCGGCAGCATTTCCGAATGGGTATAGACATCCACGCCTTCGTCTTCCGACTCGACCAAAAGGTCTTCCAAATCGCGCAGATCGTGGCCGCTGACTAAGATTCCGGGGCGATGGCGAACTCCGATGTTCACCTTGGTGATTTCGGGATTGCCGTAGCGATGGGTATTGGCCTTATCCAAGAGTTCCATCACCTTCACGCCGTACCGGCCGACGTGCAACACCCAGTCGGTCAGCTCGTCACGTGTTTGATCGAACAGTGTGGCAGCTAATGCCTGCTGCATAAAGGCAACGATGTCCTCATCCTCAAAGCCGAGATTGGAGGCGTGTTCGTAATAGGCCGCCATACCTTTGCAGCCGAGCACTACCAGCTGTCGCAGCGCGCGGATGTCCTCATCTGCTGTGTTGAGAATGCCCACCGTGCGTGCTTTGTTCAAAAGTGCCTGTTCATTGCGCGCATTCCAGTTCACGGCATCCATCTTCATCATACTGCAACCGCAATTAGTGGTGGCCATACGCTGTTTGAGGTTGTCACGCAATTCCAGCCCCTCGCAGATGGTGTCCACAATACGCTGTTTGTCGAAATTGGCGTTGGTAATCGTCATAAAGAGTGAACGCACGATAAAACGATCCACTTCATCGCTGGAGGAACCGTTGCGGCGCAGATGGTCGTTGAGAAGGGAGAGACCTTTGTCCAAATAGACTATTAAATCTTGGAGATTAGCTACATCTGCGGTTTTTCCACAGACACCGCGCATTGTACAACCCGTACCGGAGGCGGTTTCCTGACATTGGGAGCAAAACATTTCGTTCATTTTGTTTGAATTTTTATTGTTGTTTGACGTTTGATTTGACGCCGCAAAAATGCAAAACGAAATGATGCCGTGAAATCTGATTTGTCAATGTGGAAATCAAAAAAAAATGCGCCACCGCCGGGTAGCGCATCAAGTTGGTTGTTTTACAATATTATTATTCCTCGTATTTGAATTTTTCTTTCAAAAAGGCTATCTCATCCTCTTCCATTTCAGAAGTCTTGATGATAGCTACGGTTTTGTCTCCGCTTACAATAATATAATCGTCATTATCGCGCTTCATCACGCAATCTTCCCGCTTACCCTTAAAAGTATTCACACGGAATGTGCCCTTATTCAAATATGCGATTTTGACATTATCGTCTTCAAATTTGATAAATTCGGGATAAAGACGAGTGCGGTACGCATGGTGCAACATCAATCCTGTAATGGCAGCAAACTCGACAAATAGGCCTAAATAATAAACCCAAGGATGGTCAATAGCAACATCAAACATAAGCGTTGCCACATCAAACAACAAATATAACAGTACGATTAACAACATCCAACGAATCAGACGTTTATTCATTTTTTTATACGAAAATTTCATTTTATCAACCATAATCATCGTTTATTTAAATTTTTCGTGCATTGTTTTTATCATCGGAGACGGTGCAGTGCACCGTCTCCGACATTGTCTCCGAATAAACATAGTACGTTTTTTTCAGGAGACGGTGCGGTGCACCGTCTCTACGGCCAGCGTTCAAATGCTGCTTTTTCGAGTGTTTCTTGTGCGGAAGGATGGGCTATGGAAATCAGCAGTTTGGCGCGTTCGCGCATCGGTTTTCCAAACAGGTTGACGGCTCCGAACTCCGTGATGACCCAATGGACGATGGTGCGCGGAGTTACTACGCCGGCGCCTTCTGCTAGAGTGGGCACTATTTTGCTGACGCCTTTGGCGGTCATAGCGGGCATAGCGATAATCGGGATGCCGCCTTCACTGGCCACGGCGCCAAGCATAAAGTCGAGCTGTCCGCCCGAGCCGCTGAACACCTTCGTTCCGATGGAGTCCGCGCAGACCTGCCCGGTAAGGTCGATTTGGATGGCGGAGTTCAGCGCCACCACCTTAGGATTTTGAGCAATAATACTCGGACTGTTGGTATAGGCCACGTCCTGCATCAGCACATCGGGATTGCGGTGGACAAAATCATACAGTTTCTGTGTACCTTTCAAGAAGGTGGCCACGTGTTTGCCCACATCTATTTTCTTGTGGCGGCCGTTGATGACGCCGCTTTCTATCAATGGGATGACGCCGTCGGAGAACATTTCGGAATGGATGCCCATATCGCGATGGTTGCCTAACTGAGCCAATACCGCGTTGGGGATGCTGCCGATACCGATTTGCAATGTGGCGCCGTCGGGAATGAGTTCGGCCGCGCGTTTGCCTATCATAACATCCTGTTCGGACAACGGAGGAAATTCCGCCTCCAGCAACGGCACGTCGTTGCGCACAAAAGCGGTGATTTTGGACATCGGGATGCGCGCATCTCCGTAGCAGAACGGCATATTGCGGTTCACCTGCGCGATGACATAGCGTGCTTGCTCGATGGCTGCCAACGTGCAATCCACGGACGTGCCCAACGACACGTAGCCTTCCTCGTCCGGTTCGCTGACGGTCAGAAACACGCCATCCACGGGCTGAAAGCCCTCGCGAATGATGCGCGCCGTGTCAGAAAGTGAGCAGGGAATATAGTCGGCATAGCCGGTTTGCGTGGCTTTTCGGACGTTACCGCCTACGAAGAATGAATCCAGATGGAAGTTCTGCGCATATTGCGGCAGCACGTAATCGGCATAGCCCTCCGTATAAAGATGCGTGATGTGGACGTTTTGAAGTTCAGGGGCGCGAGCCACCAGGGCTTTGATGAGTAATTCTGGAGCAGCGGCGACACAGGGCCAATGCAGTCGGTCACCGGATTGAACCATCTTGACAGCCTCTTCAGCCGTGACGAATTTCATAGTAGAGATGTTTTCCATAGCAGTGATGTTTTAGAAAGCGGGGGCGAAAATAAGAAAATTAACGATGCAAAAAAATACTTGGAACCTGAAAACTGTTCCGACGCAGCAAGCGAAAGCAAAGACACAACTTGTTTGGCTTTGCTGAGCTGCAAGGAGAATATGAACGTAGTGAATAAACTTGAAACTATTTTTGTATTTTTGCGGTTCTTAAAAACAAACTAATAATGTCACACAAAATACTAGTGGCCACCGGCGGTGGCGATTGTCCCGGACTGAATGCGGTGATTCGCGGTATCGTGAAACGCGCTCATCTGGACAATGAAGATTGGAAAATTTTCGGATGCATAGAATCTTTCAACGGCATCCTCAAAGATGAAATGGAGCTCGTCGAATTAACGGATGATATGGTTTCCGGCCTGCACGTAAAAGGCGGCACCATCATCAAAACAACTAATAAAGGTGGTCCTTTCCATTTTCCTGTAAAACAAGAAGATGGCACATGGAAGATTGAAGACCGTTCCGAACTGATGAAAAAAAGAATCGAGGCGCTCGGTTTCGACGCCATCATCAACATCGGCGGCGACGGTTCACAAGCTATTTCCAAACAATTGATGGATATGGGGATCAACGTCGTCGGCGTGCCCAAGACCATTGACAACGACCTTTCCTCCACAGACTTCACCTTCGGTTTCCAGACTGCCGTGCAGATTGCTACGGAAGCCTTTGACAAACTCGTGACGACGGCCGAAAGCCACAACCGCGTGTTCATTATGGAAGTAATGGGCCGCGATGCCGGCTGGATTGCCCTGCACACCGCGATTGCCGGCGGCGCCGAAATCTGCATCATCCCGGAAATCCCCTACGATCCCAAAGCGATTGCCAAGAAAATCGAGACCCGCTACAAGGACGGTATGGGATTCTGCAACATCGTGATTGCCGAAGGCGCCAAGAAAGCCGACGGAAAAGTCACCGGCAACGCCCCGACAGCCGTTGGAGACCGCCACATCAAGCTCGGCGGCGTGGGCGACGTCCTCCGCCAAGAACTCCTCGACCTCGGCATCGAACACGACGTGCGCGTCACCGTCCTCGGACACCTCCAGCGCGGCGGCACACCCGTGGCCTACGACCGCATCCTCGCCACACAGTTCGGCGTGAAAGCCTTCGAACTCGTCAAAGAAAAACGCTATGGCAACCTCGTAGTCTATCATCACCCCGACATTTCCTGCGTTCCCATTGAGGAAGCCCTCCAAAAACCACACCTCGTGCAACCTGACAAAGACTTCCTCATCCACGCAGCCAAAGGAATCGGAATGAGCTTCGGCGACAACTAGTAGAGACGGTGCACCGCACCGTCTCTTAAACCATACCACACCGCACCGTCTCAAAATGATGTTTCAGGTTTCAAGTTTCAGGTTTCAGGTTTCAAGTTTTACACACATCTACTTCTCTACATTTCTACACATTATCGCATTATCACTTTATCGCATTATCACTTTATCGCATTATCACTTTATCGCATTATCACATTATCGCATTATAACATTAGCAAATTATGAAAAATCTTGTTGTCCTTTCCGGTGCCGGCATTAGTGCCGAAAGCGGGATCAGCACTTTCCGAGACAGCGACGGTCTCTGGGAGAACTACAACGTGGAAGACGTGGCCAGCATTGACGGCTGGTACCGTAATCCCGACTTGATGATAGACTTCTACAACGAGCGCCGCGCGCAACTTGAGAAGGCACAGCCCAACGACGCGCACAAGTTAGTGGCCGAGTTGGAGAAATACTATAACGTCACTGTTGTCACGCAAAACATTGACAATCTGCACGAACGCGGTGGTTCCACCAACATCATCCATTTACACGGAGAGGCCACCAAAGTATGCAGCGAAAACGGCAAGCGCTATGTCCAGGACATCGGCTATCGTCCCATCTGTCCAAATGAACGCACACCGGATGGTGCCCGTATGCGTCCCTTCATCGTATGGTTCGGCGAAGCTGTGCCTATGCTGGACGAAGCGGCCAAGGCCGTCGAGAAGGCCGACATCCTCGTCATCATCGGCACCTCTCTGAACGTCTATCCTGCCGCAGGCCTACTCTACTACGCCCCCACCGACACGCCCATCTATGTCATAGACCCGAAAGACGTGCAACCCATCACCAGACGCGTACACTTCATCAAAGACGTGGCCACGAAAGGAATGAAGAAGCTGTTTGTGGAACTGGGAATTACAACAAACTAAGCACTAGCATCTTATTGATTATTAAGATACTAAAATATTAAGTTATTAAGAATTAAGCTATTAAAAATAGATTTTCCTCCACTATTCATTGTCACACTCATACATTTTTATTCAAGTTTATTATGAAAATAAAAAATCTCCTCATCGTTCTATGTTTTGCCATTTCCGCAGTAGCTGTCACAGGTTGTTATCCTGAAGGCGGTGCGCGCGGAGGAAACATTAATGCACCAGATTACCGTATCATCGGTACTTGGCAAATCACGCATACCTTTCTAAACGGCACGGAAATAGATTCCACCAACTACTTGTGCAATCAACCTGCCACTTTCTATTACTTTTACGCTGACCACGTTTTGAATGTGATGACTTACTACAACGGACAAGTACGCGAATCAACAGCCGGATTTTGGTATTTCAAAGACAAAAACAAATTTCTAAACTTGGATTTCTCCCTCGTCGGCCAACGCAACCTGTTTGACGCAAGCATTATCAAGCTGACCAAGAAAGAGTTAATATACGAATACGATGATGAGGAGGGGAATCATTGGAAAATACAGTTAAACAACCGTTCCTTTTTCTAGGACGGTGCTTTCTTTTTGTAGTACGTAATTATATACGGGAAAATGCTTTCTGTTTTCAGAAGGCATTTTTTTTGGCGTCTTTACAAAGCAGATCAGTTCAGAAAGCTTTTATTCTCGCATTTTCATCACGTCATATACAGGAACACCAACGACCTCCTGCAAGGCGGAACGCATTCTTTCGGAATCCACAGAAAAGCCTGACGGGGATGTAGGATTAATGCAGACAGCCAACAAGTTAGGACGTTTTAAGACCATCAGTCTTCCTCCCTTTTGCAGAAAGCCTCCCAAACTGATGGGGGTGACAAATATTTTGGTGAAATCCTTCACAACCAGCACTACCTCCTTCACATTGGGTTGTACTCGAAGATAGTCCAACATCGCATCTGTCACGATGCCGCTGACGAACAAGGTATTACCGTGGCTGAAGAGTTTTTCCTTACATTTGGTGAAAAGCAGCGGGGAAGCGATGGGCAACCTATGGAGGTTGTCGTGCCCAATCGCGCAGATTCCCGGTTCTGAGGTCAAAAGTTCCTCACGGATATCTGTTTCGAATTCGGGGAGTTGGGTCAGCTGATACACGAATTTGGTTTTAGCCACCACGGAGTTCAAATCGGGAGCAATGGCGGCGCCCGTTGTAAGGATCAGGCCTTCGGTGACAGCAGGTGATGCAGGGCTTTTGCGCGACAAAGCGCCATCCACAATTGTCAAATCCACGCCTAGTTCGTCCATTTGCGATATCAGCGCACGCACGCGCCCCGTAGATGCGGGCCCCGTCAATATCACTTTGCCTCTCTGCAGCACACGCGCTGTGACCAAACGACCCAACGACGTCATCTCATCAGAAACCTGGCAGATTTCCGACAACAACTGCCGACTGCGGTAGTGGTACTCCGACGTGACAAAATACATACCCTCCGTCAACTCTATTTCGGGCTTCTCCGTCTGCGTTACCTGATCGGTTTTCTCGCCATCCAATCCAATAGACGTCACCGCCACCACCCTATCCGTCTGCTTGAGCAGCTCAAGGATATAGTTCAAACAAACCGTCTTGCCGGTATTTTTTGCCATACCGACAATAGACAGACTGCGAAGGGACGATATTTGGTTGATAATGGACAATGGATAATGAATACGGGGTATCGGAATGTAGAGACGGTGCACTGCACCGTCTCATTAGGTGACAACATTGATAACCTATTATAGAGACGGTGCACTGCACCGTCTCTACGGCAATGCGTTGGTTTTATTTTTTCATCAGTTTTTCAATTTCGTCAATTTCCACTGGAGTGCCGGCCATCAGATCAATCGGGGTATTACCCACAACGACATCAGTTTCGATGCGGACGCCGATGCCTTCTTCGGCAATGTAGATGCCCGGCTCGCAACTAAGCACATTGCCAGCTTGGAACACCCAGTCGCGTTGGCCGACATCGTGCACATCCAAACCGATAAAATGACTGGTGTTGTGCATATAGTATTTCTTGAAGAGAGGATAATCCGGATCTTGATTCTTAACATCTTCCCGCGTATAAAGGCCGAGTTTTATCAGTTCCTCATCCATTCTTTTAAACACAAAATCATTGATTTTATGGATGGTCATTCCGGGTTTGAATCTCGGGATAGTTTCCTTATAGATGGAAAGTACGGCTTCATAAACCTGTTTCTGTCGTTCTGTGAATTTGCCGTTCACAGGAACGGTACGGGAGCAGTCGCCGGCATAGTTGGCATATTCGGCGCCAAAGTCCATCAGCAGCAAGTCGCCGTCCTGCATCACCTTATCATTTTTTATATAATGTAAGATGCAGGTGTCCGGTCCGGCGGCGATGATGGGAGCAAAGGAGTGCGTGGTGGCGCCATTGCGAATCATCTCGTAGGTCATTTCGGCCTCGATTTCATACTCGTACTTGCCGGGTTCAATAGCAGTGAGGGCGCGTTCGAAGGCGCGGCGCGTGATGTCGCACGCGAACTTCATAGCGGCCAGTTCCTCCTTGGACTTCACCACGCGGAGAGGATAAAGGATGGGGGCCAGGCGTTTGAAATCGTGCAACGGGTAGTCGTTTTTGAGTTGTTTGGCAAAGCGCACCTCGTGCGTCGGATAGTCGGGCTTGATGCGCGGATCTTCGGGAATGTGCAGATAGACGTGTTCAGCGTGCATCATCAAATCGTTGAGTACGCCTTCAAATTCTTCGACGAACATCACGGTTTGGACTCCGGAGAGTTCCGCAGCCTGTTCCTTGCTCAATCTGTGACCGAACCAGACAATCTTTTCGGGAGACGGATTTTTAATGAAAAGGATTTCGCGATAAGCCGGATTGGGATGCCAGGGGGCCAAAGTCAGATAGGTGTCTTCCTGGTCAATACCGCAGAGGTAGAGCAGGTCGGAGTTCTGACGAAACGGCTGGGTGGTATCACCACAGCGGGGATATTCATCGTGAGAAACTAATACGGCGATGGAATTTTTAGCCATCTCGCCCACCACGTTTTTACGATTGCGGGCATAAAATTTGGAAGGTAGTGGTTTGTAACGCATACGCTGATTTTTTAAAGCCGCAAATGTACATAATTTATAAAATCGCACAGACGAATAAAAATGTACGCGAAAACCGCAGGATTCTGTATCTTTGTAATTTAATTCACAAAACGTTACGAAGATGAGAACCTGCGGTTTAGACGTGCACAAAGAT
>JAZRYT010000071.1:0-22916 GCA_045600905.1 Bacteroidales bacterium
TTTACAAAGAAAGCTTTGACGAAACTCTGCGTGACCTCCGCCGTTAAAAACAAAACCGCAGGGAAGTTGCCTTCTCTGCGGTTCGATATAAGGATAAATCTCTATTAGTATTTGTAGAAACCTTCACCGGTTTTACGGCCGAGCAGACCTGCGCGGACCATTTTTCTCAACAACGGATGCGGACGGTATTTCGGGTCGCCGAATTCATTGTAGAGGACTTCCATAATGGCGAGGTTCACATCGTTGCCGATAAGGTCGGCCAATGCGAGCGGTCCCATAGGATGGTTGGCGCCGAGCATCATACATTTGTCGATGTCTTCAGCGGAAGCGATACCGTCAGCGAGAATGCCGACTGCTTCGTTAATCATCGGGATGAGGATGCGGTTGACTACGAAACCAGGTGCTTCGTTGACGGGAACAGGGGTTTTGCCGATTTCTGTGGTGAGATCGACGATGGTTTTGCTGACTTCTTCGGAGGTGAGCTGACCCTTGATGACTTCCACTAAGGCCATTCTGTCTGCAGGATTGAAGAAGTGGCAGCCGATGAATTGGCTCGGACGGCTGGTGCAAGCGGCGATTTCCGTGATGGAAAGTGATGAAGAGTTGGTGGCGAAGATGGTCTCCGGCTTGCAAATCTTGTCGAGTTCCATAAAGACGTCTTTCTTGAGCTGCATATCTTCCACAGCAGCTTCAATCACGAGGTCAGCGTCAGCGAATGTGGCGTAATCCGTGGTGGTGGTGATGTTCTTCAGGATGGCGTCCATTGCTTCTTGGGCGATTTTGCCTTTCTCAACGAGTTTGGCGTATGATTTGGAAATGGAGCCCATAGCTTTGTCAAGGCTGGCTTGGGTTCTGCTCTTCATTACGACCGGCATTTTAGCGGCGAAAGCCTTTACAATGCCTTTGGCCATTGTACCTGTACCGATAACACAAATTTTCATAATAGTTGTTTTTAATTAATATTGGATGTTGGATTATTCGTTGGTGAAGTGGGCTTCAGTTTTGGAAAGGAAGGCACCCATACCTGCCTTTTGGTCTTTGGTGGCGAAACAGCGGCCGAACATCTTGTTCTCGAAGGCGATGGCTTCGTCAGCGGCCAGATCGTATTCTTCGTTGATGCATTCTTTCGCATAACGCACGGCAATCGGGGCGTTTTTGACGATTCTGCCGGCCAATGTGCGGGCTTCGTCCATCAGCTGCTCGGACTCGTAAATGGCGTTGACCAGGCCAATGCGCAGCGCTTCTTCCGCTTTGATGGCACGACCGGAGTAAATCATCTCCTTGGCATAACCCATACCCACGATTTTGGCAAGCCTGTAGGTGCCGGAAAAACCGGGGATGATGCCCAAACCGACCTCGGGCTGGCCGAAACGGGCCTTGTTGGATGCGATGCGTATGTCGCAGGAAAGAGCCAATTCGCAACCTCCACCTAATGCGAAACCGTTGACTGCCGCAATGACGGGAATCGGAAGCGTCTCTATCTTGCGGAATACCTGTGCCCCCAAACGTCCGAACTCGTAGCCCTCGGCTTCGTTCAGGTTCTGCATTTCGGAAATGTCGGCACCTGCCACAAAAGACTTCTCTCCGTCGCCCGTGATGATGAGCACGCGGACGTCACCATCGATATGGTTGAGAAAGTCGTCAAGTTCCTTGAGAATGGTCGAATTAAGCGCGTTAAGGGATTTCGGAGCGGAAATCGCCAAGGTGCAGATCGCATCTGCCGTGTTGATTTTTAAATAGTTGTATTCCATTAGAATGTAATTTTGAAAAAAACGGCCGCAAAGATAATAAAAATGTGATAATGCGATAATACGATAATATGGTAATGCGCTAATTCACCACGTAGAATAGAATATAGACATACCTCCATCCCGTAATGCTGGAAGCATTACATCGTTAACCCGGCGTGTAACGCCGGGCTACAGAGGGGTGTGTACGTGTAACGCCGGGCTGCAGAGATGCGTGTGTGTGTAACGCCGGGCTACTGGAGGTCTCCCAGTGATGTCTCCGGTGATGTCCTCTATCGCCCCTCCCGCTGCAATCGCACCGTGACGAACATAACGGCTGCCAAGATGAGGAATAGGCCGATGCTGCCAACCATCAACGCGTAAGTCTCCAATTGTAAAAGAACGTAGAGGAAAATATATAACAATGTCAGAAGGCCACCAACCAACAGAGCCGTTTTACGGTTGCCTTTGAAAATGGCCGCTAAGAATGTCGTAATCAGCCCGATGGTCATAACTGCTGCGATGAGGTAGGATAGTGAGAACGCGATGTGCTCGGAAAATGAGAGCAGCAGTGTGTAAAACAAAATCAGTGCGATGCCGATGAGCAGGTATTGAACGGGATGGATGGCGGTTCGGCGGCGGATTTCCACGAAGAAGACCACGGTGAAGGTGAGAACAATTACGAGGAAGGCGTATTTCACAGTGCGTGTGGTCTGTTGATATTGGTCAACGGGAATGGACAGATTGACCCCGAATTCCGATTCGTCAATCATAGAAGTCCAGAGGTCGTCATTGCCGGAAACCTGTCCGAAGCCACGGTTGAGGGCAAGCACTTTCCAAGTGGCGGAAAATCCCTCATCGCGCACTTCACGACGGACCGGCAGGAAGTTGCCTTGAAAACTGGGACAATTCCAGTCGGATTCGAGTTGTACCGTGCTGGTGTTTCCTACGGGCGCGAAGTATAAGCCGTCAGTGCCTTTTAACGGAAGCTGAATGCTGAAATGAACTTTTTGCCTGTCCAAAATGGGCTGTATGTCAACAACGCAGGAAATACCCGATGGGAGGTTGGGATTGCCGCCTCTAGTGGCCGTCTCAATGGTGAACTTTTGGCCGTTCCAGGTCAGTTCGGCATTGTCGGTCAGACCGCGCAAATCTTCCAATGCGATGAAGAGGAATGCTTTGGAAGTGTCAAATTGGTCAATATTAATGGCGGACAACTTTTCGGGGCAGTCAAATTCTCCGCTAATGGTCAACGGGGAATAATAGACGCTGAAATCGAAAATGCCGCGCTTGAGCGTCTGAGTGTTGAGATTGCCCGTGATGTGCAGCTTCGATGGAAAGATGGTGAGCATTTTGCCGTTGTCACCGTTGGGAATGATGATGGCCGGACCGGCAATGTGTTGGGTGCTGCTCCAACTTTTGACAAGCTCCTCTGCCGCTTCACGTCGCGTGTCGTTGCGTTCGTCAATGAGGTGCCGGATGAATGCCTGCGGAATGAACAACACTACACTGATACCGAAGATTAACAATGTCTTGAGCCACAAACGTTGGCTCTTCCGTTCTTGAGGATTAGAAATGTTTTCCATAATTTGATTTTTTTTGTAATTAGTGATTAGTAAACTGTGATGTATGAATTATTTGTCTTTAAATCTGTAAGTTGTGATGCTGTACCGGTAAATATCTGGGTGATTTTAGAGTTGAATTTTGTTTGAAATATCAAAGAACTTTGAATTTCAAAGTAAATATGCCAAAAAAAAATATTCTCAGGGTGTGTTGTTTAAAAATTCCTCGAGGGCGGCGATGTGTGCGGAGAAGGCTTCACGGCCGGACTCGGTGATGTGGTAGGTGGTGTTCGGTTTGCGGCCCACGAATTTCTTCTCGCATCGAATGTATCCCAATTCTTCCAAACTGCGTGTATGACTGGCGAGGTTGCCGTCCGTCAATTCCAACAATGACTTGAGCGTGACGAAGTCGGCGGACTCGTTAGCCATCAGCACCGACATAATGCCGAGGCGGATTTTGCTTTCGAAAGCTTTATTAAGACCTTTGAGACCGGATATCATTTTTGTCTGTCGTATTTGATTGTGTAGAAAATGCCGAAGAGGATGTGCAGAATGCCGAATCCTAAGAACCAGAAAAGTAGGGCGTGGTGAATGACGAAACAGTCGATGAGGCCGAGCAGAATTTCACCATAACCGAGGAAACGCAGGGCAGGGTAGGTGTAATGCTGACAGTTGACCAATGCCAAACCGTAGAAAATCAGCATGATAGAAGATGTGAGGCCGTAGTGACCTTGGAAAATGAGGGCCAGACAAAGCAGTCCGCCTACACAGAGTGGCAGCATAAAGTTGAAAACCATCTGCGTCATACGTTTATCTACCACAAAACGCAATTGATGGCGTTTGGCTTTGAAGTACGCCATAACCGTAACAGTTGCGAATGAGAGTATGAATAGTGCGATGGCGAGGAGTACGGCGATTTTGATGAGATGAACGGTGTTCAATTGGATAGCTTCGGGACGATGGGGTAGCGATGCTGACATATCAAACAAAAATAATTCATATCCGGCGAGGAAGGATGCTATGCAGGCATATATGCCGACTATGATGATGGATAATCCGCTAATGGCTTGAAAACGTGATGATTTCTCCATCATTGTCTTAATCTCGCTAAGAGTTTCTAAGGCTTCTTTCTTTTCCATAACTTTAAAAGTGCTTTGCGCTGCAAAGTAAAACAAAATTTTAATACGCTCGACAAAAAAATGCGAAAAAATGGAAATTCGATAATAGGAAAAGGTCCGCAGTTTCCCACGGACCTTGCTATAAATGTGAATACTAAAATCTGAAAACTTATTTTTCGGAAGTGCGTTTGACGGCGCTTTCGAGGGTCGTGGTCTTCATGATGTCGCCCATATTGACGCCGGTGGCGTCGGAGACGACATCCATAGTCTGGCGGATGACGGTGGGCACGTTGCCGGACATTTCGGCCACGCCTTTGCCGTCGTTGCCGTAGATGTGTACGTCTTTGATGGCGGCGATGGGTTCGGCCACGCTGGCGGCGATTTCGGGCAATTTCTCGATAACCATCTGGGCCTTGGCGGCATCGCCGTACTCCTTGTAGGCTTCGGCCTTCAGGCGCAGCGCTTCAGCTTCGGCGCGTCCCTTTTGTTCGATGGCGTAGGCTTCAGCATCGGCGATTTTCTTTTTACCGATAGCTTCCTGCTCCATACGGTATTGCTCGGCTTCTGCCATGGCGCGCGTTGCTTTGGCGTTCTGTTCGGCCTCGTAGGCGGCTGCTTCGGCGTTACGCTTGCGCTGTTCGAGTTCGGCGGCTGCTGCAATCTCCGTGTTGTATTTGTCGGCATCGGCGCGCTTCTGAACCTCGGCTTCCAACGTGTTCTGTTGAATCTTGATTTGCTCGGCGGTCAGCTCCTGCTCGCGTTTGGCCTTCTCAATCTGGGCCTCCACTTGCTTGGAGTTGATGACTTTCTGCTTCTCTTGCTCGAGAATGCTCTTGGCGGAGACGGCCTCCACGGTTTTTTCGTTCACAGTCTTCTGCTGCTCCTGTTGTTGAATCATATAGGCGGCGTCGGCCTTTGCCCTCTGGGTGTCTTCGATGACTTTGAGATCGGCGACTTTGACGGCGAGCTCGTTGTTCTTTTCGGCGATGATGGTCTCGTTGAGCACGCGTGCGTCGTTGGCGGCTTTCTTGGCCTCTGACTGCTTGATGGCGATGTCGCGCTCGGCCTCTGCCTTGGTGATGGCGGCCTGTTTGCGAATGGCGTAGGTGTTGTCTGCACCCAAATCCTTGATGAGCCCAACATCGTCAGTGATGTTCTGGATGTTGCAGGAGATGATTTCGATGCCTAATTTGGCCATGTCGGGGCCGGCTTTTTTGGCGATTTGGTCGGAAAAACCGTCACGGTCGATGTTAAGGTTCTTGAGGGTGACAGCGCCGATAACCTCACGCATATTGCCTTCTAGGGAATCTTTACATTGTAGAGCGATGTCCTTCTCCGACATATTGAGGAAGTTCTTGGCGGCTAAGCGAATACCTTCCGGCGTGTTCATCACGCGGATTTTGGCCACGGCATCCACCATCACGTTGATGAAGTCGTTGGTCGGTACAGAAGTGCTGGTTTTGATATCGACGGATGTCTGTCCTAGAAACACGCGGTCTATGCGCTCGAAGAAAGGGATGCGGAACCCACCCTTGCCGATGAGCACGCGGGGTTGTTTGGAGAGACCGGAAATAATCATAGCCTCTTTGGGCGGCGTTTTAACGTAGGAGATGATGAAAAACAAGATGACGGCAGCAACGATGCCAATAATTAGATAGGTGTTCATAAGTATTTCTTGCGGACTTCTGATGGTGAAAATTCCCGCCTGCGTGAAGTCCATTGCCGCAGCCGAAAAACAGCGCAAAGGTACAATTTTTTTCGTATTTTCGCGGCTTCTAAAAAAAGACTTTTTACAATCACATAATGACACTGGAAGAAAGGATCACACGCTTGGAAGATATTGAGGCTATTCGATGTCTTCAAGCCAAGTATCAAAGATGCCTCGACACGCGCGATTTCGACGGTATTGAGGAATGTTTTGCCGAAGATGTCGTCTCATCGTATGGCAATGGCTCGATGGCATACGAGGGCAGGGATGCGGTACTCGAATTTTTGTGCGGCGTGATGACGTTGGATATGCCATCCACACACCTCATCCACGGAGGCGAAATCGATGTGCAGTCTGCCGACAAAGCCACCGCCAAGTGGTACTTGGAAGATTATCTGCTCCATCAGAAATATAAAGTGAAACTGCACGGCGCGGCCGTTTACGACGTCTCGTACGTGAAGCGTGACGGCGTTTGGCAAATTAAAACTATCGGCTACGAACGCTGCTACGAGTACTTCGAATTCCGCGGTTTGCTGAACCAACTCACCCTGCGAAAGAAGACTTTCCTCGATAAGGTTAAAAATTGCGAGCCTTCGAAATTGGGGAAATACGGACAATATTTCCAATTCAAGGTCTTGAAAAAGAAGAAGGATTAAGAATGATAGAATGTTGAAAGATGAAGTGTTTGCTGATTTATTATACTGGAACATTTAACACGCGATATGTCTCTCGTGAACTTAAGGAAAAACTCGAGAAGGTCGGATATGAGGTGGATTTGTATGAAATTGACCCGATGAACACCGAGCGACTGGATTTGACAGGTTACGACCTCGTCGGATTGGGCTATCCGATATACGGCTACAACGCGCCGTGGCCTTTCTTGAAGTTTGTCCGCCATCAGAAATTTCCCAAAGGCATTCGCACCTTTATCTATAAGAATTCGGGTGAGACGGAGAAAGTCAACGATGCGTCTTCTCTTTTCGTGTGGCGCAAACTGAAACGCAGTGGGGCCGTCATTGAAAACGAATACCATTTTCTGATGCCATACAATATCCATTTCAGATTTGATGAGAATTTGGTGAAGGAAATATTGGATATGGATGAAAAACTCTACGATATCCTCATTTACGAAATTTCGAATAGGATTCCCAATATCAAACGCTACAAGCTGTGGCATCGCATCGTGACGCGCGCGGTTTCCATCCAGTTCTTCGGTGGCGATGTCAACTCGTTTTTCTACAAGGTTGACTCCGAAAAGTGCTCTGGTTGCGGATTGTGCATCAAACAGTGCCCGATGCAGAACATCTATCGCGATGAGAACGGTCAGATAAAGTTCCACCACCATTGCCTGATGTGTATGCGCTGCTCCTTCTTCTGCCCGAAAGATGCTTTTGATATCGGTATCCTTCAAGGTTGGCGGGTTAACGGCCGTTACGATTTCGAGAATATTCGCAAAATCCAATTGGATATCCCCGTCATTACGCCCGAAACCAAGGGCTTCTTCGAATGTTATATTGGCACCTACAATTATATAAATAGCAGATATAAAGAGATTTTCGGCTAGCAAAGGATTTAGACCGGCTTGCCGTTTTAGTTAAGAGATAAAACCAATAAATAAAAATAGACGATTATGAAAAAATCAGATTTTTTAGTGATAGCCATTGTTATCCTTGTTTTACTTCCCTTTTTTGTGTCCCAAGCAGTGTATGACGGATTTTGTTCGTTGACAATGCGTTACCCGTTGTGGATGGCGTTTCTGAAATTCGGAATCTTAGCTACCTTCGGTGAAATGTTGGGCTTGCGTATCAAAACGGGCGCCTATTACCACAAGGGCTTCGGACTGTTTCCGAAGTTCGTGGTGTGGGGCTTCCTCGGAATGTGGATTGCTTTGGCAATGAGTGTGTTCAAAGTCGGCATCCCGACGTTTATGGAAAAGGCTTCCTGCTTCAGTGGTGTGACCGAAGCTATGAAGGGCGACTTCACGTGGCTGAAGTTGGTGGGTGCGTTCTTCGTCAGTTTGATGATGAACACCTCGTTCGCTCCGGTGTTTATGACTTTCCACAAGATTTGCGATATGCACATCGCCTCCTACGATGGCCGTGCGGTCAGCCTGATACGTCCAATTCCCGTACGCAAGTACATCCAGGAAGTCAACTGGGACGTGCAGTGGAGCTTTGTTTTCAAGAAGACCATCCCGTTGTTCTGGATTCCGGCGCACACCTTGACATTCTGTCTGCCTGGCGAGTTCCAAGTACTCTTCGCAGCCTTCTGTAGCATTATCCTTGGATTGTTCCTCTCCATCGCCGCGATGAAGAAAAAATAGGGAAGCGGTGCTGAACCGCTGGTGACCAAAATTGTATTATTCGCGTCCTCAGCTGTTAGAAAAATGCAGTGCCTTTCGGTTTATTTGACAGGAACTCGTATTTCCTCGCTTTGCGCACGATACTCCGGGGCGTACATACATTCTATGGTGGCGATGCCGTTGGAGAATTCGCCGGTTTGCGTGACGAGTAGCTCGTATTCTAATACGTGTGTGCCCTGCGACAATTGAGGGAAGAAGAAGTGGGTGGCGGCGTTCCGTGGTGAAACGTAGTACCAGAGGCCATTGTGGTATTCGTGATGGCTCAGGATGTTGTCCGGCTCGAAGGCTGCGGCGCGCTGGTCCTTGAGATGCACGTACTCGATGTCACGGTCGCATTTGATGACGAAGCGCACGATGACGCGTTCACCCAAGCGGGCAGGATGCTCTGCACTGACGGGCACGAGATGCTCGTCATCGTCCGAATGATGATACAGCGCGCGCTCGAGATGCAGTCCCTCGGCACTGCTTCTCACGATGTCCATATCTTCGAAATACTGCCAGTAGAGCGCTCCGAAGGTGGGCTGCTTGCTGTCTGCGTGCACGGAGACTTCTGCCAATTGCGGCGTGATTTCGTCTTTGTACCATACGTGACGCAGTTGGCCAGTACCGGACGATGTGTTTGTGTCTGCGGCAAACTGCTCGCCACCTACGGTAATGCTCGCGTCTGAAGAGAGGGCCAGTTGCTGGCCGCTGTTGGTGAGCAGTAAGGCGAAGATGGCCTCCGTGGTGGCTTTGGTGTTGGTCCAGTGGCTGCCTTGTTTTTGAAGCAGCAGCCATTGTGCCATAGCGCTCAACTCGTCGGGACGAGGGTCTATTTCGTGGAAGGCTTCCATCAGCAGGGCGTGACGTTCTGTGGGAGCGTCGTGCCAGTCGTAGTAGCCGCGTGTGCTGCTGGGCCAGTACATCCCGTTGGCGGCGTCGCGGTGCGCGCGCTGGCGCAGGGATTCCATAATGTCGCGCGCCTCTTCTTCGCGACCGATGCGGTGCAGGATGAGCGCCACTTCCGCTTGGCGCGTGAGGTTGGCACGGAAGATGTTGTCAGTGGCTTTCCCCAAGAAGAACTGCACGTAGGGTTGCGACAGCCACGCGGTGTCAATGTCCCCAAAAGTGCGCGCGTAAAGGTACTGCACGTCCGTTTCGTTGAAACAGAAATTCGTCACGTTGCCTTCTGTCGCTTTTCTATGTCGCACGGATTGTGTGCTGTCCATTTTGGCCAAGACTTTTTCCATACGGAAGTTCTTGGGCAACCGTATGCCGAGTTTCTGTAGCTTTTGCAAACCGGCTACAATGTGGTTCGTGATACACGGTGAGTAGGAAGAATCTTGACACCAGCCCCAACCGCCGTCAGGCAGCTGGTTGTCCTTTAAGACTTTGAATTGTCGCTGAATTTGTTCTTCCAAATTGTCCTTGTCGAAAACGGAAGCCAAATTGCGCTTCTGAATTTGTTCGTCTTGAGCATCGTTCATCCAAGGTGTCTCGTCAAGGGCAATCTCTTTAAGGAAAGCGTTTTTCAATAGCGGAGATTCCTGATTGGTGGTGTCCTGGCGCCATTGCGTGAAGATTTTGTCGAGAGCGGGATTGTCATTGAGGATTTTATGGGCCAAAGCGTTGGCGTAGAATTTGGAGAAGGTCTGCTCGTTACAATCGTACGGATATTGGATGAGGTAGGGGAGTGACAGAATGGCCGACCACATCGGCTGCGTGGTGGCTTCCAACGTGTACCGGTAGTTTTCGCGTGTGTGTGAGGTGTCGCTCGTCAGCCTGTCAAATCGTATGCTGACGGAGTCGCTGGCGGGGACGGCAAAGGCTTTGGATTCCGTGACCATTATACGTCTGGGAAGGACGGAGATGAGTCCCTCTTCGCCATCACCGTAGGTGCCTGACAATGCCATCGCGCGGTAGCAGATGGCCTCCATATCCGTCGGGGCGGTGATGCGCCAACGGACGCTCGTGCTCTGGCCTTTCTCACAGACGAAGGCTTTAGATGAGTCGTCTGCCAAAAGCTGGGTGAGCGACTTTCCCGTCGTTAAGTCGAGCAACCGAAGGGTGGCTTTCCCGTGCATCAACGTGTCGCTGAGGTTGGAGACTTTGACTTGGAAGGTTATAGTGTCTCCTTCGCGGATAAAGCGCGGCGTGTTGCTCTGCACCATAAGTGTCTGTCGGGTTTGCAGCGAGGTGGTGAGCCAACCGCTGTGCAGATCGGAGGTGTGTGCGGCGGCGTAGAGCTTCCACGTGGTTAGCTGGTCGGGGAGGGTGAAGTCGAAGCGCACGCGCCCGTCAGCATCGGTGCGCAGCTCAGGATAGAAGAAGGCCGTTTCCTGAAAATTCTTGCGCACGCGGATGGTTGCAACAGAAGATGATGGCTGCTCTTGCCGCACCTTGGAAAACTGCTCATCGTATGTTTTGTCGTCACGGACGCGCACACCATCAACAACTGTTTTGACGGAACGACCCGGTGTGGTTTTCACGTTCACTCCGGATACTCGGACCGTCGTGGATGTTGTCTCGTTCGGTTCGAAAAATATTGGAATGATTCCATATCTTTCATAGTATATGTGATTCCATATCTTATCTTGGAAAAATGGGGAAGTCTGAAGGAACGGTATCGCATATACAGGTTCCTGCGTCAAAAAATTGTGTGTTGGTTGGGTGTTTCTCCAGGAATAATATTGAGAAATATCTTTTTCCCTATAAAATCCCTCATCAGGAAGCAACCACTGTATTGGCCTTTTCTTGCTGATGTCCAATATGCTGGAGTCAATCATCCATACTAACATTTCCGCATCCTCCTTCTCGCCTGTAAAGGCATTGGTTACGAGTATTTCCCCATACTCTTTTTGTGCAGGCTCTGATAGGTTCGTCCAATGAATAAGGTTCAGTTGCAGTTTGCTGTATTTGATGTTGCGCAGATTTGTGTAAAGCCTGAAAAGTTCATTGCTTTCGTAAAACTGTGCGTTTTGTTCGGTGAAGATTTGGAGATCGAGTAATCCGTGGCTATGGCTTTTCGTGGGGATGGAAAACTTGGTTTGAGAGGCGTTGAGCTTTTTCTGGAAGGTGTGGGTAATGGTACTTCCTTGAGAAACAACACCATAAATGGTTACATCACGCAAAGAGGTACCGATGGCGACACTTAGTTTCTTGCCTCGCTTGCAGTTGGGCTGCAGCCAGCGAATCCAAAGAGGCGAGGAACCTATGGCGATATCGTCTGTCTCCGGGTGGATGGTGAAGTGCTCGTCGGAATGATAGATGGAGCTGTCAGAAAGCATAACGGTGAGTCGAATGCGGTAAATCCCGGGTTCCCATCCTTTGATGGAAAAATTAAAGGTGGAATCCGGTGTGAAGATTCGTTTGACAGACAACATTTCTTTTCCGTTGGGCAGGATTCCTATATCAAAAGACTTTTTCTCCAAAGCATATTCTGGAAAGAATTTTTGATAGGTCTGCTCATCGTATAGGGGCTGCGAGGGACGTTTGCCGTCGGCATATAGACAGGGCTTGTATGGCTCCACCTCGGGTAGCTGATATACAGTAACTTCTGCGGGTATTGGTATGTTGGGGGAATTGTATTGACGGCAAATTCGGATGATGCTCAGAACGGAATCTGCCATCTCGGTTTCAGGATAAAGTCTGTGAAACACATCGAGAATGAAAGGTTTGTCGTATAGATATTCTGACCTTTGGGAAGAATGAGTTTCCCCATTGACGTCCGTTACGTCAGTCTGGATGTAGTAAGCTTCTTGTTCCTCCTTCGTCTTATAGGGCAAGACAAAACGTCCGTTTTCGTCAGTGCTCGTTACGAAAATATCGTTGGAGGCATTCTTATTCCAATAACTGCTGGATATGGAAATGCGGACTTTGGCATTGACTACGGGCACGCCCGTGTAGGAAATTGCCCGCCCTTGCACGTGCATCGTGTCCCCCTTGGCAATGGGCTCATTGCATTTGTCCAATTGCACCTTGAATGTCGGCAACTTGTATTCTGCAATGTCGAAGTCTGCGTATGCTAATTCATCGTCAGTTTCGTTACCGGGATAACGTAGATATATAGTTCCATATTCATATATCCCGGTAGGCAGCTGGAACTGCCCTGACACGGTTCCGAATTCGTTGGTCGTTAAATGCAGCGTGTCCAGTTCTTTGAGATCTTTGCCGCAAAGAACAACTTCGACCGATTTGTTTTTCAATAATTTACGATTTTCGACAACGTAGGCTTTGAAATAAATGGTTTGTCCTGGACGATAAAGTCTTCGGTCCGTGATAATCGTGGATGTCGTCTCCTGAAAGAAATGTTTAGTGCGTGGACTTTCGTAATATAGGTATTGGTTTTTCCGCAATTGGCGAGGTGTCGGAAAATCTTGAGTGCAAGCGTCATTAGTGTATAGCTCTATTTTGAAATCCTTGCCGTCACGGACAAGTAGAGATAGGAACGTTAATTTCTCCGACGGCAGACGCGTGCGGATTTGCCCGTTCCGGTTGGTAAATACAGGTGACTTGAGCGGGTACTTCCAATCGTAGTCATAAGCTTTAACGACACGTTTGTGTGCCAAAGGCTTGCCCGTACGGGCATCCATCAAGGTGAAATAGTTGTGGCCTTGGCCGGTGCTCTGGTGCGCTGCGATGTTGGTGACAGTTATATCATTTATCAGCAGTACGTTGGTGGAATCCCAATTTTTCGCTGTATGGTAAATCAACACATAATATCCGACGGGGAGACTGTCCAAGAAAAGGTCTGTGGTGTAGTGCTTATGGAGGATGGGGCTGGAAAGCACAAATAGGTTCTGAAGTGCCAATTCTTTGCAGTCTTCTTTGAAAATCCCGAAATCAGCTTTCTTCTTTTTGAAAAAATTTTTGTCAACGAAAGAAATTTCTGAAAATCTGTAGGCGGAAACATACAGTGTGTCAATGTTCTGATAGGAAATCGGCAAAAGGATTTTGGCGGATGGAATGATGTAGTCATTCATCGGACGCAGCGATAATTTCGGGGCAGTGATAGTGCTGATAAAACACTGTGTGTTATGGATATAGAAAGAATCCTGCGTGTTTTGAAGGACATTGTTGAAATGTTCAATGCTTTGTCGGTAATAGTCGTTTTGAGTGTCAATGGAGAGGGTGCTGTCACTTTGAATCAGTTCGTACAGATAGGCACCGCGCTCGTAGTCGATGGCGGGTTCCTGACTGTATCGGCCTTCCAGTCGGTCGAGTTCCTTCCAGAAGAGGGCGCTGTCAGCGGAAGGTTCAATGTTGCGCTCGAATCGGTTGGCTTTTTGAAGCTCGTATTCGATGACCAAGGCGTGTTCATCTCGTTTTTGATGCAACTGGATGGCTTCATCCAAGATGTGTAATAAAGATTCTGAAAGTGAAGAATTTGGCGTGTTGGGGTGATATTTCAGGATAGTTTGAACTATGAGGTCGAAGAGGGTGGTGGGTTGATAGAAGTTGCCTGACGTCTGGTGGGTCATAAAGAGAAAGTCTTCCACAGGCCAGTCGGCATATTGGCGAAGTTCCGCTATGGCGGTGTCAAGATAGCGCTTCGCGTTGATCATCATCTCCCGGTCACTCCATTCTTCCACGTGCTTGAGGCCTGTCTGCCCGATGCTGGAACCGTGGTTGTAGATTGTGGGATTTGTCAAATAGGATCCGATAATGAAATTGTAAAGGCCCCGGTAGGGCTGGCTGACAGTCCTTTTGACGGAATCGAGAGCGGGAAGGATTGTTCCCAATGAGGGATTGACAATATTCATCAGCTCGAGAAATTTGACATCCGCTTTGAAAATCTGGTAGTCGTTATGTTCTATTCTGGCTTTTTTGCGGATGGTGTCCAAACAGGAAATGCCGCTCTTCAGCTCATAGCGTTTGATGAGAAGCCTGTCGAATTGCTTCCAGAGCGTGTCGTAGGAAGACTCGATTTGGAATATCGTAAGGTCGCTCTGTTTCTGCGCCTGTAGTTCGCCAAAGGTAATTAGGAGGAGTAAGGAAAAAAGTAGAATTTTTTTCATATCAGATGTTTGATTTGCAACAGATTAAATCGGGCTGCGAAGATATGAAAAAATAGAGAACAAATTCTACAATATGTAATGAAATATCGCTATTAGTTCTTGTAATACTGTACGAAAGAACATCCGTTCTCGCGCGTGCCGGAAGCGGTAAGCATTTTGTTCTTGGCATCTTTGCGCCAAAGCACAGTGACGTTGTTGCCTTCCGATTTCAAAATAAAACCACCGTCGGCTTTCCACTGAATCTTCGAGATGTCCTTTTGCGGCATTGTATATTCCTGTGGATTGTTCGGATTATTGGAAATTGCAGTTGTTTTGGTAAGCTCTACATAGAAGAAATCTTCCATTTTGTCCTGAATGAAATAATACGTGCTGTTGGGATGACCGCCTTTGTCTTGGTAAGGGGCGTGTTTCACACCTTTGATGGGATAAAACTCGTTTCGGATATGTAGGGAGTCCAGTCGCTCGTGAATGGCTTTGGAACCGTACATCTTGTCAAAGAGCTTTTCGCCCAAGTTGCCTTTAATATCGGCAAAAGGAAAACCTTCATCAAAAGGCACGAGGTTGTCATCCGTTCCGTGGAATGAAATGACGGGGATGTTGTGACCGTTCAGTTCGTCAAGGTCATAGACCGCTCCCCACATATTGGCGATAGCGCGAATCTTGAACTTCGTTTTGAGATTGTTGGAGGAAGATTCGATGTTGCCGAGTTTTTGGTCGAATTTGTTGTCGAAGACGAACGGCGGGCGGGTACGGTTGGTCATAAAGGTCATACCTAATGCGGTGATAGACCCGGCGCTGGTGCTGCCGACAAAGATGTAGTTGGGGTCAATGCCGTATTCGTCCGCATGGGCGACCAGGTATCGGATGGCGGCGTGCGCGTCCTGTATGGCCTCATATCCGCATTTCTGGATCGACCTCTTGGATAAGGTGAACCCCATTCGGTAGTTGATGGATGCCACCACATACCCGATTTCAGCAAAATGCTCGCACCACGTGGTCATCGTCACAACTCCTTTGTCACCAACGAAAAACGCACCGCCGTGGAGGAAAACGAGTAACGGGCGCTTCTTGATGTCATCATCGGGAAGATAAACGTCCATATCCAATTTCACTTCCTTTTCAGCAAACGTTTTAGAGATGCTTTTGGCAACAATTTTTCCGTATTTTTCATCTTTTATTGGGTTGGAAGCCCAATATCCACGGGCTTTCCCGTATTCTATATTCTTCTTAACACTGTATTCCAAACATTGATGCTTGCCATCGTCGCAAGTGTATCTTGTCGCTTTTGAAATGGAGAATTCCGGTTCTCTGTATTTTTCAAAGGCTATGTCTCGGGGATTGCTCTCTGTGATGGATGTCTTGAAATTACCCGTGATGGATGCCGTGTCTATGCTGATTTCAAATCTGATGGGAATGTCTTTGGTGTTGGTGCAGAAAAGGTATTCGTCGTCTTTGTGCTCAATCTCAAATCGATGGGATTCTGTCTCGCTTTCGTTGGTGAGCAAATAATATCGTCCCATCAAGCTGTTATGTTTGACTTTGTCGATTTTAAAGAAATAGGTGTTGTCGTCAATCTCCCCCATATAGTAGTTGGCGGTGTCCAGCTTGGTGAAATCAAAGTCGTCCTTTTGACTAACCTTTACGGCTTTTGAGGACTGCTTGATATGCTTGACGTGTTCGGTTGCCTTGTTTTGGTCTTTTTGATGGCAGCCGGAAAATAGAATGATTAGTAAGCTGAATAGTAAAAGAAGTCTTTTTTTCATATTTCTTTAAAAAACCAAGTGCTGTAGTGTTGAAATGGATTATTTGGGAAGAAGTTTTACAAATGGAATCAGCATTTCTTCTAAAGAGATACCTCCGTGTTGGAAAGTGTTTCTGTAAAGATTGACGTATTGGTTGAAATTGTTTTGGTAAGCGAAGAAATCCCCTTTGGTGGCGAAAATGAATCTTTGGGTGAGATTTTCTTTCGGTAGGAAAGCCTCATCTGGGTTCTTGATTTCAAAAACTTCTTTTACGGGATATTCCATACTGCTGCGGCCGACTTTGTATCGGAGGTTGGTGTTGACGTCACGTTCGCCGACCATCTTCAACGGGCGATCCACTTTGATAGTGCCGTGGTCTGTGGTTATGAAAACGGGTATTTTTTTCTCGGACAAATATTTGAGCATTTCCAAGAGGATGGAGTTCTCGAACCAGGACGCCGTTACGCTGCGGTAAGATTTCTCATCGTCAGCCAACTCACGTACGACGTTAACATCAGTTCCGGCGTGAGAGAGCATATCCACAAAGTTGAATACGATGACGTTCAATGGATTTTTTAACAATTGGTGGAAATTGTCGAATACCTTTTTGCCATAGTCGGCATTGAGGATTTTGGCGTATGTGTATTTGATGTTTTTGCCGTAACGTTTGAGATATTCGCCCAAAAGTTCTTCTTCGTATTGGTTCTTGCTACCGTTGTCGCCTTCGTTGAGCCAAAGCTGCGGGTATTTCTTGGCAATAGTGGAGGGCATCAGACCGGAGAAAAGTGCATTACGTGCATAGTGTGTGGCGGTTGGCAGGATACTGTAGCAAATCGTCTCGTCATCTACGTAATAGTAGTCGTGCAAGATAGGGTAGATGCTGCGCCATTGGTCGTAACGTAAGTTGTCAATGACGAACAGGAATGCGGATTTCTGCTCGCTCAGATAGGGGAAAAGCTTTTCTTTCAAAACCGTATGTGATTGAATCGGCTTCTCACTGCCACGTCCATTCACCCAGTTCAGATAGTTGGCCTGCACGAATTTGGCAAACTGAACGTTGGCTTCCTCTTTTTGTGCCGACAACATCTCCGCAATGCTCTCATCTTCAATCTTCTCGATTTGAAGTTCCCAATCCACCAATTCTTTGTACAAATCACCCCATTCGGATACGGAAAGCCTGTCCGAAATGCGCATGGATAATTCTCTAAACGATTGCTGGTAGTTGACCGTGACCTTGTTGCTGACCAGATTCTTCTTGTCGATGTTTTTCTTCAAACAAAGCAGTATCTGATTGGGATTCACGGGTTTGATGAGGTAGTCGGCAATATTGGAACCGATGGCGTCCTCCATAATGTGCTCTTCCTCGCTCTTGGTAATCATCACAACGGGTACGTGCGGATAGAGCTTTTTAATGCGCTGAAGGGTTTCCAAACCGCTCAAACCAGGCATGTTCTCATCCAAAAAGATGATGTTTACAAATTCCTTTTCCATAATTTCGAGGGCTTCAATGCCGCTCATAGCCGGAAGAACGTCATATCCTTTGGCATTTAAAAATAATATGTGGGGCTTGAGAAGGTCGATTTCATCATCAACCCATAGAATCTTTGTGTTCATATTCTTTAGATATTAAATATTTGAAGTTAAAAGTTGAAAATTATAGAGAACCTAGCATCAATGCTATCTCTTTCTACCCATCTACCCATCTACCTATCTACTCATCTACTTATCTCTCCACTAAATCTTATAGGTCTTGGCGGGCTTGTGAGGTTTTTCAGGTTCTTCGGATGGTGTGCTTTTCTGTTTGCCGGGAGTGACTTCGATTTGGTAGTCTTGGGAAGAAATCGTTTTGTAGCTGCCGGATTCGTAGTTGTAATAGTTGTAGGTGGCGCCGGGAAGGAAGAAAGTGCCTTCGGAGCGAGGTATAATCGTGTATTTGAAAGTCTTGGAGCCGGAGACGATATCGCCCTTGGTAGAGATGTGTCCGGAAATTCTGGGGTAGGTGACATCGCAGTCCGTTGGGAAGTCGATGTTCAGGTCGTCGGCGCTGATGTGGTGGAGGTTGCCGGTGCCGGAAACGGTGACTGTCAAAGTGATAGGCTCGTTGGTGTGAGCTTCTGTCTTGCTTAAAGAGGAACTGATGGAGAAATTGCCGACAATGTCCGTTTCAGCGGAACGTGCGTTGGGCAATGTCTTTACTTTGACGGGAATGTCGTTGGAGGTCAGGGTTATATCTTTGTTGCGGTAGGTGGAGTAGGTTCCCCAGAACGGGTCTTTCACCGTCGCTGGCACGCGAATGCGAAGGGTGAGGTTCAATTTCGGAATCGCGAGTTTCCCGACTTTGCACGGGTAGAAAGCGGTCTGTTTGATGGTATAGACGGTATAGGATTTCCCATTGATGTTTTCGGTTGTTTGGTCGCGGTGGTCCAATTCGAGCGCGTTGGCCCAAAAAGCGTCCGACTGGTCGAAAATGGCACGCTCGATGCTGTAGCCGTTGTTCTGGTCTTTGATGTACAGCTTGTGCGTCACGACAATGGCCTCGCCTTGGAAAGCCTCCAGCTTGGAGGAGAAGGCCTTGATGAACATATCGTCTTTCCCGATTTTGTCGTCAATTTGCGCTTTGTCTGTCTTCGACCTCTGCTGGGGTTGTGTCTGAGGCTGTTGCGGCATTCCCGGCCATTGCGGAAAATCGAAATGGAACCAGCTGTCGCTTTGCTGTGGCTCCTCCTGAGGCTGGTTTTTGGGTGCTTTCACCACGCTGACAATGACGAAATTGCTCTTGACAACACGCCCGCCGATGGAAATCGTGACACCCGGAATCGTAAAAGTCCCTTCCTTCGAAGCCGATAAATAATAAGTATAGGTGTAGGTCGTGCTTTGATCGACTTTCCCGTTCACCATCGAAATGGACGTGCTTGAGCCTACGGAAGGCCCGCTGACATATTCGAGTTTGCCGAAGTCGGTTGAAAGAATCTCGCCTTGCTCAGATGTGGAAACAGTGTATTTAAATTGTTGACCTACTGCCACTTCGGATGGAGCTTTGGCATAACAGGAATCTTCGCTTTGAGCATTCACCATTCCACAGAGAAACGTCAATCCGCAAAGAATGATGATAGAGAATAATTTGTTTTTTACCATAATCAGATTTCTTAAAAAGACAGATTGGGTAACGCAAATTTGTGGGAATTATTGTGTGGGTGCGTCGCCACGGCTTTGTTCCACGTGATATCCGACCGACTCGATGATGGAGTTCAGCTCTGCCAGTCCTTCGGCGGATTCCGCGCCGGTGGCGAGTTTGTTGTCGTAAATCATATATTTGCTGCGGTCATCGGCAGGCGAGAGGTTGGGCATAATGACGTTGGCACCTGCCAACAATCCCTTCTCGCGTCCTTGCGGATCCAATGTGCCCAATGCGGTAGTGGCCGGAAGCAGCAGTTGGGGCATCATAACGCGTAGGAGTCCTAATAAAAAGAGGGTCTGCTCGACAGTGCCGGCAGGTTGCTCAGCAAAAGGAGTGGCGTGGTGGGGAATGTATGGACCTATGCCCACCATCTGGGGATGGAATTGGGCGATGAATAGCAGGTCTTCGGCCAAATGTTCCGCTGTCTGGAAAGGCGAGCCCACCATAAAGCCTGTACCGACCTGGTATCCGATTTCTTTGAGGTCTTGAAGACACTGCATTCGTTTGGCGTGCGACATCCACGATGGGTGCAGCTGTCCGTAATGGCCTGCGTTGGCGGTTTCGTGCCGCAACAGATAGCGGTCGGCCCCCGCTTCAAAAAGCCGCAGGTAGCTTTCGCGCTTCCGTTCGCCCAAGGACAGGGTGATGGCGCAGGCTGGATAGCTGTGGCGTATGTCTTGGATGAGCTTGGTCAGGCGCTCGTCCGTGAATTTGGAATCTTCACCGCCTTGCAGCACAAAAGTCCTGAACCCGAGATGATAGCCTTGTTCACAGCATTGGAGGATTTGTTCGTCCGTGAGACGATAACGCTCTGCTGCGGCATTGCTGTGGCGGATGCCGCAGTATAGGCAGTCGTTGTGACAATAACTTGAAATCTCAATCAAACCGCGCAAATACACAGATGTTTCGAAATACTTCTGGCGAGCCAAGCGTGCCCGCTCAAAAAGATATTGGGCATCTGATTCGTTATGCTCGGAAATGAGCCGCACAAATTCATCCTTGGACAAAATGTGCAAGGTGTCAAGTTTGTCAATTAAGGACTTCATAGCGTTTAGAGAATGCCGAGAAATGCTGCGAAAATGGAACCTAAGTAGTTGCCGATGGCATAGCCGACCAGACCGATGGCGATGCCGCTGATGAGCACTTTGCGATTGCCCATAGCTTCCACGACAGGCGGAACGAATGGGGGAGAGCAGAGCAGGCTGATGTAGCTGACGGTGAACAGGTCACCGCTTACTTTGAAGCAACGGCAGATGAGGATATAGACGGCTAATGAGGCCAGCATCACGAACAGAATGAACCACATAATGGTCAGAGATGAGCTGTCAATCTTGGTGACGTCGAATTTGGAGGCGACAACCACACTGAAAATGAGGATGAAGAACATACCTAACTCGAATGTCTTGGGGATGTCACGAATTTTTTTGCTGAAAGAAGCTATGATGGCCAATGTGGTGATGGTCAGGATGACGACCAATTCGTTGATTTTCCCGGTGATGACGATGGATAGGCCGACGCCGATGCCGAGCATCAGGACGGAAAGAAGCAGTCCCATCATCATTTTGCCGAAAGTTTTGAGCTTGAGCATTCCGCGGTAGTTCTCGAAGGTGCTGTCTGCGATTTCCTGCTCGTTTGCCAAATCAAGAGTGGTTTCGTCTTTGGCTGGCATCAACTTGCGGAAGATCTTATAACCGCCGGCCATAATAAAGATGATAAGCGGTAAGGTGACGATTTCCTCAAATGCCAATGTGATGTTGTAGGTGTTCGGATCTGCGTGCACGATATTGCTCAATGCCGTGAAATTCAGCGTTCCACCCGTGTATATGCCGGTAATCATTACGGCGACTTTTTCAAACTCGTTGCCGGTACCGTAACCCTGTCCTTTGAAAATAAAGTATCCGCATACAACGGCAAGGCATACGGCGAAGATACCTCCGACCATAGCCACAATGGTTTTTTTTAGAGATTTTGTCCACAGCTTGAAATCGGAGTTGAACAACATCAAAGGAATGGCCAATGGCACGCAGACGCTCATCAGACTGCTTTGGATTTTATTGAGAGTGGCAGCGTCTTCTCCGTTGGGAAGGAAGTTGAAAGCCGTGTTTAAAAGGGCGATAATGATGCCGATGGCGTATGCCAAAATAACGGTTCCGATTTTCTGCGCCCATTTGTGTTTGTTGAAAAGCAGGATGATAATAACGGGGAAAATGAAATATCCTGCGATAAGTAAGTAAGAACTAATCATAGACTTATAGTTTTATTTTAAGAAGCCGCAAACATACAAAAAAAGAAAATAGTATCACCTTTTATTTTTTTTGTTTGGACAACAATTGGGGACATTGTCAAATACTTTGACGTTTTTGAGCGGTGAAACGGATTTTTGTGTAAGTTTGCGCCCTCAAAAATAAAAACACAATGGACGACTCTTTATGTAATCTTTTAATCTCCAAAGGTCAGCTAAAACAGGATATCTTTGGCGTTACGCTCGAAACAATGCAGCTTTTCAAAGAATGTGCGAAAGGTTTCGAGGATTTTTACAGAATCAATTATGCGGATGACCACGAGGACATTCCCGTGCGATACGATAACAAAACCCAATATCAGTTCCAGCTGAAATTCGCCGGTGACGTGTTGGTGTTTCTGATGCATAGTAATATTTTCGAATTTTCCCGCGATCACGAGGTGATGCGCTCTCCTTATATTAAGGAAGACAAGACCCGTTCCTATTGCGGTATGATTCAAATCTTCAACTTCCTCGGTGACTCCTTCAAATATAATCGTATCAACGACCTCGGTTATATGATCGGACGTATCCTTATTAATAAGGAGGGACATTATTATATTGAAGGAAAAAAGGAGTTGGCACAGGTTTTGAACAATTTTAGCAGCAATAAAATTTCCAAGGAATCAGTCAAAGAAATTCTCAAATCTGCGATAACTTACACGATAAACTTCGATTTATTGGTTCCAGATTACGAAGAAACGAAGATTATTACGGTTAATGATATGCTTCAAATCGAAGATCAGAACCTGATAAAAACCGGTAAACGCCTGGGTTTCAGCTTTGAACAAGATAAGGAAAAATAAAAAAAAAATTTTTTTTCATAAAAGTGCTGAACTAATAGAAAAAAGTGTATTTTTGCACCCGTCAAAACGACAGCACAACGGCGAGTTCGTCTAGAGGCCTAGGACGTCAGGTTTTCATCCTGAAGATCAGGAGTTCGAATCTCCTACTCGCTACTAGGTCAGTCCGATAACGAAAGTTTCGGACTGATTTTTTTTTGTGCTATGTTGGTACGAACGATGATAGCCGTTCATCCCGCGGTAGGGATTGCAGCACATTTACGAGCGTGCGTAGGATAATGAATAATGAACAATGAATAAATGATTATCCGCAAGTAAGTGACGAGTTGTACGTGCGGTGCTCGAAGTTCGGTTTGTAGCTTATTGACGCAACAACCAGTCTGTCGAAGGTCTTATCGCCGAAGTACATCCTATTGAACTTATAGCAGAATTCGTCCAA
>JAZRYT010000072.1:0-3287 GCA_045600905.1 Bacteroidales bacterium
CTGTTTGTGCTTCCATTTAGAAAGCAATCTGACGCTCAAACACTTTCAAAAGAAATAGAAGATTCAATTTTGAAGTTGAAATTCCCGTTGCTGTTTTTGAACCACTTGAAGTGCATATCGTGCCAATCTTTTCAAGGTGAAGTACAGCGGGGTCATTCTGTATATCGAAAGGAGGAATTCGCGGAGGAGGTTGCCGTTTTGCCGAATCGTGAAAATGTACAAACGCGGAAGATTAAGATTACGGCAGAATGTGGAGGTGCCACGAACACAGAAGATATTCGGGTGATGTCACGGACGAATTCTGACGGAAGGAAATATGCTGTTGGATTTCTGATTGATGCAAATGGTCGGCCGATTCCGACGCAACAAAGCACTAAGGCGTTTTGTTATTTTCAAACGGATGTTGATACATGGCTGCATTTTTATGTTCATGCGCCTTTTGGCCTGGTGGATAATCGGCAGGGCCTCGTAGATAATCTGTATAACCGGGGGGTTGTGAACAAACTTGCAGTGCTGGCAGCAGATGCCGTCCTTGTCTTTAAGAAGCTCGAAGTACTCGATGATAGTATTTTTCAATTGTTCCCGTGTGAACTTATTCGAAAGAATCGTGTTAGGATGTTTGAATATTTTGAGTTGCCATTTTTGGCGCTTATTAATGAGGAGGCAATCTTTCGGACCGATAATGGCTATACGAATTTGAAACATGCACAATGGGCCGGCTCAAGGGAGGTGCTCAAGTTGTTGCCGACAGATATAATGCGAGATCTCTGCGGCAATGCCTACGAATGGGTATTTACGGAACATTCGGCCGATCTTAAAGATGATGTAACATGTGACATTAAGAAGTGGATACCGGAAACTGAGTCGTTGTCTTTGGCAAAAGTTGTAAATGCACTTACACCAGATTTCGTTAAGAGGCGAGGGTTTAATTGGGTGAACGATTTGTATGGACTGATCCTGAAAAATCATTCTCTCACAGAGAGTGCAAAAATAGCACCGATTATTTTTGATGCAAATGGTAATGTTACGTCCGCCAAGAACGGGAAGGGAGAGATCGCTGTCTATCTTCCGATAGAAATTGAGTGGGAATTCCCAACGGTTCATCCTGAGTTATTGAAGCAAAGTAATGCTGAAGCATTCTTTCAGCGGGTTGGACTTCGCAGACCGTCGCGAATGGATGCCATAAAGAAGATTATTGTTGACAAAATTCCCAAAGTGAAAGTGTGTGATGAGTGGAATGAGTACTGCCGACTGGTTAAGCAAGTTTTAGTGTGCTATCTTGAATCCAAGTGGGACGACAGGGAAAAGCTGATACAATCTATGAAGGAATGCCCATTTTTGCTGGTTCGCGAATTCGGCGGAAGAGCATATAGTGTTGCCGCGGCAAAGCAAAATCTATATTTCCCGAATGAAGATTTTGAAGTGTATTTTAAGGGCTTTGCGGCGCGATGTGTCGAAAGGGATTTGCTCGTAGATTTGGTTGGGAAAGAAAATGGGAGCGAGATTGATGCGTTGTTGAAAAAGTTAGGGGTGAATGATATTGTTAAGGAAATTCAAGTTCGTGGCGCACCGGGTATAAATCATTGTTGTGGAAATTTAGATAAGTTTGGGTCGTTGCCAGTAGAAGAGCAAAAGGTGTTATCGCATGTGATGTGGAGGTTGTTGTGCTGTTTCATTGAGCGCAATTGTCATAAGGTTGGATTTGTGAAGAAAATGTCATGTGGATATCCTGTTTCGCCGAGCGAGACGCTCAAACGATTAAGAACAAATCGATGGCTTTTTGATTTGAAAGGCCGGATAGTCTCTCCCTCGGAAATCTATCGGGAAGATATTCCGAATGAATACGAACATACCTCTAGGCAGGCCCTTCAATTGATGGATGCGCTTCAAATGAAGCGGAATCCTGAGTTGGTAGCAATAGAGACCTTGACGGAAGAAAATAGGGCGGCGTTGAAGCTTGGCCAACAGCTTTGTGCTGCAGGTTTCGATAAAAAAGTTGGTGTTGGAGTTTCCGTTGAGAAATTGGGGCTATTACTACAGTTGGAGGAGAAGTTCACAGAGGAAGACATCAAGGGACTGCTTAATGGAGGGACGAAGGTGGCTCCCAAAGCGGATTTGGATAACGCAGGAGACGTTGAAAGTTTGATCGTTGATGGAGCTAAGCTGACGGAGGCTGTTGTTGCAGTGGCCGATAATCGAATGTCTGGGCTTTCGGCAGATGAGCGTCACGCGGCCCTTCTTGAGGCAAAAAAACTGGCTGCTCAGAAGCTAATGCAAGAGGGGTTTGAATTCAAACAAGGAATTTGTGAAGACAATTGCAGCACGATTAATGGTGTAATGAAGGATGGCATAGAATATCCGCTTGTTGTGCATAGCTATATTGATAAATCCAGGCCGTTTCAATTGACAACAGAGGATTGGTGCCAATTGCTAAAACCTAATGCCAAATTGTTGGTTCGGACGAGCGAAGGTATTTGTAGTGTTCCTTTCCGGGATCTGGTGTGCAATCGGGAAAGGATTGATTTTAGTTTCTCAACAAAGGGGAATCTTGATTCCAAGAATCGGCTTGAAGAACTTGCACATATTATGCGGTGGTTTAAGGGTTTCCATTTTGACTTTGGTTCCTTGGTCCCAATGGAGGTTGGAACGGCAAAGATGTTTGATCTGCCGGAGAACCAACTTTCAGAAGAGGATAAGGTTGCTCAGATGAAACCGGATGATGAACAGGAGGTGCTTTAATGCGAATTACACGAGATAAGCATTGGCAATTCTTGGAAGATGAACTGAAAGCCACGACAGAGGAGTTTCAGGTCAAGTTTGAAGCATCCGCACGGCGTTTGTTGGACGAAAAGGGAGAAATGTTTGTTGCCATATTTGAGTCGTTTAATAAGAACGGTTCAATGGTGATGAAGTTCCCTAATACGAGGCCAATTCCAAGGAAGGGGGCGCATCATATGTGCATGCTGCTTCCAAAGGAATTGCGGAACCATGCGCAATGGGGAGATAAAACCTACAAAGACCTTTACGCTGCAAGATTTAAGGGTACGGATTGTGTTTGCCTTTATCATGGGAAGTCTGATGATGAGAGATTTACGCTTGTTGGATTTAGGGGTGTAGACGTTGAGTTCCAAAAGGAAATCGAATGTGCGAAGGGCGTGATTTTGGTTTTCGCACCACAATTTCCTCCACTTGAATACGCAGCCAATTTGCAGAAGGTGGTTCGGGATGAAAAGAGCAAGGCGGTGGCAGGTATTTTGGATGCGGAGTATAAGCCGAGAGCGTGGACT
>JAZRYT010000073.1:0-25116 GCA_045600905.1 Bacteroidales bacterium
GTAAGTGCGGAAATTCCGGATTTCGACATCATTCGTGCGGTGAACAACGGTATGATTCCGCGGCATTATATGGTTGGGAATCCATGGGAACGTTTTCAAGCCTACATTTCCGTTTACCTCAATGAAGAAATCCGAGAAGAGGCAATTTCTCGCAATCTGCAGTCCTTTTCACACTTTATGGAAGTTGCTGCACAATGCGATGGTGAAATGGTTGTTTATAAAAACATAGCTCAGGATTGTGGCATTGATCAGCGTACCGTAAAATCGTATTTTGAAGTGTTGGAAGATACTTTACTCGGATTTTTTGTTCCAGCTTATACGGCCAGCAAAAAACGCCGAGCCATTCTATCACCGAAATTCTACTATTATGATGTCGGCATCGTCAACTATCTTTTAGGGCGGAGAAATATGCAACCCGGCACGGAAATTTTCGGTCACTCTTTCGAACATTTTATCATTCAAGAACTTGTTGCCTGGATTGGCTACCATAAATCTACCGAAAAATTGTCATATTGGCGCACGGCATCCGGTTATGAGGTCGATGCCGTTGTGGGAAATGCAAGGGTGGCCATAGAAATCAAATCCTGTAGCGAAGTGATGTCCAGACACTTGAAGGGCTTGAAAGCCTTTTCAGAAGATTTTCCAGAATGCAGGCTTATTGTTGTTTCTTTTGATCAATATAGGCGAAAGACAAATGGTGTGGAAATCATTCCGGTTCTTGAATTTTTGTCAGATTTATGGGATGATAAAATATTATAATTGCCTTTCTTCCTCGCCGGATTCTCCACCATCACCTTCTACGTTTACGGCCATTCCATTCCCTTTCCCGTTTCCTGCAGCGCGAGGTGCGCGGGAAGTAGCGGGATATTTTCAGCCAACCAGTATAGAAACATTCACACATTTACGAATTTCGCATCCGCATATTCGCACATTTTTTTTATTTTCGCGGCTTTAACTTTTATATATGAGTTTCGCAGCAGTTTTATCCGCAATTCTCACGCTCACAGCAGGTATCGGCATATTCCTCATTGCCTGCCAGATGATGAGCACTAACCTTGAATCCGCATCTTCCAACAAATTAAAGCGTCTTTTTTCCAAAGCATCCAAGAGCAAGCTGCTCGGTGTCGGCATTGGCGCATTAGGTACCGCAGCCATTCAGAGCTCCGGTGCCACCACCGTGATGGCCATCGGCTTTGTTAATGCGGGCATTATCTCCTTGGTCCAAGCCGCCACCATCATCTACGGTGCGAACATCGGCACGACCATTACCGCACAGATTGTGGCTCTCGGTATGTTCGGAGGCAACAGCGCCATCACCTCGTCCATCGTATTTTGCTCATTGGCAGGCGTCGGCGCCTTTATTATGCTTTTTGCCAAAAAGGATATTTGGAAGAAAATCGGCGGTATCCTCGCCGGATTTGGTATGCTCTTCGTCGGTTTGGAGCTGATGAGCAGTTCAATGGCAGACTTTGCCGCACAGGACTCCATCAAAGTCGCCCTCTCCAAAATCAGCAATCCCCTGCTCCTCGTTCTCATCGGCGCCATCCTGACCGCCATCATACAAAGTTCCTCCGTGATGACCTCTATCGCTTTGGCTATGGTCGTCACCCAACTCATCAACATTGACCAGGGTATATTTATGACGATGGGTTCCAACATCGGCTCCTGTATCGTGGCCATCATTGCCGGCATAACATCCGGACGCAATGCCAAACGCACCGCCCTCATCCACCTCTTCTTCAACATCAGCGGCGTCATCATCTTCCTCATCGTTGAAGGCATCCTGTGGCTCATCACTGGCGGCAGCTTCTCTTACGGCAACATTTTCGCCACGTGGTTCCCTGACGCGCCACAAACGCAACTGGCTATGTTCCACACCTTCTTCAACGTCTGCACAGTCATCATCATCCTGCCCCTTACCAACGCCTTAGTTCACTTTGTCTGCCGACTCGTTCCCGAAGACAAAAGCGTGCAAGATCCTGACGCACCACATCTTTACTTCTTGGATGACAACTTGTTGAAGACTCCTCCTGTGGCCATTCAGCAGACCAAACACGAAATCATCAATATGGCGGAAATCGCAATGGAGAACTTCAATCGTTCCCTGAACATCATCTGTACTATGGATTTTGCCGAAGCTGAGACTTTCCGCATTCGCGAAAACGAACTCAACTTCCTCAACCAGGCCATTGTCGATTACGTGGTCAAACTATCGGACAACCCACGCATCAACCAACAGGACCACATCTACCTATCTACCACCTTCCGCTCCGTACGCGACCTCGAACGTATCGGCGACTATGCTGAAAACATCGTGGAATATGCCGACAGTTTGCGATTCCTCAACCACAACTTCTCCGAAAGCGCCGTCAAGGAAATCCGTCAACTGCAAACCCGCATCAAAGATGTTTACGATCTCGTTATGAAGGCTTATAAAGATGTGGATTTTGAAGCTCTTGAAAATGCCAATGTCATAGAGGAAGAAATTGACGACCTCACTAAGACAATGGAAGACAACCACATTCAGCGTTTGAGCAAAGGCGTATGCACACCTGATGTGGGCGCACAATACCTATCTCTCTCATCCAATGCCGAGCGTGTCGCCGACCACTGGATCAATGTTGGAAAATCTATTCGGAAATTGCAATAGACGACCTTATCGCATATCATTCACCTCTACTCCGGGATACTTGCTTTTATCAAACACGAAGTAACTATCCGATAAGGTCACGTTTGATTTGAACTGCTCAATATAGTAGGAATATATCGTATTGTCCTTCTCATAAACGGCAATGCGCAGAATCTGGTTATTACCTTTATTTATATATATGCGAATACGATAATAGGACTGCGAGGTTTTCGGTGTCAAGTCTATAATAGCGTTTGATACATTATTGATAAACTCATCCCTGATGAATTTCGCGCGGAACTGCTTGTCCCAATTCTTCAAAAGTTTCTGAGGGTTCATCAAATTCTCATCATCATCAGGATCATATTCATAAATCGAGACCTCGTTCGTTGACTTCTGATAATTCCAAATAGAATGGCCATCGCAGTAAAATGTCTGACCGTTATACGTCGTATGATATTTGTTTCCCTTTAAGGCAAAATCGCCCTGCATTGTTCTTATTATTTTGCTTTCTTTGGATATCTTCAGCGTGTAATGGAACTGCATAGAAGTAAATGTCTGGTACTTGGCCGATACCTTCTTCAACAGTTCAGTGGCGCCACCGTCGGTGTTTTGCGCCTGAGAGGTGAAAATAACCAACGAAAGAATCAGGGTGAAGACAAAAGTACGCTTTATCATATTGGTGAAGGTTTAAAGTTTAAGGTTTAAAGTTTAAAGAATAGGGAGGTGCTACGTCTTCCTTTCTTGTTCTTTAACTGAAAAAACGAGCTTCCAAAGATAGCAAAACCATCTTAAAGTTTAAAGCATTCCTTTGGAAGCGAGCATTTCGCGGAGTTGCGCTTCGGTCTTTATCAGGACATCACGGGGTTTGCTGCCGTTTGTCGGGCCAACGATTCCAAATTCTTCGAGTTGGTCCATGATGCGGCCGGCGCGGTTGTATCCCAGCTTCATTCTTCGCTGGATGTGGGAGGTTGAGCCTTGTTGTGTTTGAACCATCAGGACGGCGGCATCTACGAACAGCGGGTCTATTTCTCCGGAGCTTGGTTCATCATCAAAGTTTGTATCGGAAGAGGATTCCGAACCAGTTTCGGGGACATCGGGAAGTTCGAACGGTTCGAGCAGCGGGCTGACTTCAGCCTTTGATTCAATGTATTCGGCAATTTTTTCCACTTCGGGAGTATCCACGAAAGCGCACTGCAGGCGCACCAAATCGCTACCCGTGGAAATCAGCATATCGCCTTTGCCGATCAGCTGGTTGGCGCCGGTCGCATCCAAAATCGTTTTGGAGTCAACGCCGGACTGCACGCGGAAAGCAATACGGGCTGGGAAATTGGCCTTGATACTACCCGTGATGATGTTCACAGAAGGACGTTGTGTTGCTATCACCAGATGGATGCCGATAGCACGCGCCAATTGGGCCAAACGGGCCAACGGTTGTTCCACCTCGCGGCCTGCCGTCATAATCAAGTCGCCGAACTCATCGATAATCAGCACGATGTATGGCAGATAGCGGTGTCCCATAGCCGGCGAAAGCTCGCGGGCGCAGAACTTGGCATTATATTCCTTAATATTGCGCATCTTGGCCATTTTCAGCAAATCATAGCGGTCGTCCATCTCCTTGCAAAGGGAATTGAGCGTGCGCACCACCTTCTTAACATCCGTGATAATGGCATCACCGTTATCTGGAAGTTTGGCCAAATAGTAATTTTCAATAGCAGAATACAACGTGAACTCAACCTTCTTAGGATCGACCAGCACCATCTTCATCTCACACGGATGCTTGGTGTAGAGAAGGGATGTGATAATCGCATTCAGGCCTACGGATTTACCTTGTCCCGTAGCGCCGGCAACGAGCAAATGCGGCATTTTGGCCAAATCGACCACAAACGGCTCGTTACTGATGGTACGGCCCAAACCGATAGGAAGCGCGTAATTGTTGTTCTGGAATTTGTCGGAAACAATGATTTCGCGCATAGAGACGATGTCGGCATTCTTGTTCGGGACTTCAATGCCGATGGTTCCGCGTCCGGGAATCGGCGCGATAATACGGATACCCAAAGCGGCAAGGCTCAAAGCGATATCGTCTTCCAAGTTCTTGATTTTGCTGATACGGACACCGTCAGCGGGGACAATTTCATATAGGGTCACCGTCGGACCGACAGTTGCAGATATTTTCTTAATAGGAATATTAAAGCTGTTAAGCGTTGCCTCAATACGCTTCTTGTTATCCAGCAATTCGCGTTTCATCAATTCCGCCGTAGCCTCTTTGGAAGGATACTCATTCAACAAATCGACGGGCGGGAACTCGTATGTGGAGAGTTCGGCACGCGGGTCATACGGAGGAAGATTACGCACTTCTTCAGCCGTAAGCGGATGGTATTCATCCTGTTCCGGTTCATCTTCGTACATATCCTCGGTTACTTCTTCCAATTCCTGCTCATCTTTCTCCACCTGATTTTGACCGACCCATTCGAAAGGCACTTCTTCTTGCTGAGGTTCGTCTTTCGCTTGCTTGAAAGAGGCAGAAGGTTCAACAGACTCATTTTTCGGATGTTCGATATCCCACGATGTCGTATTGGAGCCATATTCCTTACTCAGGCAGCCGTGGTCGGAGATATAGAGGTCGTCCAAATCTTCACGCAAAGACTTGGATTCCACTTCTTCTCCATCATCCTTTTTATTCCGTTTGGATTTCTTCTTTCTGCTTATCAATCCAGTTCCCGGTTCCTCATTTTCATCATTATCAGGAAGTTTTACAATTTTTTGTTGGAGTTGGTCCATCACGACGGCAATCGGGAATTTATAACAAAGGATGAGAATCACGACAAAGAGGACTATTACGATGAGAGCCGTCACCAGTTTGCCGAGGCCTTCCAGCAGAGCGCCTGCCGTATAATTACCGAACATGCCTGCCACAAACGTATGGTCTCCTTTATAGAAGAAAAGGCCGAACAGCAGAGATAACCAAGCCATTGTCAGGATGGTATTCATAGTAGTGGAGCCCAGCGACAGGAACGACTTTCCAGTAGTAAGGCGCAGGCCGTATAGGAAGAAAAGGAACGGGAATCCGATGGAAAAGACACCGAAGATTTCGTTGACGAAAGCATACGCGAGATAGGCGCCTACGCCGCGCGCAATATTTTGAGAAACCACGCTTTCGCCTCCGCTCAACACAAACGTGATGTTGTTATGGGCGTGGAAATAGAATGAGACGATGGAGACCGCCAGCAACAATGCAAAGGCCATAATCAGCACGCCATAGATTTGGATGGCACCAGGACTTGCCAAAGCAGACCAAAGGGAACCCGTTGAAGATTTCGTCTTTTTTTTCTCGGACTTTTTCTTTTTCGGTGTCGAAGACTTGGATTGGGCAGCCGCCTTACGCGACAATGTTCTCGTCGTGTTTCTACCTGTAGATTTGTTTGATACAACGTGGTTTGTGACTTTCATTTGCACAAAATGGATTTAACAAGGGAATTTTTTTTCAATGGAGCACAAAAATAGACAATTTTCTACGGATGCGTTCGTTAAGCAAAACAGAATATAAACAATGCCTTGTTAGAAAAAAACGACGTTGTATTTGTTCAAATCAGAAACTAGATAGTATTTTTGCTGAAATTTTTTACAATTATGAATCATTTATTGTTATTACAGGCAGCTACTGCCGAAACCATGCCCGTTGTAGCAGAACAAGCTGCCCAAGTAGAGGAGGTTTCCTATTTCAAACTCGTCTTCGCCCTCAACAGTCTTTGGATTATGATCCCACTATTTTTGATGCTGGGATTTGCCATTTATCTTTTCGTGAAAAAGCTGATGGTGTTAAACAGAGCTTCCAAAGAAGAATACAATTTTATGAATAACATCCGCGATTTCATCCACGACGGCAAGTTGGAATCCGCAGTTGCCTTGTGCAAAGGCAACGACAATCCTTCTGCCAGACTGATTGAAAAGGGTTTGTCCCGTATCGGCAGACCGTTGGATGACATCCGCACAGCAGTTGAGAACGAAGGCAACATCGAAGTCGGGCGCTTGGAGAAAGGCGTTTCCGCACTGGCAACCATTGCCGCCATCGCCCCGATGCTCGGTTTCCTGGGTACCGTCGTCGGTATGGTTTCAGCCTTCCACAATATGGCTGCTGACCCGAACAATTTCAACATCGGCACCTTGTCTTCCGGTATCTACACCCCAATGATCACTACCGTGGCCGGTCTTATTGTTGGCGTTTTGGCTCTCGTGTTCCACAATATGATTGTCTCCAAAATCTCCAACGTGGTCTATATGCTGGAAATCCGCACCACGGAATTTATGGACCTGCTTCACGAAAACGTATAACGAAAAAACAGCAGCATTATGGCTATCAAAATGCAAAACAAGGTTGACACAACATTCAGCGCCACCTCCATGTCGGACTTGGTGTTCCTGTTGCTGATATTCTTTATGCTGACTTCAACTATGGTGTCACCCAACGCCATCAATTTGGTGTTGCCCAAGAGCAATTCGGACAAGCAGTTGGTTTCCAAGAACATTGAAGTGTATATCAATGAAGACTTACAATATTTTGTAAACCCGGAAGGTTCGAATGCGCAAGCCATCCCGTATGAATCCCTGCTTCCCGCATTGGAAGAGGCAGCAGCCCAAGACAATTCGGGAATGAAGTCCATCATATTGCGTGCAGACAAAAGTGTTCCCGTGGAGAATGTCGTCGCACTGATGGACGTACTCAACCAGCTAAACGAATCTTATCCTGAAGAAGAAAGATATAAAATGGTGTTAGCCACCGAAGGAAAATGAAAGAAACGAACGAGAATAGAAAAGATAATCTGATTTCAGGCGTGACGTCAATAGGAGTGATGATTCTCATAATCATCCTCTTACTGACTTTCGGCTTGAAGTCAATTATTCCTCCTCCCCCGCCCAAGAAGACGTTCTATGTGGATATAGAGCAACTCACCGGAGGAGGAGGTGGCGGTGGTGCGGAAGTGCCATCCCCTAAGTCTTCTTCCGTTTCCACGGGCCAAAATTACGCGACGCAGAACGCGCAAGACGCGCCAGCCACAACTACAGCGCCTAGGACTAATCCATCTTCAACTACAACACCAACGCCACAAGTGGACCAAAGTTCCCTATATAAGGGTGGTCGTGGTGGCAGCGGTTCTGGCGGCGGCCAAGGTTCCGGCATCGGCACTGGAACGGGCTCCGGCCTCGGTCCCGGCACAGGCTCCGGCTCCGGCGGCGGCTATGGAGCTGGAACTGGAAATAGAAGTATGAAGTCCAAACCCAGTTTCGAAATCAAAGAAGACCATGGCACAGTTTGCGTAGAAGTATTCATCGAAGAAAATGGAACTGTGTCCAAAGCCAACCTTGTCCCCTCAAAAAGTAGTATTACCAATAGGTCCATACAGCAAGAATGCTTAGCCAAAGCCAAAACTATCAGATACGATAGAGGTAAAAAAGAACGACGCTATATTATTTTCGGCACAGACAACTAAGTTAACGCCTTTGCGCCCTTTGCGTTTGCAATAATGAATACACAGTACAAACAAATCATTGATAAAATCTTCCAAGCCTATCCGATGTATCATAAAATCGGATCATCCGCATACAAGGAAGGACTTGAAAATATTGAAGCACTCCTCAAGATTGTCGGCAATCCAGAACGGAAGTTCAAATCCATACACATCGCTGGAACAAACGGCAAAGGTTCCGTCGCGCACCTGATGGCCTCCTATTGCCAAGAACAGCACCTCAAGACAGGCCTTTTCACATCACCGCACCTGGTTGATTTTCGAGAACGGATTCGCATTGACGGGCAGATGATTTCAGAAGAGGAAGTGTTGGACTTCTTCCAAAAATTCAAACCCGAATTCGACAAGTTGGAGCCCTCGTTCTTTGAAATGACGACCGCCTTAGCATTCTATTATTTCGCTCAGCAGAAAGTAGATATAGCCGTCATCGAAGTCGGACTAGGCGGGAGATTGGACTGCACGAACGTGATTCGTCCTTTATTGTCCGTCATCACCAACATCACGTTGGAACACACCCAGATGTTGGGAGACACGATTGCCAAAATAGCCTTCGAAAAGGCCGGTATCATCAAACAGGACACGCCTGTCGTCATTGGAGAATTTCATCCTGAAAGCTATCCCGTTTTCACAGATATCGCCAATCAGAAAAACGCGCCTTTATTTTTGGCTTCCGACAACTACACGATTACAGGAGATTTATTCGACTGCACCGTCACAGACGTGTTCGGGAACATCCGTTATGAGCATCTGAACCTGCCCTTGCACGGCGAATATCAGCGGAAGAACCTCGTCACATTCCTTCAGGCCACAGACACCTTGCAGGAACTATTGCCGAGCGACAAGGATGTCACCGTGGCAGCCGTCGAACACGTGCTTGAAAACACGGGATTCCAAGGCCGTTGGCAAGTGCTACGCAAAGAACCCATGACCATCTGCGATGTCGGGCACAATGTCGGCGGACTGAGCATTACGATGCGGCAACTGGACACGATGCCATGCCGTCAGCTTCGCATTGTTTTTGGGATGGTAAAAGACAAAGACATCGACCACGTTATTCCCCTACTGCCAAAATCCGCCAAATACTATGTATGCCAAGCCGACATAGAGCGCGCCATCCCCGCACAATCCATGGCCGAAATGCTACAAGAACGCGGACTGGCGTGCGAAGTACATTCTTCAGTAAAAGAAGCCTATCTGTCCGCCGAATCGCAAGCCGCAGCCGATGATATTATTTTCATCGGAGGCAGTTGCTTTGTTGTAGGAGAATTTCTATCCGAAATAAAGAAATAAACTTAATTGTCCAACTCTTTTTCTCTTTGTATGCAAGACCTCATTCTTCTGGTCTTGCATTTTTATTATTATCAATCTGGAGATAATAAAGCCATTTTTGTATATTTGCAAGCTTTTGAAAAAAGCAACAAATCATTATAATAATTTGAAAATCAATTTTTTACAACAAACAAACAAATACAATGAAACGTATCATATTGCCTTTATTGGCACTATCACTTGCAGGTTCCGCCATGGCACAAACAGACGACAGCATATTGCTAACCGTTGGAAACGAGAAAATCACTAAAGCAGAATTTGTTAATGCGTACCAAAAGAACAATCTTCTCAGCGAATCTTCTGAAAAAGATTTACGCGAATATCTGGATTTATACACCAACTACCGTATGAAAGTCCAAGAGGCCATTGCCTTGAAAATGGACACATCCAAAGCTTTTCAAAAGGAGCTGGCCTCTTATCGGAACCAATCAGCGCAACAATATCTTACTGACTCTGAAGTCACCGACCAACTTTTAGAAGAGGCATACGCGAACTCGCGTAATATGTTGAGAGGCTCCCACATTCTGATCAGATGTTTGGAGACGGCATCACCCAAGGATACTTTGGCGGCCTACAACAAGATTATGCAAATCCGCAATAAAATCGTCAACGGATTGGATTTCAATGAAGCAGCAGCTATGTACTCTGAAGATGAATCGGCCAGAAGTTTTGTTAACCCTCAAACTCAGAGAATACAGCACGGCAACAAAGGAGAGCTTGGCTATTTTGGCATTTTGGATATGATTTATCCTTTTGAGAAAGCAGCATACAGCACACCTGTCGGACAGGTTTCCATACCCGTGCGCACGCAATTCGGATATCACATCATCTACATCCAAGACAAGCATCCTTTCATCACAAAAGTATATGTTTCTCAGATATTCCTTAAGGACACTGCCGCATTAGACCGCGAACCGAACGCAGACCTCAAAGCTAAAATGGAAGATATCAAGCGCAAATACAAAGCAGGTATCACCTTCGCCGAGTTGGCCAAGAGCTATTCTGAAGACCTCGCCACCAAGGATTCAGGCGGCGTGATGCTTCCATTTGTTCCCAATCGCCGCCCTGGCAATTATGTATATGCCGCCCTGCATCTGAAAGACGGTGAAATCTCCGAGCCGATACCATCCGCTATCGGCTGGCACATTCTGAAACTTGATTCCGTACAATATGGCATCTTCAATGATGAGACCAAATTCAATCTCAAGTCTCGCCTACAGCGTGATGCCCGTTCTCGCAAAGGTAAGGAATCTTTAGTAGAAAAGCTCAAAGTGGAATATAAATTCCAAGAAGGAGGAAAAGAGGCCGCTATGAAATTCTTCAAGAAAAACCTACCTGCTTCCTATTTCCAATCCACCACCTTAGCCATAGATTCCATCAAGGGCATCGAAAAACTCAAACCGATGTTCACATTTGCGGACCAGGCCGTAACAGCCATCGATTTCGCTCATTATGTGTCCCGTTTCCAAGGTATGCAGCTCAAGAGCAGCGTGATTGATTTCTTAGAAAATACATATCCAAGATTCGTTACAGAAAGAATTCTTCATTATGAGAACGAACATCTTTTGGTCAAATATCCTGAACACAGGGCCCTTGTCAACGAATTTCACGACGGTATGCTCCTTTACGAAATAAACTCCGAAAAAGTTTGGAATGCCGCCATAAAGGACAGTGTAGGTCTTGAGAATTTCTATGAAACCATTAAGACAGAATACCCTGTCGAAACGCCAAACGACACCCTCCAATACAAGCCTTTCAGTGAGATTAGAGCTGCCGTTGTCAGCAGATACCAAGATTATTTGGAAGCCAACTGGCTGAAGGAACTCCGTGCCAAATATCCTGTATTTGTAGATGAAAAAGTTTTCAAATCCCTGTTTACAAAATAACGTGAAAAAAACATTCTTGCTTCTCCTTACCGCTTCCATCCTTGCCTCTTCCTGTTCCAACAAAAGAGACAAGGTTGTTGCGCAGGTCTATTACCACAAGCTCTACCAATCAGAGATTGCCAAGGCTATGCCCAAAGGGCTGTCACCCAATGACAGTTTGGCACTGGTGAACGACTTCATTGACGATTGGATACGGGAGCAACTTCTCCTTCACGAAGCTGAGAAGAAGCTTTCCGTTAAAGAGAAAAACTTCGACAAACAGTTGGAAGAATATCGAAACAACCTGCTCGTCAACACTTATTACGAAAAACTCATTTCGGACACAAGCAACTTCAAAATCACAGAAAACGACCTCAAGACATTCATGAAGTCATTTGACAAACGCTACACAGTGGACAAAGAGATTGTGCGCGTCAATTACGTGAAACTGTCAAAAGGTTCCAAACTCATCGAACCTGTGAAATCTATTCTCTTCAACGACCAAAAACGAGTTTCAGACAAGGAAGTCCTTGCTAAAATGCTGGGTGACTCCATTGAATATATGATTGACGATGAGGCGTGGCTTTACTTGGATGACATTCAAAACGAGCTTTCCTTTGACATTCCCGAAGATGTCACTTCCAATCACAAACGTGTTGAGAAGGAAATCGGCGAGAGCCACTATCTTCTAGTAGTGTTGGATTACAAGAACCAACGTTCCGTCAATGAGACGGAAGACGAATTAGCCGCTGCCAAAATGATGTTGCTCAACCAGCGCAAGCAGCAATTCATCGAAAAACACGTTGAAGAGTTATTCAAGAAGGCTCAAAAAGAAGGTGTGATTATTCGATAATAAAATTCTCCTATAAAAAAAAGACCTCTTTCGAGGTCTTTTTTTTATGCTTCGTTTTTGATATGTACATCCATCTGATTGAATGGGATTTCCACACCTTCTTTCATAAAGGCTTCATAAACCTGCCGGTTCATATCCCAAGTAACCGTCCAGAAATTTTCGGGCAGGCACCAGACGTACAGACTCAGATTCACAGAACTTTCCCCCAACGCCTCAACTTTCACCATCGGAGTTTTCGGTTCCTGTAAGACATCCGAATGTTTGCGGGCAACAGACAAGAGAACCTCTTCTGCTCTGGCAACTGATTCACCGTAAGCAATAGCTACATTAACTCGAACACGTTGAGTTTGCAATGTAAACTGGTTAGATAGAGTTTTAGTTGCCAAATCCGTATTCGGCACGATAATCATGACGTTGTCATACGTACGCAGATGGGTGCAGAAAATTTGGATTTTCTCCACAAAACCTTTATAGGTACCTTGTTCTATATAATCTCCGACTTTAAATGGTTTGAGCAGCAGTATCATCACACCGCCGGCAAAGTTCTGCAACGTACCCTGCAATGCCATACCGATAGCCAAGCCGGCGGCACCGACCATAGCCACAAAGGTGGTGGTCTTAATGCCGGCAATACCCATAACCGTCAGGAAAAGCAGTATCTTCAGTCCGATATCGATCAAAGAATTCAGGAACTGCTGAAGTGATTTATCTACCGTATGACGTTCATATACCTTATTGATAGCTTTATTCAGCAGCTTTATTAATTTCCAACCAATCCATAGGACAACCAGTGCGAATACGATCATAGGCAGATTCGTAAACACAACATCCGTCAGGAATTTCTGGGCTGCCGCAATAAATTGTTCCATTGTATCTTTCATGATCACAAAGAGTGTTTTAGAGATATTTTTCAATTATTGAACCATAATCTTACGAAGAACTTTGCCTTTTTCTGAAGATATTTCCATCATATAGAATCCTTTGGAAAGATTAGAGACGTTCATAGAATATTTATTGTCACCGGCGGCGGCTTCAACATTGTCTATGGCAATGACCTTTCCTGCTGCGTCCATCAGACGGAATGTGACTTTGTATGCGTCTGTCAAAGAGTAATCGACATAGATATTATCCGTTGCAGGATTCGGATATACACTCAAATCATTCATACCCTCAAAATCATCAATACCGGATATTCCATAATAATCAAGCGCGAAACCGTCTTTCTGATCCCAGTTGTCTGACACGAAAACGACTCTCATTTTCTTGAAGTTGACTTGTTCAACACCTGTAGGAGGATTGAAGATGTCGAAACGTTTGTACAAGGTGGCAGGAGTAGTGGAGGCATTATACACATCCACGAAGTCACCATAGCCGAGATCGAATTTCGAGAAAGCAAAATAATAACCATTGATGTATTGGAGATTGAGATTCCAGGTGCAATTGCTTTCGGCTCTATAATTGGCGCCTTCAGGAGAGCCATCCGTAAGGGTGTTGTGCCAATCCGTGAACGTAACCGGCATATAGCTGCAATATTGGGACTCCACATCAGAAGAATAGCTGATAAGGAAACCGTAATAGTCTGTATTTGTGGAGACCGAGCCATTGGAAGTAAACGTAATCAGCACACTATCAGCATTAACGATGTACGTTTCTGTAGGTAAGCTAGCACCCGTAATAGTAGCATTAACACCGCTTTCGACAGAAGGACCATTATAAATAGTCACCACATCGGCATCGGGATTGACGTCCAATCGGTCAAATTTGAAAGAATAGGTATGAGCATCTGGAACGGCAATCATCCAAGAGCAGTCCGGGTTAGCCTGATACGGCTTTGCGGTAGGTGAACCGTCTGCAATATAGCCGAAGGAAGCCGTATTTCTTTGAAAACCTTGGCAATAGGAATCAGGGTGGGCTCCTGACGGATAAATTCTCACAATAGCCTCTCCGGAATAATCCCAATTGGTATAGCCAGAAACAAAATGGTCTAACGCATAGAAGCCGTTAGAAGAACCGCCCCAGCCGAAATTAACGTGGAAGCAATCGTTTTCATCGTAGCCATCCACGACATAGGCGTGTGCAGAGGAATAGTTCTGGTTACTACCTGCATAATAGATGGGGCGACGTGCATCAATCTCGCCTTTCAACAAATCCTTGTATTCCTCAATATCTGCGGAATCATGATACGCATTTCTATAATATTTAGCAATATTCTGGTCATAGCCGAACTTTGAAGACAACTGTGCTTTAGCCTCATCCGTTAGTGCACCGGAACCATCAGCTGTGTAACCCATTTGTATGGCCACGCCAAAATGGTATGCCAATTTGGAAATTTCATTAGCGTATGACATTGGTTCGTTGCACATAGCGTCCCAATTATAGAAATGTTGTGAGAAATAGACGGTTTGTCTGGGATACCCGGGAGGAATGTAGGTGGTAGCACCAGTTGCGTGTTCAGGATATCTATGATAGTTCATAATTTGAGAGCAAGCCAAGGCCACACAACCGTTAGGCACACGGAAATCGTAATAGGAGCCGGCGTGAGCATCCCAAGGGCAATACGTATTGTAAAATTTATTCTGGTTCCATCTAGTCGTCAACAGCGGGCCGCGTGTTGGAGTCTTAGCTGCTTTCGGAGAAAAATCCGCAGACAAATAGCGTCTCCAATCGGTTTGCGCCTTCGTAGAAGCTGGAGCATCTCCTTTTTCTGTAAATGTGACCACCTGTTTGTAGTGCTGGAACAGGTCTTTAACGGCATCAATCATTTCAAAATTCTCATCAAAAGAATATGCCAACACAGGCATTACTGATTGTGAGGCAGAAATGACGACAAAACCGAGGTCCTTAATGCTGAAACGATACATACAGGTCAAACCTTCGTCATTATAATAGGTTTCCTGCAATTTAAGGTCGTTGTCTAGATTGATATCTCCGCGATATTTTTCCATCAGGAAATGTTTACAGGCAAGAGAAGCCTGCTGTTCAGAAACAGACTGAGCAAACGAAGTTGCTGAAAATACGCTTGCAAATAGGAAAGCGAACAGAATAAATGTTTTTTTCATAAAGCTAAAAATTAGGGGCGGCAAAGGTACAAAAAAAGTGATGAGTTAAGAATAATAAATTATGAGTTTTAAGCGGTTTGCCTGATTGTAACCGCTGTGGGTCAGTATGCCTACCGCCGCCCCGACGGCGTATTTGTGGTGCCGATAGGTTGTCTGAGGCCTTAATCTCCTTTCTGCTGCCACGCTTTGCTCAAATCACCGAATGGTCGAACAGTGATCTATAAAGTCGCTCAAATTCGGTTTGCAATCGCCCGGTTTTTGTAAAAACAGATGGTCGATGTTTTGCGAAAGACTCTTTTCAGGGCGAATCATATCCAAATAGTATGGAATCCCGCCAAACACCATATAACTTAAAATTGTCCGCAAAGACATAAAAATATCGTCATTTGGACAAAGATTATACGGATTTTTTGGACAAATGGTGATGTCTTTGCTGCTGATTGGACAAAGAAATCATCGATTAACAATCACAAATTAACTTACAGCATTATCTTCTTTTCTCCACGATCTGTTTCATCTCCTGCACCTCGCGCTGCAGGAAACTGGGGGCGGGAATCTTGCGACCGTAGGTATAGAAGTGGTGTTTCACAACTTATCGAAAAGTGCGTCCAGCGTAACAACAGACTGAAAACGGCCCGCATAGTTGTTCCTTTCCAGTCCGTAGGTTGTTATCAGGGCAAGTTGTACGGATTTCCGACAGGATGTCTCACTGATAAAACGTTCTGTTTTGTTTCTCAGTTGCGCATCATAATCTTGCGTAATGGAGAACTCGTTTCCTGAGAATTTCATTTCGCAGAGTGTAATCACACGGTCACTACGATCGAAAAGCAGGTCTATTTGCGCTGTCCCCTTCGTGCTTAGCCAAGGTCCCGTATTACATGCCACAGCCGAAAAACCAAGTGCCTTTTTGATTTGCTTGTGATGCTGCAGGCAAACGTCTTCAAAAGCAAGCCCACGCCAAGTGTTGAGTTGTGGAGTCCGCAGATTGCTTGTCCAGAAGTTCTCTACCTCATTCTTTTGGCCGTCAACAAATTGCAGGTAAAACAACGAATAATTATCTGTCAATTTGTAATAAATTTCCTTTGCATTGCCGCCAAAATAATGGTAGGAAATGATAAATCCACTCTTTTCAAGTGCGTTCAACATATTACTCAAGCGACCGTTGTAGGCAATTCCCGTTTTTTCGGCAATCTCTTTTCTCGTATATCCCAAACGAAGTTGAGCTAAAGAACGAACGATTTCCATATATTTGTCCGAATGGTCGAACAGTGACCTATAAAGTCGCTCAAATTCGGTTCGCAATCGCCCGGTTTTTGTAAAAAACAGATGGTCGATGTTTTGCGAAAGACTTTTTTCAGGGCGAATCATATCCAAATAGTATGGAATCCCGCCAAACACCATATAACTTTGAATCTGGTCGTATCTGTCCATACTGATGTGGCGCGATTCGTAGAATTGTTCACATTCGCACAAAGTGAACGGCGACAAATGAATTTCATCGGTAATACGTCCATACAGACCTCCGTGGTTGTTTAGAATATTTTCGTTCATCCAAGAGGCCGCCGATCCGCAGATGATCAGTAACAATTCCGAATGTGCCGTACCCCAGCCATTCCAAAAATGTTCTAAAGCAGAAAGGAATCCGGGATTTCCGATGCCCAGCCAGGGAAGCTCGTCGATAAAAACAACTTGTTTTTTATCTTTCGATTTTCTGTCCAGCAAATTCGTGAGGCAGTCAAAAGCCTCAAACCAATCCCTTGGATACTCGTCCCATTCTCCACCATATTGTTGTAACGAAGTGCAGAAGATCCTCAACTGCTCCCGTTTCAAGTCGAAGCCATCGCTTTTCAATTCAGCCGGAGAAATTCCAGTATGATAGAAAGCAAAACAATGGTCGAAATATTCGCGAATGAGGAAAGTTTTTCCCACGCGCCTTCGTCCGAATACTGCCACAAACTCCGCGCGTTCCGAATGCGACAATCGATCCAACTTTCTGATTTCTAACTCTCTGCCTATAATTTGATTCATTTGTGTTGGTTTAAAATTGTCCGCAAAGATATAAAAATATCGTCATTTGGACAAATATTATACGGATTTTTTGTCCAAATGGTGACGTTTTTGCTGCTATTTGGACAAAGTAATCTTGCGTAATGGAGAACTCGTTTCCTGAGAATTTCATTTCGCAGAGTGTAATCAGATGGTCACTACGATCGAAAAGCAGATCTGCGGTCCACTTTTTGAGGCTGGTACAATTTACCGAATATTTTCACCACAATTTACCGAATAATATTGCCGCAATTTACCGAATATTTTCCGTAGAATATTGTTATTCAATTAATTCTTAGTACTTTTGCCGCCATTGAAAATCGAAGAGGGAGCGCGTTCCATCAATGCCCTAAGGAATATTATTGACACCCGACGTATGTTGGAACCGGCGTTTTGCCTGATTGTAACCGCTGTGGGCCAATATGCCTACCGCCGCCCTGACGGCGTGTTCGTGGTGCCGATTGGTTGTCTGAGACCGTAATCTCCTTTCTGATACTCCTTGCTCACATCAGCAAAGAAGGCGTGGCGTAGGGCGTTGGCGATTTTCGCCGTTATATTTCCGATGTTGCGAAAAACCAATCTAAATAATCCCCAAATCGTCATATAATCATACACATTTGGACAAAATTCTAATGGTTTTTTAGTGCTTTTGTGGCCGAATTTTTCCCTAAAATAATTTTATTTGGACAATATTTCATGTAAAAATTGTCCAAATGACGTACTATTTGTGTTGGTTTGGACAACTTTTTGTGAAAATATTGTCCAAAATCATTTCCGTATTTTCATTATGGGTTCCGTATTTGGGAATCGGTTATGCTGGATGATTCGTTATTGACAATCGGATATTGCCTTTCCACAGTTGCTCAAGAAAGTAGCTGGCAGGCATGATTTCTACGCCATGGAGGATTCGTGGCTTGGGGTCGAGCGAGACCACAATCAGTCGCGCTTCAGCATGCTCTTCCTTGAAGGCCTTCAACCCTCGCAGATGTCTGGATTGGACTTCCTGGCAGGACTTTATCTCAATGCCGACTTCAGCATCTCCCAATACCGCATCAACCTCGTAATTATTATAACTGTGCCAATAAGATAGAGCGTTTTCAATTTTATGATAACCTATATAGGCTATAAGTTCTTGAATGATGAAATGCTCAAAGGCATGACCGAAATCCTCGGAGCCTGGTTGCATAGATCTTCGACCTAACAGATAATTGGGAATGGATACGTCAAAATAATAAAATCTGGGCGACTGCCTCAGCTTGCGCTTTACAACTTTGGTATAGGCGGGCACCATATAGCCCACAAGCGTTTCCTCCAAGATGGCGAAATATTCCTTTACCGTTTTGGCATCAATGCCGCAGTCTTGAGCAATATTGTTGTAGTTTACCATCTCGCCATCTGTTAATGCGGCAACTTCAAGAAAACGATTAAAGGAGGAGAGATTTCTGACAATCGATTCGGCTTTTATCTCTTCGCGCAGATAAATAGAAACATACGCCTGGATTTTATCCCAGTAATTTTTGGTGGAAGACAAATAATGACGCGGTAACATACCCTGATTTACGGCTTTGACAATGTCAAAATCAGGTATTTCCGAACTGACAAAAGGATAAAAACGAATCCAAATTGCGCGACCACCAAGCATATTGACACCACTTCTACGCAGTTTTCGGGCACTGGAACCACTCAAAATGAACCTAAGTCCCTTGCGTACGATCAACCATTGAACTTCATTCAAAAGTTGTGGTATTTTTTGTACCTCGTCTATGATGACCAGCGTTCCGCTTTCGTACAATTCTAAATCCTGTCTTAACAATGAAGGATTGCGTAACAATCGCTCGTAGGTGTTGTTTTCAAGTAAATCGTATAGAATTGCGTTGGGAAACAAGTTCAACAATAGCGTTGACTTGCCTGTCTGCCTTGATCCAAATAGGAAAAAGCTTTCATTGTCAAATATCTCCGCGTTTACTAATCGTGTTATCATACCCTTAAACTTTGCGGCAAAAATACAAAATATAACATATCCTACTCCGTTTTTTGTAAAAATTTATGGAGTGCTACTCCGTTTTTTTATGAAAAATACGGAGTAGTAATATCTAATTCTGTTGAGAACCAATGTTATATTATCATAATACAATTACATTACTATGCTGCAATCTTCACCCCCTTTCCTCCACCAACCGTTTCATCTCGCGCACCTCGCGCTGTAGGAAGCCGTGAACGGGGATGGAACGGCAGAAGGCGTAGAAGGTGATGGTGGAGAAGCCGGCGATGGGCGTGTGGATGTGCACGCTGGAGACAGCCCCGTATGGGATGAACTCCGTGTTGTGGTGCAACAGTGCGGGACTTTTTATCGTGATGCCCTCATCATTGAAAACGATGGTGGGCGGGAAAAGCACATTCGATTCGGAAATGCGCGAGGCGGTAAAGGTGCGGTACATAAAAATCAACTATCTTTAGGATTGAAAATACCGACTACATTGACTGTAACCCTTTTAACGTATCATTCAACAAGAAAAGTTCTTCTTCAGAAAATGCATAAATGATTTGAGCCATGTCAAAATAATAATTTTCATCCTCAGAAGAGCCTTTTTTTATATATAAATTCAATTTAACTTGCGCTAATTGTGCTCCGTTACATTCGTACCGAGGATAGGTTTGAAATACCATTTCTTTACACATACTATTAGTATTCAACCTATCTGAGATCATATTTAATTCTTCTTTATTAACATAGAACCAGGGTAATACTTTTATATTTTCCCCTAATGGCTTGATCTCATATAGTCTTTCCAACAACTTTTGATATCCAAATAATTTTGAGTCAAGTTGAAATATTTGTCCATCTTCTATCAAAACAGAAGGAGTGGGTTCTACATATCCAAATATTGCCTTACTATTTGAATTGGAAAGTGTATAGTCCATTTGAAAAAGACGCACTATCATTTTTTTTGTTTCATCATTATTTTTCATAATTTTTTCTCATTTTTTGAATATATTTTTTGCATACTCTTTTATAGCTTTTTATCTTACGCTGAAGGGATTTAATTTTGAAAATTCCAACAACTTTTGCAGCTTATTATTGGGGTTCTTATTATATACCATTATCGCTACTATTTTTTGGGGCAGGTTACTTTTTAGAGGTATTCACCACGAATTTCATCAATTTGTTTTTTTATTTCGACGAGACTTAATCCCTTTTTACGTCCTTCGATAGAAATATCGGCAACTTTATAACCACAAACAAATTCTATTGCCATTCTTTTCCATCCTCGTTCTTGTATATTTGACGCCCATGGATTATTTGCAACTTTTTCAAAACACTCAAATGCCTCCATCCTATCATCCAACTCTCGTTCCCCATATTTAAAAGCATCTCCATAACGTGCGCCAACTCCGAAGTCGTGCATTGAGCCTCCCCAATCTGACTTTCCACGCCAACTTTCCTCTGTAAATCCTAAGATGTAAAATCCCAAACGTAATTGCCAAAAAGAATCATAAGTGGTATCTAAAGACCTTTCTGCAAAAAGTACGGCTTCATCAAAATCTTTTTCGCAACCAATTCCTTCTGCATATAAACATGCGAGTTGTCTCTCCGAGATGGCAATATCTTTTTTAATGGCAATATCTTTTTTAATAGCAGCTGGCAAATTGTAATAAGTATCAATTGATTTTTTCATTAGTTCAAACGCTGTTTTCCTATTAGAAGATACTCCTGAACCATCTCTATAAGCGTAAGATAAAAATCGTAGAGCTCTTGCTGAATCTTTCTTGGCAGCTAACTCCAACCATTTAACAGATTCTTGATAATTTTGTGTCAATCTATCTCCCCTTTGCAATTCAACACCAAGCCATGTCTGTGCTTTAGGGTCTCCTTGCTCTGCAGATTTCCTGTACCAAATTTCAGCCTCTTTGAGGTCTGTCTCAACCCCTTTGCCTTCAGAATAACAATATCCAAGATGACATTGAGCCTCCGCACTATCAAGATTTGCAGCCTCTAAAAACATATTAAATGCTTGAGTTACATTTCCATCTTTTAAATGCGTTTTCCCATCTTGGACAAGATTTTCTACCCTTTCTTTTTCTTTTGCAGCTTTTTCTTTAGCTTCTATTTCTTTTTGAACGGTAGCAATTTTTTCTTCTTTTTGCTTTGCCTGTTCAAATTCTTCTTCTTTTGCTTTTAGTCCATCAGCTATTACAAGGTAATTCTTCAATGCCACTGGAAAGTCTACAATTTTTTCAACAAAAACCTCGGAATGCTTCATTGAAATAAATTGCAATAAATGTTGCCCAATCGGAGCCTTGTCTTTAAAAACTTGATTAGCAGACAATAAGAATAAAAAATCACCATCACATACCACCTGACAATCAGAATCTGCTCGAGCAGTAAGAAATACATTGTCAACATCACTATTTTTTTCCACAGGTTGTGAATTTTGTCCTAAAAAATCAAAATAGTTATTATCCATTGTCTTATTGTTAAAAGATTAATATTAATGTTCATATCTTGCTAAAGCTGCCTTGGCCCCTTCAATACATTTGTCAACGTATTTAATGTCGTGTTGTTTGATATGTTCATTCAACTGCTTCAACATAGCATAGTCGGGCTGCCAATATTTGCTCTCGTATGTTTTTGTCAAGTTGACATCCAAGCCACTCTGCGCCAGTGCCTGAACATGTTGATAATACGAATTTCCTCTGTTCTCCAAATCTTTCATCAGCCCATCCAACTCAATTTTAAGTTGTTCCAAGGCCTGAATCTGTAATCTTAAATCTTGCTGTTGCATATTTTTATGAATTTAAATATTTATAAATGCTGAAGGGCGTAATTATTCCGTTTTCAGTAGTTTGTAAATTGGCCACATATTCGTCATCCGGCGATAAGAGAGGATCCCCATTCGCAAATAGTTCATTTCCACCTATTCCTTTTAATTCTATCCTTATTGAAAACTCGCGGGCCAGATCATCAACACTCAATACAGGGTCTCCACCAAACGGATTAAAGGGCACGGAAAGTGTTTTTTCAAAATCTTCATACCTATTTACGTGCAGGATTGTGTGAATGTCAAATACAGGACCTTCCTGAATCAGAGCATCAAGTTTGGTTCGAATTTCTGTATTTGTGAGTACGTCTCTAAAATCGCGACTGTTTTCAATTGCCAGTATCATTCGAGTTCCTTTATTCTGGTACTCATTGTTTTTTCTTTCATCCAATAGGTTGGATAACGTGTCAATCACATTCTCCAAGTCAGTGTTATCGGAAATGGCAGTTACCTTATTCAATTGTGCAATAGAAGAAAAAGGCGTATCATCATTTGATTTTGAGGCGAAGATTGTTTGGGATTCCTGCCGACTTTGTGTCTCTATCTGCAAGAATGAGTGGTAGAAGAGAGAAGCCAGATAGGGGGAATTATTGCCTGCCATCAGTATATTCTGTCCTTTTTTTCGTTTAAGTGTGAACGATATATCACCCTTGACAATACTCATTGGCACTCCTACAAATACTTTACAATCATTGGGATTGTATTCTATCGGCACATCGGGATTCTCATTTAGAGTAGCGTTGCCACCTCCTTTGTATATATACCGTTCAAATGGTTCTTTAGTACCGTATTTGCTTGCGGTAGCATCAATAATTGAGTGAACAATCTGTCCTTCGATTACGCTTGTGTGCGATAGTTCTGCATTCCCATAATAAGCACACCTGAATAAGGAATTTGCATCAGAACCACCATAATTGTCATTGTAAATTCCTTCACCTTTGTTTAATTTGTCTGGCCGCGCAGGATTGTCTTGCCTAAGAAAGACTCCTTTTGTTTGCAGTTTCAATGCAACACGCAGTTTTATTTGCTGAAGGAATGAAGAAATAGAAGGTATATCTGAAGCATTTTGCGTGGCCAAGATAAAATGGATGCCGAAGGCACGTCCCTCTTTCAAAATAATGTTGAAAGAAGTTTCAATTTTTTTGGACAAGTTGGCCTCTTTTAAATTGCCGATAGCACCTTCTTGGATGAACAAGTTTTGAAACTCGTCAATTATGACCAAAATCCGAGGCACTTTACGGTTTTCTGAATTATACTCTTTGATGTCCTTGCAATTAGCATCTCCGAACAAACGTTTTCGGCGATTGATCTCCTCACATACGTATGTCAACAAATTGGCCCCATAAGATTTTTCTGACTTCGTAGAAAGGACTTGAACATTTGGCAAATCTTGATAAATGCCGAACTCAACACTTTTCATATCTAACAATATGAATTGTAATTCTTCCGGGGAGTATAGCCAAGCTGCATTAGCGATAATGTCGTGTAGAAAAGTTGATTTTCCTGATCCAGTTCCACCTCCGATAAGCGCATGTGCCAAATCGGGGTTGTCGTCTGTGCTAACTTCAAAATGTTGAAAATGAGACGAATCAGTTTTACCAATAGGAATTTTAAGACCATTACGAGATTGACAGGACCACAAGGTACTTTCATTAATGCAAACTTGTCGGATATCAGCCGCAACTTGTGACTTTACTTTCACTTTTCTATTAAGATATTCCGTCCATTGCGTTGTTTGTTCTGGAGAAATTGTTACATCATCTAATTCAAGAACAAATCTGTTGAATAATTCATCATGACCACTATTCTTTATTAGAAATCGTCCGTTATTGGGATAGCAAAATGTCATCTCTTGCAACATACTTGACGGATCAAACTTTTCGTTTGAAAAACCTGCTGCATCAAAGCGTGCAGACATATCCCAGCTCATTATCAAAAAAATACCGGCCGAAGCCCCAACTTTCACAATCCTATCTAATACTTTAAGTGTGTTTAAAGTCAGATTGCGCGGAAAATCTGTTATAATAATAAACTGGTACTTAATTTTAGCATCGTCACCTTCTGCTTCATTAAGTTCTGTTAGATTGTTTTTCCCCTTCATTGAGATGGCTGATTTGCGATCAAGGACAGATGCATACGCTTGCTTTATTAAATTCTCCATTTCATCAGCGTATGAATCAAACAACACTTTGTGCTCCCGGCTATCGAACAATTTTGAATGAATCTGACTGTGAGAATTAAAATTGTCTCCTGGCATTCCACCGTTGTAAAGGATGAAATCAGAAAGATTAACGGGAAGAGACAATGCAAGTCTCCAAACAAGTCTTTCAATACAATGATTTACATGTAATCTGTTTTCTTCATTATCATAAAGAAAACAAAATCCTTTGTATTGTAATAAATCCACAAAAGCAGGTATTTCGATTTTGGGACCAAATAGTTTTCCGAAAAATAATCCATCCAATGGAAAACGAGACTGCATATCTTCGTTTAGAAGAAAATCTTCTGAATTTGTAATGTTCTTAGCTATATTTTGGTAATAATCCATAATTAGTGTCGTTCAGTAACAATTCCTCTTTTTTCGCTTGCAAAAGTAACACACTTTCCATCACGTACTTAGGTTCTTTTTAGGTTCTAATTGCGGGAAACGGAAAAGTAGCTTATTTGCATTGTTATTTGAAAGTTGCAAAAATAAATCATCCGCTTTCACGATTTCCATTTTGCCGCCCTGCGTTGCTTTGCATTTTGCAACGAATTACTTGGCAAAATCTTGGCCAATCGTCCATCTTGAATCTGGCCAATCATCCATTATTTTTATATAATATACTGTTTTAAAAATAAAAACAATAATGATTATCCGCAAAAAAGTGATTTTTTTCTTGGATTTCCCACTAATATTTAGTATTTTCGCGGCTCAAAAATTGATGTATGAAACTACTTGAATTCAACAAACATTTCAGTTCGGAGGAAGATTGTGTCCGATATTTGAA
>JAZRYT010000074.1:0-38681 GCA_045600905.1 Bacteroidales bacterium
TTACCGCATTATCGTATTACCACATTACCGCATTATCGCATTACCACATTACCACATTACCGCATTATCGTATTACCACATTACCGCATTATCGCATTACCACATTACCACATTACCGTATTACCACATTACCGCATTATCGCATTACCACATTACCGCATTAATTTCGTACTTTTGCCGCCCAATTACGAAATTATGGCAACTGGCAAATTATACCTCATTCCCACCCCCATTGGCGAGGGCGGCTTCAGCAACTTCTTCCCGGCATTCAATGCGGAAGTCATCAATACAATAGATTATTATATAGTAGAAGAACTGCGCACGGCGCGGCGCTTTCTGCGCTATGCCGGCATCAACAAGAAAATCGACGAATTGGAGTTCTTCGAGCTGAACGAGCACACCCAAGGTGTGGAGCTCAATGAATACCTTAAGCCCTGTTTGGAAGGCAAGAACGTGGGACTTATGTCCGAGGCCGGCGTGCCCTGCGTGGCCGATCCCGGCAATGTGGCCGTGGCCAAAGCCCACCAACTCGACATTGAGGTGGTGCCGCTCATCGGCCCGAGTTCCATCATCCTGTCCCTGATGGGCAGCGGACTGAACGGCCAGAACTTCACCTTCCACGGCTATCTGCCCGTAGATCCCTACGACCGCGAGAAGAGACTGAAAAGCATCGAGGCGGACGTCATCAAGACGGGGCGCACGCACCTTTTCATCGAGACACCCTACCGCAATCGCCGGATGGTAGATTCCATCTGCAAGGTATGCCAGCCCGCTACGAGACTCTGCATCGCCGCCGGTCTCACCACCGAGCAGCAATTCCTCAAAACACAGTCCGTCTCCAAGTGGCGCAAATACTTCGAAGACGAACGCAATTTGATGGACAAAAGACCGTGTATTTTCCTAATTGGGAGGTGAAAAGTTAGAAGTGAGAGGTAAGAAGTGAGAAGTGAGAAGTAGAAATTCCATCGCAACAACTTATTTGTAAGTGATTTATAAAAAAATCAAACAATATTGCAACATAATGATTTTTTAGTATTTTTGCAGCCTCAAAAAGGAACTCGTTCTTTGAGGAGCCGAAGTGGTGGAATGGTAGACACGAGGGACTTAAAATCCCTTGCTCATTGCGAGCGTGTGGGTTCAAGTCCCACCTTCGGTACCAAACACAAGCGGAAGTAGCTCAGTTGGTAGAGCACAACCTTGCCAAGGTTGGGGTCGCGAGTCCGAGTCTCGTTTTCCGCTCCAAATTTAGGGTTTGATAGAAAGCTATCAAACCCTTTTTTATTGACCAAATATTGAAAACAAACAAGGATTTCAAACCCAAAAGAAAATGGTACCAATTTCTTCTTTTTGACCAATTCGCCTTGCCGGAGGTGCCCAAAAGTGTTTTAAGAAAAGAAAACGGGCGCGGTACTTTCGTACCACGCCCGACCTTTCATTAACTAAACTATTTTACTATTTTACCAATGTTACGGAGCCAGAATAAAGTTTTTCTTCTCCATTCATCGTCTTGAATGTAATCTGATAGACATACACGCCGGCGGTACAGGGTTTGCCGTTGGCAGCGTTGCCGTCCCAGCCGATTTGCGGATCACCGCTCTTGAATTGGAGCGAGCCGTTTCTGTCGTAAATCAACATAGAGTAGCTTTCCGGTTCCACACCTTCACCCTTGGGGATGAACACATCGTTGTTGCCGTCGCCATCGGGTGTGAAGGAATTGGGCACATAGAAGAAGAACGGCACCGTGACGCTGACCTGGTGGGCAACAGAGTCTCGACATTCGTTCGTATCAACGACAGTAAGGTTGATGGAATAGTTGCCCGGACGGGTGTAGTTGTGTTCGGGATCATCGATATTGGTTTGGACATTTTCCAAAGGATCGGAATACATATCACCGAAGTTCCACGTATTTGGAACGTCTTCAGGTGTTGTCAAATTCGTGCAAAAGACTCTACCCTCTCCGCCTTCCACAAACACGTCCGTAGGCGTAACTGTGAACGCAGCCACAGGATTCGGCATCACATATACCGTAAATGTATCCTTCGTTTGGCAATCGCCCTCCAAGACAGCTGTTACCACATAATCCGTCGTATCCAACGGACTGACCGTAATCGTATTGCCGTTTTGTCCATTATCCCATCTGAAAGACAAGGCTGATTCCAATGTAGCCGTCAACGTCGTGCTCTTTCCTGCACAAATGTGGTCGTTACCGTCAATGGTCGGGTTAGACAAATCCGTTACTTGGACATCCACAGTATTATTGTTCTTACAACCATTATTATAAGTAACTTCGACATTATATGTAGAACTCTCATTGGGATTGACGGTGCAGTTTTGTGTGGTATCACCAGTATTCCAGCGATAGGAAATGGGGATAATGCCAGCTGTACTTTGTCCCACTTCGCAGTGTAAATCGACTGGAGCACCTGGGCAATAAGAGACAAGGCCAGTCGAACCCTCAGAAGTTATATCAACGGCCTCCACCTCTGGAATATCTACGTTGACGCGTATGGTATCCAATGAGGTAAAATGCTGTCCACTGGCATTGGTATAGGTATATTTCACAATATAGTTTGTGGTTCTTGTAGGGCTGACCACCAATTTCTTACCTTGTCCGATACTTGCTGAATCAATGGATTCTTCATACCAGTCCAACGTACCGTTGGGGTCCATCGTAGTAATCGGGGTGAAACGCCAAGCCTCATTGTCGGCAGTCCAATTCGGTCCGAAATCGCGTCCCGGAGCAACAACCATTTGGGAGGATGTCGCATTTTGAATACCGATGACGCCATAACCGGCATTCCAACCTGAACAGCAAGCTCTATGGCGGACATAGACGTCCAAAATATTCGTTCCCTCATAAATGACCATTTGGTAACTGTTATACATATTGTTACCTGACGAATAACAAGAGTAGAGGCCTACGTTATCATAATTGAACACAAAGGTTCTACAGGGAGATTGGCCCATCACGCCATAACGAATGGCGCCATTGTTCAAATAATGTCCTGGAAAGATATCTTCATATACACCATATAGACAATTTGTGTAATAATAGGGGGTGTTGGAGTATGGAGGATTATTTGCAATTGACGGATAGCCAGAGGTACTCCAGTCACAAGTTCCCGTTCTTTGGGTGAAGGAAATCAGACCGTTTGCGCCAGGATATACTCTAGCATAAGTTTGTCCATAGAAAGAGAAGATGAAGGGAAGTTCGACACCAGTATTCGTAATCCAGTTGTCATCCGTATTAGCAGGTATAACGGTACCGGCATTGAATGCGAAGGGAGGATTATAAGGAATTTGCGTTACCGTATAATCGTAAGTATAAGGGCCGGTTGCCGTGATATTGGCTTTCAGCACATACACGGGATTATGGCAATCGGATTCGATATAGTCCATATCAACATAATTACCCATTGAATCAGGGGATGAGATGGTAATTTGCGGACACGCGGAGCCATCGGGTACTTCGAAGATTTCATCCACGCAGGTGATGTCGAATTCCCATCCGCTCTTACTTTGGTCGCCGCTGCCGGCCACATATTCAAAGCTAAGGGCGTTTTGGGATGATATCAACTTAGCGGGAGGGGGAGCTGTAGAAGTATGGAACTTACCGATGACACGTTTGTTCGGATCATAATACTGGCCATCATATACGAGGAGTGTGCCCCCCACATTGAAGGACAGTTTGGAGGCCACGACGTGCGTGCCGACAGGGGAAATCACATTGCACCATCCGGACTGGGAATTGCCGATATTGCCATTGGCACCGCCGTGGTCCACCAATTTGGCGTGGCAGGTAATGTAGTCCATACCGGAATTGTCGGCATCCAGATAATAGGTAGTCGGAGTAGCCACGTAGGAGTATGCCTGTGCGGTCCATCCGAGTCCCAAGTCACCGGGGTCGTTTATAGTATCGGAGTGGAACACGAAGGTCATATACTCACCTGTTGCCGTACGTTCTCCGGGAGTCTTTACTGAGTTGAAGAAGTCAACAAGGGGACTTTCGGTGGAGGGTCCGTCGAAAATATACAGGGTATCGCCTGTGCCCACGCTGAAGTCTTCAAAAATGACATACAGTTGGGCATCCAACACGCTGGCGTGCAAGACCAATGTGTCACTAATACCCTGTCCAAAACGGCCTTGCGCATCGTGGTTGTCGCCCTGATGGGTTGGCGTGCCACCGGGATCATAGAAGCGCGACGGGCTGTCTGCATCCCCGACTTCCACGGGAGTACTGCTGTTCGACATAATTACAACTTGGGCAAATCCACTCACACTAAAGCAGATAAGCAGTAAGGTTACCAGAAATAATTTTATAGAAAATTGTTTCATATTGATGTAGGTTTTGATTATCAAAATTGTTTTCCCATAATAGAGAAACACTCCCCTAACGAAATTAAAAAAAAAATGTTACAGAAAAAAATGATTTTTTTTGAAGAAAAAGCATTTTTTTATTTTTCGCGATGAATAACGCCATTGAATTGGGCGGTCGGCGTCATAATGATTTCGTTGAGGCAGACGTGTGCCGGACGGGAGAGTACGAACTCGACGACGTCGGCAATATCCTGAGCGACCAACGGGTCATAGCCTTCATAGACTTTGGCAGCTTTATCTTTGTCGCCGTGGAAGCGGACGACGGAGAAGTTTGTTTCGCAGGCGCCCGGAGAGATTTGTGTGACCTTGATACCGTAAGGGAGCATATCGGTGCGCATACCTTTGGTCAGTGCGTTAACGGCGTGTTTGGTAGCGCAATAGACATTGCCGCCGTAGTAAATCTCGTGAGAGGCGGTGGAGCCGAGGTTGATGATGTGGCCCTGTTTGCGTTCCACCATCAGCGGGGCGATGAGTCGCGTGATGTAGAGCAAGCCTTTGATATTGGTGTCAATCATACGTTCCCAGTCTTCGAGCGCACCCTCTTGAATAGGGTTCAGTTCGACGGCCAATCCTGCGTTGTTGACCAGCACGTCGATATCGCGGAAATCAGCCGGTATGGAATTGACGGCCTTTTCACAGGCGTTATAGTCACGGACGTCGAAAACCAACGGGAGGACCTTAGTCTGCGTGGCGGCCTCGATTTCGGAAGCGACCTGCATCAGTTTGTCTTCCGTGCGTCCGGTTATAATCATTTTAACATTCTGTTTGGCAAGTGTACGTGCAATAGCTTCTCCAAATCCGCTTGTTGCACCAGTGATAAAAACGGTCTTCATATTATTCATTTTAGTTATATTTTCTTAAAAAAGATCCGAATGTGTGCCTGTATTTGTCATTAGAATAACCAATTCTTCATCATCCTGTTTCCAAACCAACAACCAATCCGGTTTAATGTGACATTCCCAGCAACCGACATACCCACCCTGTAATCGATGCGGTTGGTACTGCTCTGGTAAATATCCAACATTCAACAACAATCTTATTACAGACCACATCTCTTCCAATGGATAGCCACTTTTCGCGCAACGCTTCACATCTTTCTTGAATTGTCCTGTAACTCGCAAGCTATACATCACACATTCATTTCTTTAATAAAATCATCCAATGAATCATAGGAATAAACCTTTCCTTCTTCTACCTCAGAAAGGGATTTTTCCACACGATTCATTTTTCTAAAATTCCAACCCATAGCCTTTATCAAAGCCTTAAATCTCTTTGACTCCTTAGATGGAATACTAACCGTATAAAAATCAATTGTTGTATCTTGCATAGTAAAATAATTCAAGGGTGCAAAGATACAAAAAAAAGTTATGAGTGAGGAGTTATTAATTATGAGTTTATTTTGGTGTAAAAGTGTAAATGGGAGAAAAGTGTAATAGGGAGAAGGGTTAATGGGGAATGACATCATTTTAGAAAGTTATCAACAGTCAAACCACAAAAAAAATTTTATCATACCTTTGCCCTCCGTTATATTTTTGGAGCAGTTTATCATAATCAATTTATAATCAATCCATTGATTGGATTGTGGATTTTTTCTTATGACAATAAATTAAATACAATCAATATGGAAGAAAAAGAACTCGAGAAAAACATTGTAGATGCGCCTGAAGAAATCAAGCTTCCCGATAACGCGTATCGCGAATTGAAAGAGGGCGAGACCTACAAGCCCATTTTATTAGGACAGAAAAAATATCCGGAACTGAATGCGTGGACCATCACGTGGGGTATCATTATGGCCATCATCTTTTCGGCGGCCACAGCCTACTCCGGCCTGCGTTTCGGCCAGGTGTTTGAAGCTGCCATCCCTATCGCCATCATCGCCGTGGGTATTTCCACATTGGCGAAGCGCAAAAGCCCGCTGTCTGAGAACGTGCTCATCCAATCTATCGGTGCCAGCTCCGGCGTTATCGTGGCAGGTGCCATCTTCACATTGCCCGCCATATACATTATTAAAGAGACCAATCCCGCCATCGGAGCTGACATCCAAGTCAACTTCTGGCAGATGTTCTTAGCTTCTTTATTCGGCGGTTTCCTGGGTATTCTGTTCCTGATTCCTTTCCGCAAATACTTCGTTTCCGAGATGCACGGCAAATATCCGTTCCCGGAAGCCACTGCCACCACGGAAATCATCGTATCCGGTGCCAAGGGCGGCAATCAGGCCAAGTTATTGCTTATCAGCGGTCTTATCGGCGGTTTGTACGATTTTCTGATGACGACCTTCCATTTCTGGGCAGACACCATCTCCACGCGTATGTGCGGCTGGGGCGAGAAACTCGCGATGAACCACAAGTTCGTCTTCAAGATGAGTGCGGAATCCATCCTGTTAGGCACGGGCTACCTTATCGGGTTGAAATATGCGGCCGTCATCTGCGCCGGCTCCGCACTTTCCTGGTGGGTCATCGTCCCGCTCCTCGGCCAATACGGCTCTGCTGACATTGCCGGCACTATGACCGCTATGAGCAGCCTTGATCCTGATTTCATCTTCTCCAACTACGTACGTTACATCGGTATCGGCGGTATCGCTATGGCAGGTCTCCTCGGCGTGGCCAAGTCCGCAGGTGTCATCAAGAAATCCCTCGGGGTGGCTTTCAAGGCCGGCAAACAGGCTAGTAACGACAATGCCACACTGCGCACGCAACGCGACATCTCTATGAAGATCATCCTCTTTGGTTTCCTAGCAGTTATCGTACTGATGGCTATCTTCTTCATCGTCGGCGGTATGCAGATGAGCATCACTCAGGTTATCGTCGGCATCCTCGTGGTATTCCTGTTCGCCTTTTTGTTCACCACAGTGGCTGCAACCGCTATTGCCACAGTGGGCACGAACCCCGTTTCCGGTATGACGATGATGACCCTAATCCTCTCCTCCTTCATCCTCTCCGCAGTAGGTTTGAAAGGCGGTTCCGGCATCGTCATCGCACTCGTAGTCGGCGGTATCGTCTGCTCCGCGCTTTCTATGGCCGGCGGTTTCATCACCGACTTGAAAATCGGTTATTGGATTGGCACATCTCCATTCAAGCAGGAGGCCTTCAAATTCGTCGGCACCCTTGTTTCCGCACTCACCGTTGGCGCAGTCATTATGCTGTTGTCCAAGACTTACGGTTACACCGGTGAAGACGCCTTGGTTGCCCCGCAGGCAAACGCCATGGCCGCCATCATCGAGCCGTTGATGTTCGGCGGACAAACACCTTGGCTGCTCTACATCATCGGTGCCATTTTGGCCATCCTTTTGGACGTGGTCGGCGTTCCCGCACTCGCCTTCTCCCTAGGTATGTTCATCCCGTTGCAACTCAACCTGCCGCTCCTCGTTGGCGGTTTCCTCGCTTGGTTCATCAAGAGCAGAAGCAAAGACGAGAATCTCAACAAGGCACGTGGCGAAAAGGGCACATTGTTAGCATCCGGTTTGCTTGCCGGCGGTGCTATTATGGGTGTTGTCAGCGCCATCCTCAAATATTGTGGTGTTGAATTATCAACAACAGCCGCTTATCAGAATTCCGCATTCTACGGCATTTTCGCCATCGTGATGTTCGTAGCCCTCTGCACATACCTGGTAATCCACTCACTGAAAGTTAAAGAAAAATAGTAGAGACGGCGCAGTGATTTTCATTGTTTGAGACGGTGCAGTGATTTTCATTGTTTGAGACGGTGCAGTGCACCGTCTCTACAGCACCAATCATCATTTTTCACCTTTCATTTCATAGTTCACAATTCACTTAAAAAAAAAACCTTTTGCACGTAATAATATGCACATAGCAGTAGCAGGAAATATTGGTTCAGGGAAAACCACCCTGACAGGAATGTTAGCCAAGCATTATGGTTGGGAGCCTCTTTACGAGAGCGTGGAGAACAACCCCTATTTGGCCAGTTTTTATCAGGATATGCAACGTTGGTCGTTTAATATCCAGGTTTATTTTCTCAACAGCCGTTTCCGTCAGGTCATCGACATTCGGAAGCGCAAAAAGGACATCATCCAAGACAGGACGATTTACGAAGATGCCTACATTTTCGCGCCCAATTTGCACGAAATGGACCTGATGGCCACGCGCGACTTTGAGAACTACAGCTCTCTGTTTGAGTTGATGAATCAGTTTATCCAGGCCCCGGACCTTCTCATCTACCTGAAGGCTGATGTTTCCACTTTGGTCACGCAAATCCACAAACGCGGACGCGCATACGAGGATTCCATCCGTCTTTCCTATTTGGAGAATCTGAATGAGAAATACGAGAACTGGATTTCAAACTATAAGAGCGGCAAATTGCTCATCGTAGATGTCAACACCATAAAATTTGCGGAGAATCCTGCTGATTTCGGTGAAATCATCAACAAAATTGACGCTGAACTTTACGGACTTTTCTAGTATGCAGACAAGATTTATCGGCATTATTCCCGCGCGCTACGCATCCACCCGCTTTCCCGGCAAACCGCTGGCAGACATACACGGCAAGCCGATGATACAGGTCGTTTGCGAGCACGTTGCAAAAGCAGGACTATACAAACACATAGTGGCCACCGATGACGAGCGCATCTTCAACTGCGTGAAAGGATTTGGCGGGGACGTCGTCATGACTCAACCCACCCACCCTTCCGGAACAGACCGATGTGGAGAGGCCGCCCGCAAATTGGAACTGCACGATGACGATGTCATCATCAACATTCAAGGAGACGAGCCTTTCATCAGCGCCAAGGAAATCAATCTGCTGAAAGCGCAATTCGACAATCCGGCGGTTCAAATCGCCACACTTGTCAAACCTTTCACAGACGCACAGGAGGCCCAAAATCCCAACAAAGTGAAAGTCGTGCTGGCCAACAACGGCAAAGCGCTCTACTTCAGCAGATATCCCATTCCCTTTGTGCGCGATGCGCAATGCCCTGCCCCTACTTACTATCAGCATCTCGGCATCTATGCCTATCGTTTCAAAACCTTGCAAAGACTCATACAACTCCAACCGTCCGCATTAGAACTTAGCGAGAAATTAGAACAACTCCGCTGGCTCGAGAACGGTTTCGAAATTTTCGCTGCCCCCTGTGACTACGCCGGCATCGGCATCGACACTCCCGAAGACCTGCAAGCAGTGAATATTGTACAATGAATAATGAATAATGACTATTTGATAATTTCATAACTTCACATCTTCATAACTTAACACCATAATATCTTCACATCTTAACGTCATAACTATGGTTCCCTATATCATCAAAGCCCTTCAAAAAAGCGAATCTGTTTGTGTAAACGATCTAGGAACATTTTCTTTGCATTATGTTCCGGCCCGCATCTTAAACAAAGAGATCCTGCCTCCACACAATGATATCACGTTGGACACGAACATCGACCACGATGAAATCGCTTTCACCAATTTGGTTGCTATGGAGAAGCGTTGTCTGCTCACAAGGGCCAATCAGGAAATCATTCAATGGGTGGAAGATCTTAAAAACGCCCTTGAAAACAACAAGAGCATCTCTTTTGATGGTTTTGGGACTTTTTCATTAACTGACAAAGGCAAAATTTCATTCGTTTGCGACTACATTCCCGCTTTAAACGAAGAATTTGAAGGTATGGAAACACTCACCCCGGGAATCGCTGTAAATCCTGAAATCATTGAAGAGAGTGAGGAACCTGTCATAGAGCCTGCCGGTACACCATTTGTAGTTCCAGAGCCCGTGGTGGAAGCCGAGCCAGAGGAAGAGCCCGTCATTCAACGCAGCACCTTGCTCGAAGAGGAAGCTGCTAAGCCTGTCGTCGAGCCAGAGCCTGTGGTGGAAGCCGAGCCAGAGGAAGAACCCGTCATTCAACGCTGCACTTTGCTCGAAGAGGAAGCTGCAGAGCCAGTTGTCGAGCCTGAGCCTGTGGTGGAAGCCGAGCATAAAGAACCCGTTCAACAAGCTGACGAAACGACAGAGGAGAATGCAGAGACGGGAAACAGCGAGGACGAGGACGATTATGAAGATGGTGAGACAGAAGAAGTTGTCCGCAGAAAATCCCATTGGTGGATATGGCTTCTCATCATACTTTTATTGGCAGCCATTGGCGTATGCGGCTACCTGTTCCGCGACAAGCTAACGCCACTTTACGAACAAATCAAGGGCAAATTCAGCAAAACCGAAGAAGTGGTCGAGCCAGAGAAAGAAGACGAGACAACGACGGATTATCAAGAAGTCGTTGAAGAGCCTCAAACGGTTGAAGAAGAGCCAGCACCCTACACGCCAGAGGTTATAAAATCCAGCACGGACGGCAAATACGAATACATTCGTTTTGAAAGCGGTCATTTTTATGTGATTGCAGGCAGTCTGCCCAACGAAAAAGACGCCGAACTGCACATTCGCCAACGTGCATTAGACAAATACGAGCCGAAGCTCCTTTTACAGGATGGTGTGAGTAACATCCGGGTCTGTATTGGAATTTTCGACACTGAAGAAGAAGCTGAGAACTACGCAAAGGGCATCAGTCCCAAATACTGGGTTCTCAAATAAAGACAATTAAGGAAGTTGTTAAACAATGAAAAAACACATACCAAACACGTTAACCTGCCTGAACTTAGTCTGCGGTTCGCTTTCCGCAATGGCTGCCTTGAAAGGCAATTTGGAAATGGCTGCCGTATGGATAATCATCGCAGCCGTATTTGACTTTTTTGACGGATTCGCAGCACGGATGCTGAAAGTCTCCTCTCCCATCGGTAAAGAGTTGGATTCACTTTCAGACGTGGTTTCATTCGGTGTGGCACCAGCTATGATCATCTACACGTGGCTCACGCGCTGCCTGTACGAACTTCCGGCCGCTATGGTCAACGAATTCACCGAGCTTCTGCCGTTCATCACCTTACTTGTTCCCGCCCTGTCCGCCGTTAGGTTGGCGCGTTTCAACATCGACGACCGTCAGGCCACCACCTTCATCGGCCTGCCCACACCCGCGAACGCCATTTTCCTGGGTTTCATTCCTCTTGCCGCCGAAAAGCTCTCCTTTTTGAACAACTTCTGGGTCGTTTGCATACTGACCTTATGCTTCGCCATTTTATTGGTCAGCAACATATCTATGATGTCTTTGAAATTCAAAGACTTGAAATTCAAAGGTATCAACATTGCCCGTTTTGCGTTATTGCTGACCGGGGCATTGCTGATTCCATTTTTCCAATGGGGAGCCTTTCCGTTGATTATTCTCGCATACATCCTTATTTCCTTGTTTTACCACACTTTGCAAAAACTACAAGTAATATGAAGATAAAATCCATCGCTCTTTTCTGCGGCTCGTCAGCAGGCAACAATCCTCTATATGCACAATTGGCAAGTGAATTCGGCAAGCGTTGCGCCCAACTCGGCATCACCCTCTACTATGGTGGTGGATGCATTGGGTTGATGGGAGAAGCCGCCAAAGCCGCTATGGAAAATGGCGGAAAAGTCATTGGTGTTGCCCCCGACTTCTTCAAAAAGGGACCCGTCTTGGCAGAAGACATCACGCAGATGATATATGTGAAAACGATGGGAGAAAGAAAGCAATTGATGGAAACCAACGCGGATGCCTTTGTGGGTTTCCCCGGAGGTTACGGCACGATGGATGAGATTTTCGAGATTGCCACGGACGCACAATTGGGAATGCATTCCAAGCCGGTAGCTATTTTCAATCCAAACGGATTTTACGATTTGCTCATTGCCCAACTGAAGCATTTTCGCGATGAGGGTTTTCTTCGCCCCTTCCACCACGATTTGATTATTGTAGCAGATACTTTAGACAAATTATTTGAAGGATTGGACGATTATGAAAACAGCAATGACCACACCTGGTTAGAGAAGGTCAGACATTAGCAGCTTAGTGAACCCCTTTTTTCTTTCCAAAATCGAAAGCCAAATAGGCACAAAGATAAAATTTCTTGGCATCATTGAAAGCCATCTGCTGAACAAACGGGAACACCATATCAAAAGAGGCACCCACCTCTAAGGCACGCAGGCTATAATCATCTTTGGCGAACTCGAAATTAAGGGCTGTCTTCGCATAAAAGCCAGGGCGGAATTTGGTTTGTAAAATTCCACTGAACAATGGCGCTCCTCCCAGTATATTATTCAAATTGTGCTTGTCCGGATCGTATTTCACGATTTCGGAGAATCCCGTATTGTAGTTCATCACTTCGACATACATCGGGATAGCGAGACCAATGGTTGGGCCGACTGAGAAGTTGTAACTCACCTTCACCCCACCCCAATAAGGTTTCTGATGCAACGTACGCTGGTATCCATAGCCTCCTTTCAAGAAGAAAAGTGTGCACAACTGTCCGTACCGGCAGGGGCGAACACCTTCGTAAATGGAATTGATAGAGCGTACAGACTTGGGATGTTGGTTATAGAGCAGCTCAATTTCCCAATAATGTTTGTTCAAAAGGTCAGGAGTCCTTCCGTGTTGGAATCCCAAGCCAAAGCCACTCGTGTTGGCCATTATCTCGAAATTCCACTCTTTTAAGGTCACATCGTGGTAAAATTCACCTACCTCTTGCGCCTGCAAACGAAAAGCAACAAAAAATCCCACCGAAAGCAGCAGGATTTTCCGCAAAGGTCCGTTAGCTTTAGAGACTAACATATAAAATAAAGATTACTCAGCAACATCAGCCGGAGCTTCGTAATAGGTGTAATGACCATACGCAGCGCATTTGTGTTGGGTATCACAAGAAGAGAAAACAGCTAATGCGCAAAAAAATAAAACTGCTAACACAATAATCTTTTTCATTTCCGTTATTGATTTTAAAACGTGCAAAAATACTTAAAAAAAAGTACAACGGGCATTTGTTCAATTTATTTTATAAACAGTTGGATTTTAAAATTTTACACTTATTTCTACTAATATTCCTCACTGCGAGCAGTTTGTTTGCGCAACGAAATCCTCTGTCCATACCCGAATATTTTGAACTTTCGGATTATCCAGAAATAGCCGAAAAGATAGTCACGCACCTCGAAAACAACGGATATCCTTTCGCATCCGTCACTTTGCAGGCTGCCGATCCGACGAATGGCGATATGACGCCCCGCATTGTCATTGACACGGGTGTGTTTGTCACCTTCGATTCCATTATCTTGAAAGGGAACGCCAAAATATCCACCAATTTTCTCTATCCCTACTTGGGATTGAGACACGGAGCGCCCTACAATGAACAATTGATGAAACAAATTCCCTCCAAACTGGAGGAGCTGCCATTTGCCACCGTAATTAGGGAATCAGGGGTTTCCTTTGTCAGAGACAAAGCCTATCTTTATGTCTATTTGGATAAACGGCAGACCAACCAGTTCGACGGCTACGTCGGATTGGTTCCCGTAGATGAGAACACAGGGAAAGTGGCTGTCAACGGCGAACTCAACCTTGCATTGCAAAACATCTTCCATATTGGGGAAAGTGTTGTTTTGAAATGGCAGAGCAGCGAGCGCTTTTCACAATATCTGAATGTTAATTTCAAATTCCCCTATATCTATCGTTCACGTTTTGGAGTTGAGGGAGCTTTTTTGTTAGACAAAAAGGACACGTCTTATCTTACTGTAAATGTACACGTCGGCCTCCCCTACTCTTTCGTAAACAACAGCTATATCCAGCCCTATTTCAATTACACGAGTTCAAGCATATTAAATCCCAAACTTATTGATTTTGCCAGTGACTCCGGCTATATTGACTACCGGAAGGCGCTATACGGCCTCCGCCTCCACTACCGGAAATTGGACTACCTTTTCAATCCCAGACGGGGATTTGATTTTTGTGCGGATTTATCTGCCGGCTATAGGAACATCCGCCCGAACAGCCACGTGGACGCCTCCTTATACGAGAATTTGGATATGAAAAGAGTCTCCTGTCGTTTAACAGGAGACTTTAAAGGCTACATACCCATTGCTAAGCATTTCGTTCTGGTGCCGCATCTACAAATCGGAACGCTTCTAGCCGGACCACACTATATCAATGAATTATTCAAAATTGGAGGAGAGGGATTCATCAGAGGGTTCAACGCCAATGATCTCTATGCGTCCACCTACCTACTCTATGCGGCTGAATTCCGATACCTTTTCGGCAAAAAGTCATACGCGCACATCTTTTTTGACGGTGGCACGTACGAACAGCAAGTCGAGGGACGATATATCAAAGACTCTCCTTTCGGGTTCGGTTTTGGTGTAAATCTGGCTGTTCGTGCCGGCACTTTCTATTTGGAGTATGCTTTAGGCCGCCAGATGCGCAACCCGATATCCCTCAAAACCGGCGTTATCCATTTCGGAATCAAAGTCGATTTTTAGAAAGACTGTGGCAGCTCGCAATTCAATTCCCGAGCGATTCCTTTGAGGACGTTATCGATTTTGTCTTTGACAAATTCCTCGGAATTGATAATGTGCAAATTAGGATGGGATTTCCACACGCGCATCAGATTATCATCCACGCGGACAGCCTCTTCCAACGTTTCGATTCGGGCAGAATTATTACTCAGGGTATAGCTGTTTTGTGCTCCTTTCGCACTGGTACAGAGATGGAAAACCGCCTTGTAACGGGCCATCAGTTCTTCCTCAGTCTTCCCTATAGAATCGAGCAATTTTCTCCAGTCATCGGGATTCATATAGGCAGAGATATCCATTGCGCCGCGGTCATTCAAAATCAGCGCCGGCTTGCCCGTGGCTTCCGCGATTTCATAGAAAGAGTCTTCCATCTGCAACAGGAAAAGCATCATACTTCTATGTATTTCATAGTACAGATGGGGGGCTTTGGTCAGGAAGTCTGCTCCTGCATTGATAAAAAGAGTGGCAGCCTCCGGCAAAGTGAAGACAGCATAACCCAATTTGGAAAACGTTTCCTCCACGCGTTCCTTAGTGGTTGTTTTCCCGGCACAGGGTCCGCCGGTAAGGACTATTTTAGTAATCATAGGGAAGGGTTCAAGTATATAGTTTCAGGTTTCAGGTTTCAAGTTTCAAGCAAAGTCACGACAAAAATCAAATACCGTGCTTGTAGGCAAAAGTTAGAGGTTTAAGGTTTAAGGTTTAAAGAATAGCAACTTAACAACATAACTCCTAACTCATAACTAAAAAAGGGCCATCCTAACGGACAGCCCTCAGTATTAAGAGCAAAACAATTCGAATTATTCACCAATTTGACGGCGGATGAATGCGGTGCATTCGAGTTCCTTGTCATTAGCGTGGATAAAGTCGCGAACACTCTGTTTGCCGTCGCCACCCATAACGAGTTCTTGGTACATCAAAGTATTCTCTTTGAAGAACTTCACCAAACGACCTTGAGCGATCTGTTGGATTTGGTTTTCATTGAGGTTAGCAGCTTTCTTTTCAGCTTCTTCGACTTTGATTTTGCGAGCGAGGTCAGCTTGTTCTTCAGTAATCCAGCCCTTAGCCATATTGGAGTTGATATGGTCTTCGCTATCTACGTGAGTAGGATTGATGCCAGCTTTCTTCAAAGCAGCTTCAACGGCCTTACCGATGAGTTCTTGGCGGGTTTTGTCAACAGCGACTGCCAATTCTCTATCTTTAGTTTCTTGGGAGATAGCGTTTTCATCCAATGCGAGCGGATTCATAGCGGTGATATGGAGAGCTACATTGTGAGCAGCTTCTTTAGCGTTATCATCGTTTTTGTTGAAAGCCACGAGGGTGGCTTTGTGGTTGCCCATGTGGATGTAGGAATCCACGTAAGCGGCTTCGAGAACATCGTAGTGAGGCAATTCAAGTTTTTCACCTGTCTTACCAGTGAGTTCTGTCAATTTGTCAGCGACCTTCATACCGTTGAAGTCCATTTCGAGGAGTTCTTCACGGGTATTGATACCAGCAGCGATAGCGGCATCGAGAAGGCTATCCACGAAGGTGACAAATTCAGCGCCATTAGCCACGAAGTCGGTTTCGCAAGCCACGAGGAGCATATAGCCTTTGGTGTGGTCGGCGTTTGTTTTAGCCACGAGGCGGCCTTCATTGGATTCGCGGTCTGCGCGTTTAGCGGCAACTTTTTGACCTTTTTTGCGAAGGATATCGATAGCTTTTTCGAAATCACCGTCAGCTTCAACGAGCGCTTTCTTACAGTCCATCATACCGATACCGGTCTGTTGTCTCAATTTATTTACATCAGCAGCTGTAATAGCCATAGTTAAAATCTTTTAATGGGTTAATAATTATTCGTTTTTCGGAGCGGGACGGCGGCCGTTGATTCTTCTGCGGCGACCATCTTTTTCGTCATTTTCTTCGATGCCTTCGTTTTCAACTTCAGCGGCTTCGAGTTCTTCAACTTGAGCGTCCTTGTTCATTTCGCGTTCAGCGAGGCCTTCCTTAATGCCTTCGCAGATAGCTTTGAGGATAACGGCGATAGACTTGGATGCGTCGTCATTAGCCGGAATCGGATAATCTATCGTACGAGGATCGGAGTTTGTGTCAACGATAGCGAAAGTCGGAATGGCGAGTTTGCGAGCTTCAGCCAAAGCGATGTGTTCTTTCATAACGTCAACGATGAAGACGGCTGCCGGGAGGCGGTTAAGGTCAGCGATAGAACCTAAGTTCTTTTCGAGTTTGGCGCGTTCACGTTGGATTTGGAGACGTTCACGTTTGGAGATATTTTTGAATTGCGGGCTTTCGATCAGACGGTCAATGTCGCTCATTTTCTTCACAGCCTTGCGGATGGTGAAGAAGTTTGTAAGCATACCGCCCGGCCAACGTTCGGTCACATACGGCATACCGACTTCTTTAACCATAGAGGAAACAGTTTCCTTAGCTTGTTTTTTGGTAGCAACGAATAAGATCTTTCGACCAGAGCGTGCGATGTTTTTAGCTGCTTCTACTGCGTCATCTACTTTTTCGATGGTTTTGTATAAGTCGATAATATGAATACCGTTTTTCTCCATAAAGATATAGGGAGCCATTGCGGGATTCCATTTTCTTTTGAGGTGTCCGAAGTGACAACCTGCATCTAATAATTCTTCAAATTGTAATCTTGACATTTTTTAATTTTTTTAATTGTTTACATTCTTTAAGCAACCACGGAGTAGTTCGTCTGAAATCTCCGCAGTTTCGATACTAAACAAGCATGCGTACAATATATAAATGTATATATATTAACGTTTGCTGAATTGGAATCTCTTACGAGCTTTCGGTTGACCGGGTTTCTTACGTTCAACCATACGCGGGTCACGACGGAGGAATCCTTGAGATTTCATCATAGAACGATACTCAGGGTTGATTTCCACGAGAGCCTTAGCGATAGCCATACGGAGAGCTTCAGCCTGACCGGTAACGCCACCGCCGTCGAGGTTAGCTTTGATGTCATATTGACCCATAACTTCAGCGAGGCGAAGGGGTTGTTCTACTTTATATTGCAATGTAGGAACGCAGAAATATTCCTTATAGTCACGGTTGTTAACCTTGATTTCGCCGCTGCCGGGTTTCATATACAGACGAGCAACAGCCGTTTTTCTTCTGCCTAATGTATTTGTTACTTCCATATTTATTTGATGTCGTTAACGTTTATTAATTTGGGTTGCTGTGCTTCGTGCGGGTGGTTCGGTCCCACATACACGTGGAGATTGCGATAAAGTTTGTCTCCAAGTCTGTTTTTCGGGAGCATACCTCTGATGGCGTGTTCGAGAATGCGTTCAGGGAATTTGCGCATTACTTCCTTCGGTGTGGCAAAACGCTGACCACCAGGATAAGTGGTGTGGTGAACATATTGTTTGTCCGTCCACTTGCTTCCTGTAAATTTAACTTTTTCCGCATTGATGATGATGACGTTGTCACCACAGTCAAAGCTCGGTGTGTAATAGGGTTTGTTCTTGCCCTTCAAAATGCGTGCGACTGCCGTTGCGAGACGACCGACCACCATTTCCTGTGCATCGATTAAAACCCACTCTTTCTTGACGATTTTTTCATTCGCCGAAATTGTTTTGTAACTTACTGCATCCATTTTTCAGTTTTTGTTGTTTTTGAGGGAAATGTCTTCACCCACATTTCCCGAGTTCTTAATTAATTTTCCTTTTACTAACATCAAGGACAATAATCGGTATTTTTTTAGGCGCGCAAAAGTACACTTTTTTCTCTAACTTACAACACCTCTTACATACTAACAAACAAAATTATTTATCTTAAAAACAGTATGTTACGGCAGACACAACTGTAACCGCTCCATTTTTACCCGTTTTTTTAGTAAAAATATATCGGAAAAATCAGCAAAACGAGAGCAAATCGGGATATGATTTGCACAAGCACGAAGTATCATCTACACAAGCTGTTGCGCCAAAAAGAAGAAACGCCATCGCCAACCTGTGGTCGTTATGGGTTTGAAAACGATACGGCGGAAACGACCATACGGACTTCGACTTTCCAATTACCTGAAATTCATCTTCTTGCGTCTCCACATCCGCAAAAACGGACAACTGCTCGGACAAATTCCGAACCCTGTTGGATTCTTTGTGGGCAAGGTTCTTGGTATGCACAAAAGTAAAGTCAGCAGGAAGCAGACAGGCCAACGCCGACATCACCGGCACCACGTCAGGGTGTGCGCCCACGTCAAAAACGTATGGGGCAGACAACCTTCTTTCCTTGGGAACAGAAATCAGCACGCCCTCAGTCGTTTCCGAACTGCACACGCCCATCTCTGCAAACCATCGGGCTATCACGGCATCGCCTTGCGCGGAATCCAGCGACAGGTTTTTCAACAGATATTGGTTCTCCGGTTCGAGCAGGACTTTGGCATACCAGAAGAGCGCCGCGCTCCAATCCCCCATCCTACCCAAAGTTCCCTCTACCGGAGGCAATTCCGGAACAGCCACAGCAGAACGCGTAATCAGTCGGGTAAGCTGAATATAAGGCAAAGAACCGACATTTTCGGGACATAGGTGCAGTGTCTTCAGCCCTAATTTCGGAGCAATCAGCAGCAAAGCGGATGCGTACTGGCTCGAGCGACGGCAATCGATTTTCAAAGTTTGCGCGGACAGTCCTCGTCCGACAATCTGCCAGCCGTCGGTTTCACGGCATATTTCCGCTCCCATAGAACGCAATGTCCAAACAAGCTCGTCCATAGGGCGTTGCAGCAGACGGCTGGTTCCCGTCAAGCGCCATCTTCCAGGCGTTACAGCAAGGAGAGCCATCATAAATCGATAGGCTGCGCCGCAATCCTCCACATCGACATCAGCGCCACTGTTTGCGTGTGCTTCAATGGTTTTCAACGCCCGATGTGTCACAACAACATCATTGGACTCCCCATCCGACAACGGCAGGACCTCCCCGGACAGCACAAAATGATGCACCATCTGTCTGATTACAATGCTTTTACAATTAGGCAGGTCTATTGATTTTTTCACAGCCGCAAAAATAGTTTTTTTTAGTACCTTTGCAAACTTTTTATAATTAATACTAGAACTTAGAATGTTGGCTGGGGACGGTGTAATTGAGACGGTGCATTTGTGACAGTGCAATTGGAAACGGTGTAATTGAGACGGTGTAATTGAGACGGTGTAGTACACCGTCTCTACGGAGAATAAACGTTCACATCCTATTCATAATTAAAAATTCAAAATATGGACAATCAAATCAGAATGGGCGGATTCAACATCCTACCGCCAGGTGTCAAGAACCTACTCATCCTCAACATACTGGTTTTTCTCGCCACCTACGTCTTCCAGATGACCGGGTTGTGCGACTTGAACAAATGGTTGGGATTGCATTATATTGCAGCTCCGGACTTTTATCCATGGCAGTTCATAACCTATATGTTTATGCACGCCAATTTCGGGCATATATTCTTTAATATGTTTGCGTTATGGATGTTCGGCGCCGCCGTGGAGAACCATTGGGGAACGAAGCGTTTCATCATCTACTATCTGATCACAGGTATCGGGGCTGCCTTCGTGCATTACGTCATCCTCTTCTTCCAACTTCATCCGCTGCTTTCACTCCTCAACCAATTCATTGACAATCCGTCTATGGAGACCTACCGGTATTTGGTGGAAAACAACACGGACATCCATTTCAAGGATATGCTGAGCAACAATTTGCTGTATTTGCAGCAGAATCCAGACTCCATCAATGAGTTGGTGAATGTTACAGCCAACGCACGCGACACCTTTTTGAACAGCATCAATATGGTGGGCGCGTCCGGAGCCGTTTTCGGTCTGTTGCTAGCTTTCGGCATGCTCTTCCCAAACTCACAGATATACATTTACTTCCTGTTCCCCATCAAAGCCAAGTGGTTTGTCATCTTTTATGGTGCGCTCGAACTCATTTACGGTATTGCTGGCACCAGCGATGGCGTCGCCCATTTCGCCCACCTCGGCGGTATGCTGTTCGGCATCATCCTCATCCTATTGTGGCGCAAGACGGACAGACAATCCAACACCTATTATTATGATTATCAGGACCCTGATGAAGGGAACGGCTTTTTCAGCCGATTCCAAAGCCTGTTTCGGAAATCAGGGAAGAACGACAAATATTATGTTTCTTCCGAGAGTGGCCGTCCCATAAGTGACGAGGACTACAACGCACGCAAGACGGCCGAAAAGCAGCGTATTGATGAGATTCTGGATAAGATTTCAGCCAAGGGATACGATGCTTTGAGCAAAGAAGAAAAGGATTTTCTATTTAACTATTCACAAAAATAATGGCTGTCAAGAAACTACACGTCCTCAAGAAAATCGGGAAAGGCCTTTTGCTACTTGTCACCGTTTTGGCGGCGGGCGCGCTGCTCTTTTCCTTTTTCGCACAAATACTCCGGCCTTCGTTTTCGCATCTGGTGGCCTACTGCGGTCTGTTTTTCTACTATATTCTTTTGGCTAACGGCATACTGACGGTTGTATGGCTGTTTTTGGACTATCGTATCGCACTCATCCCCGTGATTCCGATTCTCATAAATGTCAACAACATAGACCGTCATTTCCAACTCCGACCGCAAAACAAGCCTGAGACCTGCGCCAACTGCGTGAAGGTGATGAGTTACAACGCACGTGTCTTCGGCGTCTATGAAGCCAACGACGATGTCAAGCAACGCGAGAAGAACAAACGAGACCTCGTGAATTTCTTCCGCAGAGAATGCCCGGACATACTCTGCATACAGGAATATTTTTACGACAAAACCGGCAAACTGCATTTCAACACAACCAAAGAGCTGCTCAACGCTATGAACCTGCCGGACAACGAAAAGAACTACCACCTCTTTTTGAGCAATTCGTCCGGCCCCCATCAGTTCGGATTGGCCGTTTTCAGCCGATATAGGATTATGAACAGCGGCGTGGTCGATACGGGCGACAGCTCCAGCAACAAGGCCGTCTTCGTCGATATCAGATACAACGGCGGCATTATCCGTGTGTATAACATCCACCTTAAATCTATGAGTTTGGGCGATGAAGACTACCAAACCGGGAAGGCCGTGTTACACAATGATATGAGCGACCCGGAAATCAACACCAAAGCCAAACATCTTTACGACAAAGTCACCTACGCTTTCGAGCAGCGGCAAGTCCAAGCGCAACGTATTAGAGACCATATCGACACCTGCGAATATCCCGTCATCATCTGCGGCGACTTCAACGACTCACCGGCCTCCTACAGTGTCCACAAAATATGCCACGGCTTCAAAGACAGCTTCCGTAGCAGCGGCAAGGGTTTCGGCTCCACCTACTTCGGAGACGCATTCCCCGCCTACCGCATCGATTACATCTTCCACACCAAAGACTACAACGATTTCGGACACACCGTTTGTTCCGAACTAGGGACGTCCGACCACAAGCCCATCTACACCTACATTTCTATTATTGATAAGAAGTAGAGAGGGGGGATAGGTAATAGGTAATAGGTAATAGGTAATAGGAAGTCTGAATTTGAAATCAAAGGATAAATTTTTATAGAAATTCGTAATACTATGAATCGCACAAAATACATTTTCATCATTCTGTTATGTATCACGCTTGTAGGATGCAAAAATCGTCATAATGCAGAAGATGCCTCCGAGGCAGTTTCCCTCACTGAACAAAGCATTACGGCTTTTGCCAAAGACATCGAGAAAGGCATCATCAACGGCAAAGCCGATGCCTTAAACAATGTCATCGACAAGGCCAACATCAAACGTCTGGTGGGCGAAAATTCCATCGTCTATAGCGGTTTTGACGTAGAAGGCGGACAAGAATATTTCGAGAACTGTCTGAATTTGGGCAGCACTGTTTTCAATATCGTCAACACCGGCGGTGACTTCGCTTTTTCAAAATACTATTGCCAAGACAACATCCACCACATCGTGTTCCGCAGTTACGACAATTTCGTCGTCAACTTTTATGATTTCACCGTTGACACCGTCCAAGGAAAATTAATGATTCAAGATGGTTTCATTTATAACACTGGATGTCTTTTATCTCAAAACATTCAAGGCGGGATGCTATACAATCTGATGTTGCAGACCAATCCTGACAGTGACGTACAGTGGCTGGCCAAAGCCGAAGAGATGACCAAATTGCATCAAGGCGGCAAGGCGCTCTCCATCCTCAACGAGCACAAAGATGCCTTAAAAGAATATCCTATTTTCTACCAATTATACATTGCAAACCTCTATCAGAACAATTCCGGCAGCTTTATTTCCAAGTTAGATGAGCTGCAAAATGAGTTGGACGAACGCTACATTCTCTTACACAAACTGCTTTTCTACGTCAATGCGGGCAAGGTGAAAGAGGCCGAGGCCACCATCAACGCGCTGATTCCGCATACGGGCGACGACCCCATCTTCTTGTTCTTATTCGGCTATACTCTTCTGAATAACAAGGATTTCCAATCCGCCTTGGATTGTTTCAAAACCGTTGACAAATCAATGCCATACGTTTGGGACCTCTGGCAGTGCGAACTGCAATGTTACAAGGCTTTGAACGACTCTAAAGGATTGGAACAATGTTTGCAACGCGGCAAGTCCGCTTACGGAATGAGCGATGCTGAACTTGAAGAATACAGATAACGCGCTAATACATTAATTTGTATCTTTGCCGCCGAAATTTTTATAGGTAATAGGTAATAGGGAATAGGGAATAGGGAATAGGGAATAGGTAATAGGGAATAGGGAATAGGGAATAGGGATTATAATATTTACCGCTTTATTTCGAAGATATTTTAACGACACATAATAATTTCAACATTTAGAAGAACAATCATTAATTAAAACTTTCAAATATGAAAAAACAAATTTCTTTATGGATTGCCGTCATTATGTTATTCGGCACCTTGACAATGTTTGCTCAGAAACCTTTCGCTGGCAGTATCAAATTTGAATATAAAGCAGAAGGTTCCAATGACCCCAACATCGCCGCTCAATTCGCTGACGTTTCCCAAGAAGTCTTTGTAATGGGAAACAACACGAAAACCGTCATCGACCAAATGGGAGCAGGTATTATCCAAATCTCCAATGGCGATTACAAAACATCCACCACAATCATTGACATCCCCGGTTTGGGCAAATACTACATCGAACAAGAAGCAGCCGATATTCAAAAGAAATTTGAGACTGTCAAAATCGATTACGAATACACAGAAGAAACCCAAGACATCGCCGGATACAAATGCAAAAAGGTTATAGTAAAAATTACAGACCTTGAATCAGACGAGGAATCCTCATTGACATTATGGGTCACTTCCGATTTGATGACTGGTGACGACATCAACTTCAGCACCTATCCTGGTTTGAAAGGTTATCCTCTCGGATTGGAAATGCCTCAAGAAATCAATGGTGAGGAATTGACTGTTATTCAAAAAGCCACAGCAGTCACACCTAGCAAGAAAGTTAAATCTTCCAGTTTCCTTCGTCCGTCTGACGCCATCAACCTCAAAGACGCAAGTGATGATGTGAAACAAATGCTTGGTTATAGCGACGACGAAGAATAAGCATTTATCTCTAGCATAAAATCAATCTTGCTTTCATAGCAGATAAAAAACGCAACCGACAATGCCGGTTGCGTTTTTTTTTAATGACTTTGTGCTCCAGAAAATCGGAGACATGATAATCTAAATTATTGAGCGTTTTCTATTTTAAGAAGTTCGATGTCGAATACGAGCGGGGAGAACGGAGGAATGCTGTAGTTGCCTCTTTCACCGTATGCCAAAGCGGACGGTATAAGCACCGTGACTTTTTCGCCAACGTGCATCTTGCCGACAGCGATTTCCCATCCGGGGATAACCTGGTTGGCACCCAAAGTGAAAGTAAACGGCTCGCCACGATCAACGGAGCTGTCAAATACGGTACCATCCAACAGTTTGCCCGTATAATGAACAGAAACATTCTGAATAGGTTGCGGTTGCTCGCCTGCGGCTTTCTTCACGGTTTTGTAATAGATACCCTCTTCTGTAGGAGCACCGAATCCGTTCTTGGAAGCATATTCCTTGATGTCGGTTTCTTCTTGAGCCTGCTTGCTCTTCATCATCTGCTCATATTCGGCCTGCATTTTGACAAATTGGTCGTGCGGCATTTGAGCATACAATTTAACATCAACATAGAGAGGATCATCGCCAAACGGATATTCCTGTCCATTCATAAAGTTCTTGAAGAACTCCGGACCATCCAGAATGAACGTTGCGCTATCGCCCACGTGCATCATACGGATAGCTGCATAGATATCGCCTTCATAAACGGAATCCATCAGCATCTGATTGGGCATCATCGGGATAAGCAGGGAGTCGCCAGCCTTGAGGGAGAACAGAATACCGACGAGGTCACCGGTTTTGGGCATAACGGCCGTATCGTTGATGTCACCGTAGAATTGGTAGTAGATACCGGTTTTGCGGTCTTTCTTGAAACCTTTGTATTTGCCCAACACGCCGGTTGCGAAGAGAATACCGATAATGATACCGATTAATGCCAACGCACCCAGAATGATGGCTAAAAGTTTGAGGTTTTTCTTATTAGAAGGGGTTTCCTCTTCTGCTGGAGTTTCTTCCACAACGGCTTCTTCTACAGCGTCTTCAACCTTTTCGGCAGTTTCTTCTACTGTTTCTTCAACCTTTTCTACAGCTTCTTCTACTGTTTCGAGATTGTTTTCTTCAGGTTTCACATCCTGATTTTCTAACTCATCAATTTCTAACATTTGGATAAAATTTTAATGATTAATAATTATTGTAAATTCAAATTAAGGTAGCAATTCAACCGTCATCGCAATGGGCAGTCGTCCGTTGATGCGGTCACCATCGCCGGCCACGCCGTATGCGAGGTAGGACGGAATCACCAGACGCGCCTTTGTGCCGGGGTTCATCAGTTGCACGGCCTCATGCAAAGCGGTAATCTCCTCGGAACGTCCCACGGTGAACTCCTTCACGCCGTCCGTGGCGGAATCATAGACCGACTCGCCGGATAGCAGATAGGTATGGTAGTTCATCGTCACTTTGTCGCCTTCTTTGTAGGTGTCGCCGGAACCTTGGGAGAGTATCTCCACATAGAGTCCCGTGCCGGTTTTGGTCATTTTCCAGCCATAACGCTTGATGAAGAGAGCGATTTCCTCGTTTTCCCATTGGAGGATTTTCTTGTTTCCCTCCACGTAGGGAGCGTCCTTATCCACCTTTTCTTCCTTATTGGAAGTGACCACTTCGCCCGTCTGCTTGTTATGGCAAGCGCTCAGGCAGAAGACCGTCAACAGGGCAAATGTAATATGCTGTAGTTTTCGATACAAAGCGATGGGATTACAAGCAGTTCTCATTTTCCGAAATTTCCTTGGCAGCGGCTTCAAAATGGGCGATGGCTTCTTCAATCGTCCCGTTGTAGAAAGCGCCTGCCGCATTGTGGTGCCCGCCTCCATTGAAGTATTTACGGGCAAGGACATTCACATCCACTCCGCCTTTGGAACGGAAGGAGACGCGGATGCGGTTGTCGCGTTCCGTGAAGAATGCCGTATATTGCACCGTGGATAAGGAAAGACCGTAATTGACAAAGCCTTCCGTATCGCCAATCTGGAAATGGTTTTCTACCAGATCCTGTTTGGTCAGATACATATAGGATGCCTGCAGTTCGGGCATCACCTTCAAACGTTGTGACAGAGCCAGGCCCAAGAGTTTCATACGGCTTTCCGTATAGTTGTCATAGATTTTGCGATGAATAGACTCTCCGTTGATACCTGAGGCAATGAGTTTCTTCAACACCTCATACGTGCTGGGGTTGTCGCACGCGTACGTTACAGAGCCTGTATCCGTGATGATGCCCACATAGATGGCTTCCGCGATGGCGCGGGAGAATTTGCGCTTAGGCGTCAGATATTTGAACAGGAAATTATAGACCAACTCAGAGGCGGAGCTTGTTTTAGGCGTGGAATACTGGATGTCGCAATCGATGTCGGGCTGCACGTGATGGTCTATGAGCACCTTGAAGCCTACGGCCTTGATAATGGCATGTTCCAAATCCTGGCCGGCGCGGTGCGGCGCGTTCATATCGACCACAAAGAGCATATCGGCCTCCTTGATGACCCTGCGAGCCAGCGTCAAATCCTTTTGTGCGACGATGACCTGGTCGCTGCCTTCCATCCAATTCAGGAAGTCGGGAAAATAATTCGGGGAAATCATCGACACCTCGTAACCATCTTCTTTAAAGTAATGGTACAACGCCAATGCTGAACCTACAGCATCGCCATCCGGGTTAAAATGAAAGACAATCGCGATACGTCGAGTTGTCTTCAGAGCCTCATTAAAGAGTTGGATATCTTTCTTTTTCAATGCTAAAATTTTAAGGGCGGCAAAGATAGAAAAAAATGCGATAGGGCGTTGACATAAAACATCAAAGTTTTATAGAAAGATGAGTAGTAATTTTAGTATCTTTGCGGCCTTTCAAAAAAACGATGAAAAAGTCTCTACCAACAATCCCAATATACCTGTTTTGCGTGCTTTTCTTAGGCGCGTGCGCCAAGATTGTCACGCCCGTGGGTGGTCCGAAAGACACCATGCCGCCTAAAATCACCAAGGAGCAGCCCGTCAGCCAAAGCGTCAACTTCGCAAGTCCGCAAATACGCATCACTATGGACGAGTTCTTCACGCTCGACAATCCCAACGCCAACGTGCTCATCTCCCCTCCCCTCAAATATACGCCCGAATACAAAATCAAAGACAAGACCCTTGTCATCAAAATCAAAGACACCCTGAAAGAGAACACCACATACAATCTCGTCTTTTCCAACTGCATACAGGACTACCACGAGAACAACAAGCTGAACTACTATCATTACAGTTTCTCAACAGGCAGCTGCATCGACTCCTTTATGCTGAAGGGTTCCGTTTTGGACGCCCAATCGTTAGCCGCAGGCGAAGACTTCACCATTATGCTCTACAAACAAAACATCGACTCCCTGCCGTTCACCACCCTGCCCGACTACATTTCCAAATCCCAAAAGGACGGCACTTTCTCCTTCCAAAACATCTCTCCAGGAAGCTATAAGATATTCGCGCTCAAAGACATCAACAGCAACTTCCTCTACGATCTACCCAAAGAGGCCGTCGCTTTCGGCGATATTCCCGTTCAGGCCTACCCCGCCCCAGTGAAAGATTCCACCGGGAAAGTACTCTCCGCAGACTCCACCATCGAAGACGTCCTTCTCAAATCCTTTATTACCACAGACACGCTGCCCAAACTCCTACGCTACGACAATCCCGCTGCGGGCATCTACAGCTTCCCTTTCACCGCATCCGTCAATGAGCTTGACATCAAACCTCTTAATAAAGATATCCCGTTTTTTCAAAAATGGTCATCCAATAACGACACCGTCACCCTCTATCTCAAGCAGGTCTCCTTCGATTCCCTAGCCTATGTTTTCAGCTTCAACGGACAAAACGACACGGTCCGCCTAAATCCGTATAAATCCAAGCAGAATGCCCCGGCGCGCGGCGCGGCCAAAGCCACGACTTCCAAACTGAGTGTGTCTTTCGCCGACGAAGGGCATTTCTTCAAACCATTGAAACTCAAATTCTCCTACCCTATTCAGCCGACAGACTCATTCGACGTATTCTTTTTCAGCCAAAGACAGGGCAAAGAGGACACCACGACGGTTCGAATATCCGTGCCAGACACCTTTGTCACAGAGATTCCCGTGCCTTTCAAGCTGGAAAGCAAGAAGAGTTATAATATAATGATTCCCGATTCCGTATTCAAGGGTTACAACGGGCTGACAAATGACACCATCAGGACATCTTTTACCGCCAAATCGGAAAAAGATTACGGAAATATCATTCTTAAATACGTGCTTCCGGAGGCTCCCCATCCATTCATCGCCCAACTATGGAACGGCAAGCAGCTCATCCAGGAGAATGTCCTGCGAAACAGCACTGACATCACCTACTCTCATTTGGAGCCGGGGAACTACAACGTGCGCATCATCAAAGATGCCAACGGAAACGGCAAATGGGACGTCGGCAATTATGCCTTGAAACAACAACCGGAAGAAATCATCCAATTCGAGAAAACCATCTCCGTACGCGCCTTCTGGGACGTGGAGGAGGAATTTAGAATTGATACGAATAAGTAAGGTAAATCACTGAGCTGTACTGTTTCAAAATGCGTCTGTTGACCGCCCAATTGGGGGTGCGCACCGACAATATGGAATTAGAATAGCGCAAACCGATGCCGTGGTGTTCCTTAATGGTATAGTTCAATCCCGCTACCATTGACAACTCCCAACGATTGAAATCGGGGCGTCCGTGGATGATGCCGTACATATCGCGTTCCACGTGATAGACGTTCACGCCGAATGCCGGACCCACTTCCAAATCGAAATCACTGCTGTTGCGAATCGTAATTCTGGCAAAACGCATACGCAGCAGAACGGGAACCTCCAAGTAGCCGAGATTCAACGAATACTTGCCAGTCAGGCTGGCCACCTGCTTGGGAGGCGTATAGGAATGGCTGCCCTTCATCACGAAATCGAATTCCATTTGCAACTTCATATCGAATTTGGGATTATCCACGAGCACACAGTTGGCAAAGACGCCCGCTGTCGCACCGACCTTATGAAAGCCGGAAAGGTTGTCGCCTGATATTTGGGAAATGGTTGCGCCACCGCGCACACCGCCGGCAAACTTGCCGACATTGCTGAAATCCTGCGCCGACAACGACAAAGCCAATGTCAAAGTCACCAGCAAAAGGGAGATTTTCTTCATAACCATCAATTAAGATTAACGTATTTGGGCACATTCAACCAATGAGCGTAATCGGGGCCCAAGACGCGTACCGCCTTTGCCCACATTTCATCGGGTTTCGTATTGAACACCAGGTCCGGCGTGGGGTTGCCCACCACCCACATATTTTTGGCGATTTCGCCTTCCAACTGTCCGGGGCTCCAACCCGCATACCCCATCAGGAACTTATACTTCAGCGTGGCAATGGCGTTATGCTCAATCAGCGCCAACAACACCTTGTCGTAACCGACATAGATGTTGGGAACGATTTTGGAGGAGGCGGTGCAACTCTCGAAATTATGCAACAGGAACAGCGCGGATGGCAGGACGGGGCCGCCGAGGTACATCGGTGCATCCACATACAGTTCGTCCACCAACTGCCGAACGGAATATTCCAATTGATGATTGACGATGAGACCCGCACATTGTTCCTTGTCGTAATCGGTTAGCAGCACCAGCGAACGGTTGAAAAAGGCGTCGTTGTAGTACGGCACTGAAATCAACAACCGACCGGGAGCCAAGCCGAACTCCGTCTGTTTCACTTTCAACAAATCCTGTGCGTATGGCATAAAATCCTATTTTAACGGGCGAGTAAGAAGACGAACTGGTCACCGCCCAAAATGAGGGTGCAAACGTACATAATAATTTTGAAATCGAAAAGCCTAAAGAATTTTCCTAGTTTTTTATCATTCAAACGACTGAAAAATTGGAACAATTCAAGGAAAGCGAACGCCCAATCCGTTTTATAACAATTAAAATTTTTATATGTTTTTTTAATGATTACACATGAATATTGAAATAATTATCATTTTGACCACCTCATTAAAACTAATATAACTAAACAACATCAATTCAAACTCAAACAAAACAATGGCAACAACTATGGAAAAAACAACAAACACCGAACCGCAAGCTCCGACTTGGAACGATCTTGTGACTCTGACATACGAGACACGTCGCATCACTCGCGAAAATGCGGAAAACTTCGACCGGGAAATGAAAGAATGGCACGAAAAATTCGAGCAAGAAAAGAAAAGAAAGAAAGCAAAGAGAAATTCGAACGAGAGAAAAAAGAATATGACGAAAAATTAGAAAAGGAGAGTAAAAAACGCGAGAAGGAGTGGAAAGAACTCCGACGCATCGTCAGGGAAATCCACCAGCGATAGCTAACTTTCAAAAGACAAGCGGATACCACCTTTTTCATTTTCAACATTAAGAATTCACATTGAAAGATTTCGCCTTCCCTATTTTTTCAGACTTTTGAATTTACTTTTGGAATAGTACCCCACTGTGTCATTCCACACTATTCTATCCACTTTGGAGGCAAAGCCGCACCACGCGCCCAAGACATTCGGGCCTTCAATATTGGAAGCCACCGGCGCCGGATTGGTAAAGGGGTTGGTGCCCATAACCGCATCATTACCGCCAGTCATCATAAAGCGATAGGTGTTGTAATCCATCAGACTGTGCTTGATATATACAGTGTCGCCGGGACGGAACGTCAGACGGGAGTTGATTTGCTGGTCAGAGCTGCCCATTCCCATCGTGGCCAATGTGGAGACACCATAACGTTCCAATTCGTAATTGAAAGTACATCCGTTAAAAGTCTTGTCATCAAAGGCGATGGGGAGAGTGTATGCCCAAAGACGGTCTTTGAATTTCGGGCAGTTCACCTTTATTCTGAAGCTGTAGTAGTTAGCCTCCGACGCGTCATCCGTCAGTAAAATGCGTATAGTGCGCATCGTGTCTGTCGTTACCAGATCGGTAGGAAGGTCAAACCAGGCTGAGTCAATGTCGAAAGTATGAGGGATGGTTGTTTCAGCGCGATAGGTATCTCCCTTATACTCTACCGTCAATGTATAGGACGTGTTTTCCATACCTCGCAACTTTTTGCTCACAAAGGCAAAATAGAGCGGTGCGTCGGGGCAATATTGGAAAGTCAACTGTTCACTTTCGCCATCGGACGAGGTAACCGTCACCACCGCATCCGTAATAGCCACATTGTTCATCAAATACTCCAAATCTATATTGGAATAATAGGGAATGCTTTTCGACAAGGTCACGATGGCGGGTTCACCGTTTTCTATTGTTCCCTCTATCACCAGCTTAGGCGTATATTCCGGCAAATCGACCTCGATTTCCGTTTCACAGCCCAACATCAAAACAGACAGCAGTATCATCACCGCCAACATCAGCATCCTATACATATTCTTAAACATATAATCAAGCATAACAGACACTCACAACTTAATATCTTAACAATTAACATCTTAACAACTAAAACTTAAACATCCACATAATCGAAGGAATAATCGGAAACAGGCTCATCTGGATGGCTCTATTGTCAATACTGAAATCCATATTGGCCGCATCGAAATTCATATCGGTTTCCATAAAGATAAAGAATGGGTTTTTGCGATTATAGACATTATACACGGAGAAATTGAGTCCCGTTTCAAATTTGCTGGTTTTCTTGATGGTCCAGTTGACGGCCAAGTCGAGACGATGATAGGGCGGCATACGATAGCCGTTACGCTCGCTGTATTCCGTGATGTAGGAGCCCATATAGAAATAATAGCCGATAGGGATCGTCATCGTGTTGCCGGTTTGATACACCCACAAGGCGGAGACGCTGAGTTTGTTGCGGAGGATTTCATACGTCAGGCTGATAGAGACATCGTGGCGGCGGTCGTATTTGGCCCAGAACGGAATGCCATTGTTCAGGTCGTCGAACTGCTTGCGCGTAAAGCCCAACGTATAGCCTATGAAGCCGGTGAATTTGCCGCGAGTCTTCTTAACGAAAAATTCCGCACCGGAAGACCAACCCTGCCCGAAGACATAAAGCTGGTCGGGATTGATCGTGAACGCACCGAAATCCAGACCGTCCCGATATTCGGCCAGATTATACATCTTTTTATAATATAGGTCGATGTACGTCTCGAACATATCCTTATGGAAATTGCGGAAAACGCCCAATGAGAACTGCATCACCGTCTGCGGTTTCAACAAATCCGTGCTGGGCATCCAAACATCCGTAGGCAACGTAATGGAAGCGATGGAGATCTGGTGCAGAAATTGGTAGTTCAAGGTGGCGGAAGCTTTGATGGAAGTTGCGGAATCTATCAGAAATCGCAAAGCCAAACGCGGTTCAACCTTATTATACTGGCTGATCAGCTCTCCGGGTTTATAGACGATGGAGTCAGCCACGCCACCGACCTCATCCAGGATATAGCGCGTGAATCCTCCCAAATGACAGAAATTAGTGTAGCGCAATCCCATATTGAGTTTCCAACGTCTGGCGACATCATATTCGTCGTGCGCGTAAATGCTCAGCTCATTGGCAAGATAGGGCTGCACATCGGGAAGATTGAAGTTGAAGCCCTCGCCTGCCTGCACAGCATATTGCCCGGGCAGGCACTGGTAGAAAATGTTGTGAACGCCGAATCGCAGATTATGTTTGGGAGTCGGCATCCACGTCAACTCGCTCTTCAAACCATAATCCCGTATGCCCGATTTGAGTCTGAACTTGAAAACGTCCATTCCCATATCGGTATTGAAATCATAGTAACTAAAAGTAGCCGAAGTATTTAGAAACATCTTATCCGTAATAATGTAATTCCATCGTGCGGATGCTGCCGCATTTCCCCAATGGAACGTACATTGCGTCTGTCCGGAAGAGGATTTGAATCCATAGACATCGTCACCATAATATGCGCCAAAATATAGTCTATGCTTGTCATTGATAATGACATTGAATTTGGCATTGAGATCATAAAAGTAGAAATCCATTCCTTTCAACGGAGAAGTCGGTTTCAGGAACGGCTGAATCAGCCAATCGGCATACGTGCGGCGACCGGAAATTATGAAAGAAGCCTTGTTCTTTTTAATGGGGCCTTGAACGGTAAGATGCGAGAATATCAGACCAATACCGCCATCGACTTCGTATTTCTTGAGGTTTCCATCTTTCTGATAGACATTGAGAATGGAAGCGGCGCGACCGCCATAATAGGCAGGCATTCCGGATTTCACCATATCGATATTCTTGACGGCATCGGCGTTGAAGATGGAGAAAAAGCCGAAGAGGTGTCCGGCATTGTAAACGGTAGCCTCATCCAACATTATGAGGTTTTGGTCTGTACCGCCACCGCGCACATAGTAACCGCTATTGCCTTCCCCACCCGACTGCACACCGGGCAGCAGCTGTATGGACTTGATAACATCGGCCTCACCCATAAGCGCCGGCATCGATTTAATGGCCTCAATTTTCATTTCCATACGTCCGACATCCGCAGAAGCGATGTTATGGTCGCTTTTTTCTCCCTGTATCACGACTTCCTCACCAGCAATGGCCGTAGGTTCCATCTCAAAATTGCGACTGACACTTTTCACCAGTCTGACAGCTTCCTCGATGGTTTTATAAGACATATAACTCACTGTCAACTGGTAACTTCCACTCGGCACGGTAAGAGAATAGAACCCTGCCTGATTAGTAATACAGCCTTGTTTGTCCTGCGGATGCAGCGTATCCGTAAGTATCACGTAAGCCCCCATCAAGGACTCGCCGCTAGCAGCGTCCTTCACGGTTCCAGAGAGCGTAACGCGCTGTACTTGAGCCAGCAATGGTTGTCCAAAGGAAAATAGTATAATTATAAATAGTATATATTCTTTTCGCATCGTATTTTTTTTGGGAAAGAAGTTAACGGCAATAAGTTCTTTTTATTTTACATTGTGTATATTTTTTTAATTTGAATTTTTGTATGTTTGCGGGCTGTTTAAAAGCAATCACATAATAGACATCAAATTACACCATTATGAATCTGACTTATACTGATGCATTATTTATGGCTTCCGAAAACGAATTGCAGCAACGTGTTGCAATGGCGGAGTCCGCATTTCAAAGCGCCGTTCAAAAGAGTGGCAAAGGAAACGACTTTTTAGGTTGGGTGGATTTACCCGCAGAAGTATCCGAACAAGAGATTTCAGACATTGAGCAATGTGCCGCAAAACTATCCGCAAAATCAGAAGTGGTGGTTGTCATCGGCATTGGCGGTTCCTATTTGGGTGCGCGCGCCGTTATCGAAGCGCTCCAACACAGTTTCCGTCCGATGCTGCCAGGAGACGCGCCCACCATCCTCTATACCGGCAACAGTATGAGCGAAGATTATCTACACGATTTATTAGATGTTCTGGACAAAAAGGACTATTCTCTGATTGTCATTTCCAAATCAGGCACAACGACGGAGCCTGCGCTCGCCTTCCGTATTTTGAAACAGCATTGCGAACAGAAATACGGCGTTGAAGACGCGCGCACGCGTATCGTCGCCATCACTGACAAAGCGCGCGGTGCCCTCAAGACACTCGCCACTCAGGAAGGGTACCCGACATTCATCATTCCCGATGACGTTGGCGGCCGATACTCCGTGCTGACACCCGTGGGATTGTTACCCATCGCCATCGCCGGATTTTCCATCCGCGACCTGCTCAAAGGCGCAAAGGAAATGCGCACATCTCTGCTCAACGCCCCGAAATTCGAGAACAACCCGGCTATGCAGTACGCCGCCGTCCGCCACATCCTTTACCAGAAAGACCTCACCGTGGAACTGATGACCTCTTTCGAGCCGAAGCTCTATTTCTTCATCGAATGGTTCAAACAACTCTTCGGTGAAAGCGAAGGCAAGGAAAGCAAAGGCATTTTTCCTGCTGGTGCCATATTCTCCACCGACCTCCACTCCTTGGGACAATATATCCAACAAGGCGTTCGCCAGATGTTCGAAACCGTACTGACCGTTGAAAACGCCCACCACAAAGTGGCCATTCCTTTCGACGAGCAAAACACCGACGGCCTCAACTACCTGCAACACAGAACGATTAACGAAATCAACCACATCGCACAACAGGGCACCTGCCTGGCTCACGTGGATGGCAAAGTCCCCAACCTCAAAATCTCCATTCCCGAAATCAACGAATACCACCTCGGCGAACTCATCTATTTCTTTGAAATGAGCTGCGCCGTCAGCGGCTATATGCTGGATGTCAACCCGTTCGACCAACCCGGCGTGGAAGCATATAAGAAAAACATGTTCCATCTGTTGGGGAAACCAGGATGCTGAAAGGGGCCAGAGGCAGGTTTCAGGTTTCAAGTTTAAGGTTTAAAGTTTAAAAGATACTCTGCAATGATTCATCCTTTATCACAATTTTATAATTTTATAATTTAACATTACCGTATTATCGCATTACCGCATTAACACATTAACACATTTTCACATCTAAATCCTCTTTTCATTGCAAACATTTATCTTCTCTTTCTTCGTCTTCTACGTAATGCTGTTATTTTTGATAACAGGACTTACGTCGCGCAAGGCAGACAACAAGACCTACTTCACCGGCAATAGGAAGTCGCCGTGGTTTGTTGTGGCATACGGTATGATAGGAAGTTCTCTTTCCGGTGTGACCTTTATGTCGGTTCCGGGAGACGTATATACTACCCAATTCACTTACTTCGGAGTTGTGCTCGGCTACATTTTAGGTTATCTGACCATTGGCTACATTCTTCTACCCCTATACTATAAGCTCAACGTCACTTCTGTCTATGAATATTTAGGGCAACGAATTGGTAACGAAGCGCATAAAACCGGCTCGGTGTTATTCTTCATCTCCCGGTTGTTGGGGTCGGCGCTACGAATGTACCTTGTCATCTTCGTACTGCAAATCTTTGTTTTTGACGGCTGGCATATTCCCATTTGGCTGACTTCCATCATAATGATCTGCATCATTCTGCTATACACGTTCCGGGGAGGTTTGAAGACGGTCGTATGGACTGATATGCTGCAAACCACCTTTCTATTGGGAGCTTTGATCATCACCATCATTGTCATTATGAAAAGTATGGGCGGTTCATTCTCCGACTTGTGGCAGATGATGTCAACGGCCGGCAAAGACGGTAGCGACTGCCGTACCATTTTCAATACGGACTGGCACAACAACAGCTATTTCCTGAAGCAGATAATAGGCGGTATGTTCATCACCATCGCAATGACAGGCTTGGACCAGGATATGATGCAGAAGAATCTGTCCTGCAAATCTTTGAAAGATGCGCAACGGAATATGCTGTCCTTCACCTCCATATTAGTGGTGGTCAACATTTTGTTTCTATTGCTCGGCGGTATGCTGTTGGCCTTCGCCCAAAAGAACGGCATTGACGTCAGCAATATGTCAACCGACCGCATCTATCCGGAGATAGCCTTCAACTATTTGGGCAAAGTCGGCGCACTGGTCTTCGTTTTCGGGCTTATCTCCGCGGGATTTTCCTCCGCAGACGGCACATTCACAGCGCTTACGACGACCGTTTGTTACGATATATTAGGCATTGAGAAGCGTTATCCGTCTGAGAAGAAGCAGACGCAGGTGCGCAGAATTGTTCATCTACTCATTTCGATGCTGTTTTTAGCAGTCATCATCATCGCATCCAGCCATCACAATGACGCACTCATACGCATTATATTTATGGTGGCCTCCTACACATACGGACCGCTTTTGGGAATGTTCATTTTCGGTATCTTCACCCATCGGGAAATACCGGCAAGGCTTCGCTGGCTGGTACCTATCATCGCCATCGCCATTCCGACATTCTGCTACGTCTTATCTTCCCATTCCGTCCAATGGCTCGGCGGCTACAAGTTCGGATACGAACTACTGATTGTAAACGGGATGTTGGTGTTCGGATGCCTGATGGCGATCAGCAGAAAACGGCTTGAGGCGACGTGATATTTGATGTCGCCATAAACATTGACCTCATACTTCTTACTTCTCACTTCGCATAACACTAATCACTTTAATATTAACTTAAATTTCGCACTTATGAAAAAGTATTTCGCTGAAATGGTAGGAACATTCGTTCTTACATTGCTTGGCTGCGGAACAGCAATGTTCCTCGGTTGTGCTACTCCTGCTGGAGTAGTGGGTACGGCTATCGCATTCGGTCTTTCCGTAGTTGCTATGGCTTACACGATTGGTGGCATTTCCGGTTGCCACATCAACCCTGCTATCACCCTCGGTGTTGCCATTTCCGGCAGAATGAGCTGGAAAGACGCATTCGGCTACTGGGTAGGCCAAATCATCGGTGCCATCATCGCTGGTGGTATTCTTTTGGCATTGACCAACATTGTAACTCCTGCTGCTGAAGGTATAGCAGAAGGAATGACAGGACTCGGCTGCAACGGTGTAGCTAACGCCGGCGGTGTAGGTGGTGCTCTCCTCGTGGAAATCATCGCCACCTTCATCTTCGTCTTGGTTGTTCTCGGCACTACTGATGAAAAAGTCGGTGCTGGCAACTTCGCAGGTTTGGCTATCGGTTTGTCTTTGATTCTCATCCACCTCGTCTGCATCAACTTGACAGGTACTTCTGTGAACCCGGCACGTTCCATCGGACCGGCTCTCTTCGCAGGTGGCCAAGCATTGGCAGACCTCTGGGTATTCATCGTAGCTCCGCTCGTGGGTGGCGCACTCGCAGCCCTCGTTTGGAAATGCTTTTCTTGCGAAAAATGCAAATAATCCATAACGTATGATATTCAACGAAAAGGCCGTCCGTTTGGATGGCCTTTTTTATTACGATTTATAATCGATTGGTATAAAATGCGGTGCCAAAATTAACAATTATTAATTGAAAAATAAACATTTGTTTGGAAACAAAATGGGCACCTGCGGCGATGGGTTAACCGCGAAGGACACAGAGGACGCGGAGGTTTTGCGCCTACTGGCGCCAACAAGAAACAAATCATTGTACATTGTCAATTGTTAATTCGACTTGATCTCTTCCGCCGCCAGACCGGTAATGGAAATTATCGTTTCGATGTCGATTCCATTTTCCAACATACCTTTCGCCATAGCAAGTTTGGCTTCCGCGAGACCTTCGGCACGACCTTTAGTGAGACCTTCCGCGAGACCTTCAGCTTTGCCTTCTGCTCTACCTTCATTGCGTGCGTACTCGCGTTCGTATTCAATGGTGTCCTTCACTTCCCGGTATTCCAATATGCTCTTGGCGTAATCTTCTTTTTCCATAATCGTGAGTTTTTCTACTTTGCCCTGCTCGAAGAAGTCCTGGAATATCGGGTCATCAAACGGGCATTCTTCGGTGCTTTCCTCGCCCATATTTTTAATA
>JAZRYT010000075.1:0-38272 GCA_045600905.1 Bacteroidales bacterium
ATTGTAGTATCTTTGGCGGCAGAAATTTAAAACGAAACACTATGGAAGAATTAGAAAACGTAGAATCAAAAATCATCACACTTCGGAACCAACAGGTTATTCTCGATTGTGATGTCGCCGAATTGTACGGTGTGCAAACAAGAGACATTAACAAAGCTGTAAAAAACAATCCTGAGAAATTTCCCAAAGGATATATCTTTCAATTGGAGCCTCTTGAGAAAGCAGAGGTGGTGGAAAATTTCCACCACCTCGAGAAGATACGGTTTTCTCCTCAATTGCCGAAAGCATTCACGGAAAAAGGATTGTATATGCTGGCCACCATTTTGAAAAGTCCTCAGGCCGTGCAAACCACCATAGCCATTGTGGAGGCGTATGCCAAACTTCGCGAACTGGCTCGTGTGGTGGTGGAGATTCCGCAAGCGGAAGAAGACGGACCACAACAGAAGACCCTGCTGAATCGTAGCGGACAGTTGGTGTCTGAAATATTGGACAGCACACTGCCCAAACAATCTGAGGAGACCTCTTTTGAACTCAATCTCGCGATGGTGAAATTCAAGCACTCCGTAAAACGAGAACACGACGACGAAGTGGCTGCCTTGAAAAAAGAGTTAGAGGTATTGAAAAAGAAAATGGAAGAGAAATAGATGCGCCTTCGGCGTGCCTCCACACTTATTATAATTATTAAAACATATTAAAATAATTTTAATAATTTTATTTATTTTAATGTGTGAAACGGAGCGTCAGCGACCACCACAGCGGACGCGATAAATAGCGTCCCTACAGAGGCTGGGAACTCTTATGGCAAATGGCTGTGAATGCGAGTCCTTTCTTTCATTCTTCTAATCCTGTCTCCGACATTTTTCTGCAGATTGCGATAGAAGAACTGATAGTCATAAATGTGGTAAATACCATTTGGAAAAGGGCGTCTTGGGTAGTCGGTGGGCGCTACGTCTGTGACAATGAGCGTCCCCCGTCGGGCATCCAAGTGCGCGCCGGTAAGCTGAGGGATTTCCTTTTTGACGGTGCCGTCGTAATTCATAAAGCAGGCCCCAAGATTGAGCGTGCGGTCGGCAGGCACGGTGTCGGTGCGCCAGTTTAGCGGATTGATAGCATTGGTGAAAAAACCTTTCGGCACCATCACTGATGCTTTTATTCCGGGGGCCTCCGAATTGAAGGAGACAATCACGCCCGTGTCAAATTCACCTTGCGCCATCTTCAAAAAAGGATACTGCCGCAAATCCTCGTCCGTGATGCGCCAGCCGATGGCGTAGGCGGCCACCAACCTGCGCTGCAGGGATTTCTTGCGGAAGCAGTTTTTCATCAATCGCAACAGCATATCGCTGCCCTGCGAAAAACCGGCCAAGACAAGCGGGCGCCTTTTGTCGGAAACGGACAGGTAGTGTTTGAACGCGGCTTTCACGTCCTTGTAGGCCAAGTGCAGTGCGGCAGCGGCGGTTGCGCTGTCGGTCTGGTACGCCGCAAAGGTGGCCTGGCGATAATAGGGTGCGTAGAGGTTGGCACTTTTGTCGTAGATGCCGCGCTCCTGATTCAGCGCTCCGCAAAAACGATAGCGCGCGACACTGTCGTCCAATGCCATATTCATTTGTCCGTTTTTGCCATAATCAACTGTCGGGCAAAGAAGGAACACATCCGCACCTTTGTCCGCCGCTGTCTCGTAATATGCCCAGTAATAAGTGTCCGCATAGTTGGGCTTCTGGGCCTGTACGAAGCCCCAATACCATAATGTTATTACGAGAAAGAGTACCTGCCGTTTCATACATACAGCTATTTTTTCTTATTGTCTTTTTTATGATTTTTCTTGGATGAATCATTATTTTTCAATAATTCATCTGTAGTAAACATAGTAATATGCCAATCTTTCGGATTAAACAATAAATATTGATGTAGGGCACTGCTATACACACTCAAATTTTGTATTCCGTAGAGTTCGTAACCATAGAGAACGAAAGTGCAAATGTCGGTAGGTGTGATATAGGGGTTGTCCTTTGTGTGTGAGTGCGTTACGTACTCAATAGTCTGGCCGTTTTCCCAACTTATGGGAATGTAGGAATGATGATATTCGCGGCTGGCGACCAAAGAATCGTTGTTGTCGAAATCAAAGGAGAAGTCATTGCCGAAGGGAATGAGGTTGTTAGACAAAGCGCCCAAAATGAGGTAAACGCGGGTAATGCTGTCGTTGATACGGATGACGTCGATATTGAAACTGGCTTGGTCTTCTGGATATGCGTAAGCCTGCATGCCGGATTCTGTCAATTTGCTCATTAATCGAACTTGTCGGTCGCAAAATTGCTTTTCCGTTTCGGAAAGGGCTCTTCTTTCGGTTAGATAATCCGTTGTTTTGGATGCCAGATGATACCGCTCTTCATAAACGCACAAGTCGTTGTCTGCAACAAAGAGCACTTTGGCAATAGAATCTTCAAATATCACAAAACTGCCTTTGGCCGGTGGATAAATGCCTCTTTCCATATAATCGTCAGAGGCCCACCAATTGATTTTTTCGGATAGATAAAGGTGATAGGCTTCCTTGAGAATACTGTCAAGATCCGCATTGATCTTAACAAGTTGTTTTCCTATGGGAATGGAAAGTTTGTCTTTTTTTTGTCCGAAAAGAGTCAGACTGATACCTAAAATGGCGATAAGGCAAAATATTTTTTTCATATAGTAATTATCATTATATCGTTTTTAAAACGTCCTAAAGCCTTAACCCTCAATCATTCATCATTAACCATTAACCCGAAACGTCTCCATCGCAAAATATTTCTTTCTGATAAGCCATTCGTAGATGAGCCAGAGCACGAAGTAGCCGTTGGTGAAGATTTTGTAGATGAGTCCCCAGAGTTGCGGGAGCGTGAAGAAGAAGTCGGCGAACCAGCAGACGATGTCGATGACGAAGAGGTAGTCCCACCACTTTTCGCGGTCGTGGAAGGCCACCACGTTGACAGCGCCGTCGGTGACGTTTATCGGGGTGGAGGCAGACAATATAGGAACCAAACTCTGAATGGTGACCACATAATGCCCTTCTGGAATCTCGATGTTCACTTCATTGCCTTTCATAATGCCGAGTAACACGCCGTTAATCCACACTTTGTGCGGAATGTTCATCGAAAACTTCGAGCGCTGCTGTATGATGCGTAATTGAGACAAAATATTACCTATTTCGTGGCAGCAAAAATAAAATTTTTCTCCGCCTACGACGAGCTATCCACACATTATGAATTGAATTTCTCCGCTGCCCGAGATATGCAGATTTTATTGATATTTGCGGCTATGAAAAAATTATACATTGAAACCTACGGATGTCAGATGAATTTTGCTGATAGCGAAGTAGTTGCATCCATTTTGAAAGATTTATACACCCTCACTGAAAATGTTCAGGAGGCAGATTTGATTCTTATTAACACCTGTTCTATCCGCGACAAGGCGGAGCAACGAATCCACAAACGGTTGCAGGAATTGGAGGCGTTGAAGAAAAAACACCGCACCCTCCAGGTCGGATTGTTGGGCTGTATGGCCGAACGTATGAAGGAAGAACTGCTGCAAACGGAGCCCGTTTTGGACTTCATTGCCGGTCCGGATGCTTACCGCTCTCTGCCCCAATTGATTGAGGAATCCAAACACAACGGCCCCTCGTTCAACGTCTTGTTGTCGGAGGAAGAGACGTATGACAACATTATGCCTGTGCGTTACGACGTGAACGGCGTGTCGGCATTTGTATCCATTATGCGCGGTTGCAACAATTTCTGCTCCTATTGCGTCGTGCCCTACACACGCGGTCGCGAGCGCAGCCGCAGCCCGAAAACCATCTTGATGGAGGTTGAGCAACTGATTAACGATGGCTTTAAGGAGGTGACACTTTTGGGACAAAACGTCAATTCCTATTTTTGGGAAGAAGAGAATATGACGTTTGCCAAGCTGATGGCCACGGTGGCGGAGATGTCACCCGATTTGCGCGTGCGTTTCGCCACATCCCATCCCAAAGATATTTCCGATGAGTTGATAGAGACGATTGCCCGCTATGACAACATCTGCAAATATATTCACCTGCCGGTGCAGTCGGGCAGTAACGTGATGCTCAAGAAGATGAACCGCAGCTACACGCGCGAATATTACCTGCAGCGCGTACGCAAAATCAAAGAGCTGATGCCCGATTGCGCAATTTCCACGGATATCATCGCAGGTTTCTGCGGCGAAACGTTGGAAGATCACCAGCAGACGTTAGACATTATGCGCGAAGTCGGCTACGAATATGCCTATATGTTCAAATACTCCGAGCGCGGCGGCACTATGTCGGCCAAACGCTTTGCAGACGACATCCCCGATGAGGAAAAAACCCGACGTCTGGAGGAAATTATCGCGTTGCAGGGCGAGCTTTCTATGGCCAGCAACCAGCGCGACGTGGGCAAGACTTTCCAAGTGCTCATTGAAGGCGTCTCCAAGCGCTCTGCCGACCAACTTTACGGTCGCAACAGCCAAAACAAGGTCATCATCTTCCCGAAAGGAAATCACCAGATTGGTGAATATGCGGAGGTTACGGTGACCAGATGCACACCCGCCACCCTGTTTGCCGAAAAATAATGAACATTTTTGGTCATTACGAAAATTGATGAAAATGCTTTACCCAGAAAATTTTGAAGAGAAAATAGGATTTAACACCATCCGGCAGTTGCTTTTGGGGCGCTGTCTCAGTGCTGTTGGGCAGGGCTACGTGGATGCTATGCACCTGATGACGGATCTCGACTCTATCCAGCCGGAATTGGAAACGGTGGAGGAGTTCCGCCAGATACTGCAGTTTGACGAGCCGTTTCCGGCACAAGACTACTTCGATTTGCGTGCCGAACTCAAGCGCCTGCAAATCAGCGGCACATACATTGAATTGGAAGAATTGGCGCAATTGCGCGGCTTTATTGTCACGATGACGAACATTTTCGTCTATCTCAAAGTGCGCCACGAAGATAAGAAATACCCGTATTTGTGGAGTCTTTGCGAAGATATGCCCTTGCAACGCGAGTTGACGGCGGCCTTCAATCGGATTTTGGACGACAAAGGCCAACTGCGCGACAATGCCTCTGACGAGTTGTGCCGCATCAAGAGTGAAATCAACCGCATATCCAATGCGGCGGACAGGCAGATTCGCAAAATCCTGAATGCCGCCAAGCAGGACGGACTCATCAAGGAAGATGCCGAGATGACCGTCCGCAACGGCCGCCTCTGTATTCCCATCGCCGCCCAGTACAAACGTCGGCTAAAGGGCTTTATCCACGATGAGTCGGCCACGGGGCAGACGGTCTTCATCGAGCCGACGGAGGTGTTCGATGCCAACAACGAGCTTAAGGACCTTCAAAACGCCGAGCGCCGCGAGGTGATTCGAATCCTCACAGAGCTGTCCGACAAAATCCGTCCCGCAATTCCCGAATTGCTGGATGCACAGCAGCTGATGGGCCATTACGACTTTTTGCGCGCCAAGGCACTGCTCGCCATCGACCTCAACGCCTCCTTGCCGCATATACACGGCGAATCAATGGTGAATTGGCAGCAGGCCGTTCATCCTTTGCTTTTTTTAACTTTGAAAAGAACCTCCAAAAAGGTGGTTCCTCTGAATGTTACTTTGACAGCAGAAAGCCGTATCCTTATCATCTCCGGTCCGAATGCCGGCGGTAAGTCTGTTTGCCTAAAATGCGTTGGATTACTGCAATATATGATGCAGTGCGGCTTGTTGGTTTCTATGCAGAGCACGTCCGATATGGGCATTTTCCGAAGTATCTTTATAGATATAGGAGATGAACAATCCATTGAAAACGACCTCAGTACGTACAGCTCACATTTGTCTAACCTCAAAGCGATGGACGACAATTTGGACGCCCGTTCACTTTTTTTAATAGATGAATTCGGGTCTGGTACGGAACCCACATTGGGCGGCGCGTTGGCGGAGGCTATCTTGGAAAGTTTCTACGCTAAAAATGCGTTCGGCATTATCACCACACACTACGGCAATCTGAAGATGTTCCCAGATACGCATCCTGAAGCTGAAAACGGCGCGATGCTGTATGATACCAATGCTTTGAGACCATTGTATCAGTTGAAGATTGGCAAACCCGGAAGTTCCTTTACGTACGAAATTGCCCGCCATATCGGGTTGGATAACCGCATCATAGATAATGCCATTGCCAAATCGGGCACGGCGCAAATCGACTACGAAAAGAAATTGGAGGAAATCGAGATTGCCCGTTTGGAAACCGAAAAAATGTTAAAACAGGTCCACGCCGCAGACGACCAGTTGGCGGATATGATAGACGAATATTCGGAAAAGTTCTCCGAGTTGGATAAGCAGCGCAAGGAGATTATCCAGAAGGCGAAAAACCAGGCCAACAGCATTGTGGAGAGCGCCAACAAGGTAATAGAAAAAACCATCCGCGACATTAAGGAGGCCAAAGCCGATAGCGAAAAGACGAAGAAAGCGCGCGAAAACGTGGTCCAGCTCAAACAGGAACTGACGAAGGAAATAGAATCCATAGAAAAAGAAGAGGCCCTGAAGCCCATCGTACCGGTGAAGCGCACCAAGCCGCGTGAAAAGAAAGCGGTTGAGAAAGAGGAAGATGTGACCATTCGCGTGGGCGATTCCGTGTTTATGGCGGATATGCAGATTACCGGCGAGGTGACAAAAATCAGCGGCAATGACGCGACCATCGTTTTCAATTCCGTGGCCTTCAAGACGGATTTGCGCAAGTTGTCGAAAATCAGCAAAAAAGATGCACGCGAGATACGTCGAACGGGCGTTGTGCATTACAACGAAGGTTCGCTGGCAGAGGCTATGAACAAGAAGTTGGCCAACTTCAATGCCACGTTGGATATTCGCGGTATGCGGGTGGAAGAGATGATGCCCGTTATGTCTGATTATCTGGATGAGGCGGCGTTGCTGAGCATTCGCTACGTGCGCATTCTGCACGGCAAAGGAAACGGTATTTTGCGCCAGGTGGTTCGCCAACTGCTGTCCAGACGCTCGGATGTGGAAAGCTTCCAGGATGAAATTTTGGAAATGGGAGGCTCCGGCATCACGGTGGTGAAAATGGCCGAAGGAAAGTAGAGTTTAGGGAATAGGGAACAGGTAATAGGTAATAGGGGGAAATGATGTTTGGGGAATAAGTGTTTGAAAGTTTATTATCTAGAAATATTTTTTGACAAATAAAATTATATGTTATCGCACATCAATTGTTCGGGCAAACTGATTGCCATAGACAAACCCTTGGTGATGGGCATTCTCAATGTTACGCGGGACTCCTTTTATGACGGCGGACGTTATACGACGGAGCAGGCCGTATTGGCGCGTGCGGAGCAGATATTGAGTGAGGGAGGCGACATCATTGACATCGGCGCCGTTTCCACCCGACCGGGCGCGTTCGTCTGTGATGGCGAGACCGAGCGCGACACCATTGTGCAGACGGTGCAGGCTATTCGCACACGTTTCCCAAAGGCCGTGCTGTCCATCGACACTTTCCGCGCAGAAGTGGCACGCGCCGCTGTTGACCACGGCGCGGACATTATCAACGACATCTCCGGCGGCACATACGACGTGCAGATGATTCCCACCATCGGCGAGCTGCAAGTCCCCTACGTTTTGATGCACACGCCCGCGATGCCCGACAAAATGCAGCAATGCACCCATTATGAGGATATTCTCGCGGATATGTTGCAGTTTTTCGGCAGACAGTTGGAGAAACTGCACCAACATAATGTTCACGACATTATCATTGACCCAGGTTTCGGATTTGGTAAAACGTTGGAACAAAACTATTTCCTATTGGAAAACCTTCGCGTTTTCAAAACCCTTGAGCTGCCTTTGCTTATAGGTGTTTCCAGAAAATCTATGATTTACAAAAAATTGGATACCACGCCGGAAGGCGCTTTGGAAGGTACGTTGGAGGTGACTAAAACAGCGATTGAAAACGGCGCGAACATTTTGCGCGTGCACGATGTAAAGGATACTGTGACTTTGGTCAAAGAAACATTCACTCAAAAATCATTCTAAATATGAGATATAGATTATTGTTGTTTGGTTTGTTAACGGTGTTTGTTGCTCACGCGCAAGCACCAGCCGATTATTATTATCTGGCAGCCAACAAAAAGGGATATGCGCTGAGATCGGCGTTACATTATATCATAAAGAATCATACGTCATTGTCTTATAGTGATTTGTGGGATGTTTTCTATACAACGGACCGGCGTACCGACAACGGCAAGGTTTGGGATATCTATTCTGACAATCCTGGCGGAAACACAGCGTACTATTTCACATTCGGGGATGACAAATGCGGTTCCTATTCTTCGGAAGGCGATTGCTATAATCGGGAACATTCCATTCCCAAAAGCTGGTTTGGTGATGCCGCGCCTATGTACACGGACCTGTTCCATCTTTATCCAACAGATGGTTTTGTGAACGGCAAGCGGGGCAATCTTCCATTGGGCGAAGTCTCCAATGCCTCGTGGACGAGTACGAACGGTTCAAAATTGGGAAATTGCTCAGTGCCTGGATATTCCAATACGGTTTTTGAACCCAACGATGCCTATAAAGGCGACTTAGCACGCTCGTGTTTCTATTTTACGGTTTGTTATATGGATAAAAATTTAGGACAGGAATCGATGTCGATGTTTTCAGGCGGTTCGTTGAAACCTTGGGCATTGGAAATGCTGATTCGCTGGCACAACGAAGACCCGGTCAGTCAGAAGGAAATTGACCGCAACAACGCGGTTTATGCCATACAACACAATCGCAATCCCTTTATTGACTATCCTGAGTTAGTGGGCAAAATTTTCGGCAGCGATTCGGTAAATGCCTTCAATCCAACTGGCATTGAAGATTGGAACCTCTCGGCGCAATGTCGGATTTATCCCAATCCTGCCCGCGACAATATTACAGTAGAATTTCCTATAGAAACTTCCGAAGCGGTTCTTCAAATATTTAATATGGCTGGTCAATTGTTGATGCAGAAAAATTGTAGCGTAGAAAACATCCAACATATTGATGTTTCATCCATCTTACCGGGAATGTATATCCTTCGTATTCAGACCGATAAATATCATATTCATAAAAAAATCATTATTTCCCATTAAACTCCAATTTTTACTCTACTCCTCAACTAATCTACTCCTCTACCCCTCTACTAATTTCCCAATTAACACCCTAACATGTTGTATCTCACCAAACATTTTGATTTTGAAATGGCGCACGCGCTGATGGGCTATCCCGGCAAGTGCCGCAATATCCACGGACATTCCTATAAGATGGAGGTCACCGTTACGGGCGAACCCGACCCCGCAAGCGGGATGGTCATTGACTTCAAGTTGCTCAAAGACCTTGTAAACGAGAGCATCGTCAACAAATTAGACCACGCGTTGGTGCTTTCTGACAGTGTGGATGCGGAGTTGCTTGCTACCTTGCGCAAGCATTACGACAAGGTCATCACTTTCCCGTTTGTGCCCTCCACGGAGAATATGTTGGAGCATTTTGCTAAGATTCTGCAACCGTGCCTGCCAGCCAACGTGAAACTCTATTCTATACGTTTGCACGAAACCGACACTTCGTTTGCGGAGTGGAGGAACAATTAACAATTTACGGTGGGATAGGGTTTTATTCTAATCCTTATTTCTATTTTTTAGAAGAGGGCTTTGCTTGAATACTCGCACGAAGCCCTCTTGTTATTAATTGTCACTTAGTCCTTGAGGCAGCGGACGGAAAGACCGTATTTTCGATCATATCTTGAACCTTCCTACCCATTAGCTTGCATTTCGTTGTCACCCGTATTGTCACTAATGCCACCATCGCGGAGGCAGCGGACGGAGGCACCCTTGTTCTTACCGCTGTCTTCATAGAGTACATTAGGGTGGTAGTAGTCTAATTGGAAAAAAAATGCGGAGAATGCATTGCTTTGTTTAGCACTCCAGAAATGGGCGTGGTATCCAAAATTGAAGAAACCATTGGTGTAGAAGCCTGCTGGAAGGGCTGTAAAACCCGAGGTGTTGTTGTTGTTTTGAGTGTTGCCAACACCACAGTCGTTTGAGTTAGCACTCCATCCCGTAGAGGAGGCCAATGCCTTGGCTATATACGTGGAGTCGCCGTTACACCAATATTGACTATGGCTGACCATATACCCTCTCAGCTGTTTCCACTCCGCCTCGCTTGGCACGTGCCAACCCTGTGGGCAGATGCCTCTGCGGTTGCCGCTAAAAGTGACCTGTAGTGCTTGTTCGAAATCGGTATTCGTGCTGGTTTCTTCGTATGTGGTATTAAATGTGTCAATTGTCGCACACCAATTGTACAGCAGACCATAGTCAGTCACATTATAGGCGATACTGTCTGGGTAGTAGGCTTTTTTGCCAGTGTAGGAATAGCTGCTGGCGGGATGTTCCAAAATGACAGTGCCCGTGCTTGGAGAGGTCGTGCAGCGCATATTTTCCTTAGTCCAACATTGCTCACCTATTCTTACTGTATTATACACGTTGCCCTCGTGGTCCTTCACAGTGTAGTGACCGCAAGTGAAGGAGGGATAGACAGGAGTGGGAATTTGATTGGAGAGAGAGTCAACCAAATGGTTCAAACTGTCAAGGGCATTGCCCTGCTCGGTAATAGTATATCCTTGCGCTTCAATCTTGGCATTGAGTTTGCCGAGGGTGTCACCCAAGCAGTTTATCACATCGTCGCAGCTCATAGAAGTGGTGGAAGATTGCATTTCGTTGGCTCCTGCTTTGCCCGTAACGCCGCCATCGCGGAGGCAACGGACGGAATAGGCGACGTTCTTATTGTAGGGATTGAGAATTGCAGTTGCGCCAGTGTTGGAAATGGAAAGGTAGTATGCGCTGACGGGATTGGATTGGGTGGCAGACCAGAAGAAGGCGTTGCTGCCGCGGAAGTCACAGGAATTATCGGCGCGTCCGCCTGCCGGCAATGCCGAAAAACCCGATTTGTTGTTTTCGTTCGGCATATTGCCAACTGCGCAAATGTGAAAAGAATCTATTTCCCAATACTCAGTGGATGCCAAGGATTTGGCAATGTCATTAGGAAGGGTTCCACATAGATATTCGCTTTGTGTGAACATATATTGTTGCAGCTGCGTCCAATCTTTATAGTTTGGCACGTGCCAACCCTGAGGGCAGATGCCTCGGCGTTTGCCAGTGAAGGTGACGTCAGGAGCATCATTATGAGAATTGCTCGTGCTGGTCTCACCCATAGTTGTGTTGAACGTATCTACTGCGGCACACCAGTTGTACAACAAACCAAAGCCATTGGCGGCATTGGAAGTAGTATTGTTGTAATAATATGCTTTTTTCCCACTATAAGATATTTCTTCTTGTCTATCCAGAATGGTGCTGCCTGTGCTTGGAGAAGTTGTGCAGCGCATATTCTCCTTAGTCCAGCACTGGTTGCCGATTTTCACGGTGTTGTACGTGTTGCCTTCGTGGTCATCTACGGTGTAGCTGCCACAGATGAAGGTTTGGACGGGAGGTTGATTGGAGAGAGAATCTACAAGATGATTTAAACTATCCATTTTTTCGTTCATATTCTCCATTTGATTAGAGAGACCCTGTAGCAATGTTGATAGATTTGCAATGGAGGTGTTGCTTGACAAATCGCAGTGGTTAACTACATCGCAGAATTGGTTTGTCGGCGTATATTTGTTAAGCTCGTCAGCGATGCAGGTCTTCACGTCATCGCAACTTATTGTTGATGATGCAGATTCGGAAGAGGAAACCACTTTCTTATTGCGGAGGCAGCGTACGGAAAAGGCTCCGTTCATATCGAAGTTGTCAATATTTGCTTCAGCGCTATTGTTGAAAAAACGAACGTGATATGCGTAATTGTAAGCTAATTCGGAGGAACTCCAGAAATAGGAAGATGTGCCGTAGTCAAAAGGACCGTTGAAGTATTCACCGGCGGGCAAAATGTTGAATCCCGTGGTGTTGTTGGCGGACAGATCTTTAGCCGGAGAACAGTCAACATCCGAACTGCCTGACCATCGGGTTTTAGATGCCAATGTGCTTGCAATATTCCCGTTGCCGCAATGCTTGAATTGAGTTGGACGACTGTTAATGTATGAGGTCATTGTGTTCCATTCAGCTATGGACGGAATATGCCACCCTTCTGGACAAATGCCCTTTACCATAGGATGTCCCTCATCTTGTGTCTGATTATCGGTGGCGGCATACCAGGTGTAAAGCAGCCCATATTCCTCATCGTTGTTTTCATTATTGTTAGCGTGGAAATAATCATCTCTATAATCAAGGCCAGCGGTTGTTCTTAAATTCTGTGCCATCCAGCACTGCTTGCCGATGACGACTGTGGGGTATGAGTTTGTGCCGTCAGACATAGTGCTTGTGAGGGGACACGGTTTGCCGTCCAGGTAGGCGTAATCGAAGAACAGATGTGAGAGTGTGTCCAAACTTTGCTGAAAGGCATCCATTTGGGAGGATTGCGCTTCCATCAAATTGTTAAGAACTTCGTCTGATACGCTGTTTGCGTATAGGGCGAACGGCACTGCGTTCACATTGGAGGTATCTACCACTTGGCTGCCATTGGGCAAGGTGATGGCGGTGCGGATTTTGGCACCTTCCCAGTAGATGTTGCTCCAGGCAGCCGTTTCATCACCGATTTCCAGTGACATAAGGCCGTTGCGGTTGGTGTTGGCATTGAGCGTCTGCTCGAACTGCGAGGTGTTGTCGGCTTTCAGCACGTTCACTGTCACGGTGACGGATTGCTCAACCACTAATTTGTTCTGGCTATCGCGCACCACGGCCTGATATCTCAGTTTCGGATTTTGCGCAAATGCAAAAACTGACATCAACAATAAGACAAAGAGGGTGAGTGCTTTTTTCATTATTTGTTGTTTTTGTATTATTTAAAAAAAGTGCTTTGCACAAATTTTCTCGCGAAGCCCTTTTATCATATTGTCAATTCTCAATTAGTCTTTGAGACAGCGGACGGAATACTTATAACTTTTTGATTCATTATATAGGCCATAAGAAGGGCTTTTTGAGTTCCAAAAATATTCATAGGCATTATTACCATTATCAGGATTCTCAGTAGATGTCCAATACGTAACAACATTACCATTTGTTTGAACAGCTGAAAAACCTGAGGCATTATTTTGTGATAGGTCATAGCCAGGAGCACAAGGATCTGTTACCCCATCTGTATTCCAATAATTTTTTGAAGATAAAGCTCTGGTAATTGATTCACCGCCGCAAGGATATTCTCTTTTAACGTAAGCAAATAGTGTTTTCCACTCATTTTGGCTTGGCACGTGCCAACCAGTCGGACAGATGCCCTGTACTTTGTCGCCAGATTCAGGATAATTCGTAGAGTTGGAGCCTTGCATCATAGCATTCCATGAGTAAAGGCGACCATACGTTGTTACATTACCATAAGATGTCTCTGAAACTTCACCAATGTTATTAATGCTCGTTGTTCTCAGGTTTTCTTTCATCCAACACTGCATTCCAATCTGAACAGTGTTATATATATTATTGTCAACATCGAAAACGAAAGGAGTGCCTGGGCAGGGTTCCCCGTCCGTAATTTTAGTTAGGCTGTCGATTAGGTCGGAAATGGAGTCTAACGCATCATTCAAACTATTAATCTTATCATTCATAGCATTCAGCAAAGTCATTAGATTATCTGTCGTGGTGTATGCATTCAGGGTGTCGGCGATGCAGGCCTTCACTCCGTTGCAATTCGTTGCAGCAGCACCTTCCAAAGCATCAATACGGCTGGCCAAGGTTGTGCTGTCGGCGTGTTCTTTGTTTACGGCTGCTGCAATGGCGTTGGTGTTGGTTGTGATATTGTTTGCATTGGTGGCAATATTGCCTGCGTTGGTTGTAATGTTGCCTTGCATCGTAGTAATCACGGCGCTGTCAGCAGTAAGGTAGCCGCGAGCGTCTATCATCGTAGTCGTAACGTAATTGCCTGTTGTGAGGATGTTGTTTACCGTGTCTTTGATGCTCGGTTTATTCAGAATGAAGGAGCACTTGGTGTTGTCGTTCTCGGCCCAGTCACTTTGCGGAATGGCATTAGTGTTTACGCTGTTTGCGTATAGGGCGAACGGCACGGCGTTCACAACAGTAGTATCTACTACTTCGGCTCCGCTGGACAAGGTGATGGCGGTGCGGATTTTGGCACCTGTCCAGTCTATGTTGTTCCAAGCGGGAGTGTCATTGCCGATTTCCAGCGACATAAGGCCGTTGCGGTTGGTGGTCGCATTGAGTGTCTGCTCGAACTGCGAGGTGTTGCCGGCAGTCAGCACGTTCATCGTCACGGTGACGGATTGCTCGACCACTAATTTGTTCTGGCTATCGCGAACAACAGCTTGATAACTCAGTTTCGGATTTTGCGCAAATGCGCTAACTGCTAACAGCAGTACGACGAGAATGGAAAAAAGTTTTTTCATATTGTCAAAATACTTAATCATTGTGATAATATATCATTTTTCAAAAAAGTTATATAGATACTCCTTCCTGAAACTTGAAACCTATTCGTCTTTCGGCGTTTTTCTCAGTTCCTCGGTCCATTCGGTGTCAGAATAGATGTTGTCTTTCACGCAGCGTACGCTGAGGCCGGAGATTTTGTCTCTATCCTCGTGCAGCACATTTTCGCAACCGAACATAAGGGAGCAGCATTTTGCCATATAGGCGGAAATCGTTTCATCGCTCCAATAATGGGTGAAGCCCAAGAGGTTTTCAAAACGAGTTGTGTTTGGGTTGTAGAAACCAGCGGGGCGAGCGTCAAAGCCAGTGGCATTGTCACTGGGAATAAGCCACAAGGAATCGGACATAAGCGAGGTGGAGCTGAAGTTGGCGAAGCTAATCGCATTATCGGCATTCGGGATGTGCCATCCTATTGGGCAGATACCCTGTACGAAGTGGTTGCCGTCAGCGGTGCGTTCAGGCATATCGCCACTGCCTTCAGGAAGGCCAACAGCAGTCTGCCACATATAAAGGCGACCGTATGTGTTCAAATTGGCGGCTTCGTTGGGATAGAGGTCAGAATTGTAAATCATACTCGGCGCTTCGCTACCGTCGGTATAGTGTGTAGTGTGCATATTGCTGTTTGTCCAGCACTCGTAACCCAACCACAGATTGCTGTAGTTGTTGCCGTCGCCGTCCAGTACTTCTGGGAAACCGCAAACATACACCATATAGTGCATCAGCGAGTCGCAGTCGTGGATGCTGTTGAGGAGCAAGTCGTTGCGTCCTGGTTCGAAACCGCGTTCGACCATTTGGTCATAGCTTAGTTTCAAAGTGTCGGTGCCCTCATAGATGGGCCACACCGTGAGGGTGATTTCCGTCAACGAGTCATAATTCAACACGCTGGATGTGTAGTGTGCGGAATCATATTGGCCTGCAGGGATGAGCTTGCCCTCGGCATCTAAAGAATGGAAATCAAAACCAACAATAGGTTTCACATCGTTCTGACACAGTGCGGAGTCAATGGTTTCGTGTATTAACTGAGCCTGTTGAACACCGGGAACTACATCTTCACCGGATGCAGCCTTAAGTTGGTGACTAAAGATTTGCCCGTAGGAATACGACACATTGCCAGCCTGTCCTTGTGACGTAACAAAGCTGTGGGATGTTTTTGTGTTTTGTGCATATAAGTTCAAGGACAATGCGGTCAGAACAAAAAACAAATAGAATTTTTTCATATTGAAATTAAGGTAACAACTATTAGTTTTAACTTGAAATGCTATAAATCAAGACTCTAACTTTCTTTGTTTTGAAAGATATTAGAATCATTGGCAAAAATAGGTGGAAATATTAAAATATGAATACTAAATATCTATTTTTATTTACGGCTGATTGTTCATTATACGATATTTATTATTAGTTCACACTTTCAACAAACATAATTTCTCAATCTAAAATTTCTAACATTTTTTAACGAACGGAATGTGGAACAAAGTTGCAAATTAAAAGAGAGCTAAAGACGCAAAGATGATAGAATATACTCTGTGAGCCCCTGATCTCTCCCCTCTCTTTCTCATCATAAACGAGTAGTTAACATCCGAACTTCCATCGTTAGAGAAAGAGATTGTTCTAGATAAAATGTGCTAAATCCGGGATCCAAAAAAGAAGGTAACCGGATTTTAAATGAAGTAATTGCCAAATGAAAGGTGGGAAAAATTGTTTGTTTATTTTTTGTAGGTGGGACTTACCGGTTACCTTCGGTCAAACAATGCGCCGCGAAAATACGAAATTTATTAATATATGATTAATTTAGAAGCTTTAAATTATTAACACAATATTAACAGCAAAAAAACGAAGAAAAATAGTACTTTTGCGCCCTCATAAAAAACAAAATGACACGCGAAGAAAAGATTTTATCTGAATTGAATGAACAGCAGCAACTAGCTGTCAAACAAGTTGATGGGCCAATTATGGTGTTGGCAGGTGCGGGTTCAGGCAAAACGAGGGTTTTAACCTATCGTATAGCCTATATGTTGGCGAAGAATGTGAATCCCTATAGGATTTTGGCGCTTACATTTACGAACAAGGCGGCGGCGGAAATGCGCGCACGTATTGTCTCATTGGTGGGAGGTGATGTGGCTAAGGCAGTGACAATGGGAACCTTCCACTCGGTTTTCTACCGCATTCTCCGTGCTGAGGCTGACAAGTTAGGTTACACCCATAATCTGACGGTTTACGATACCGATGACTCCAAATCGTTGATAAAAAACATCGTGAAGGATATGAATCTGGACCCGAAGGTTTATGCGCCCAATTATGTGTTGAACCGTATCTCAATGGCCAAGTCCAGTTTGTTGTCCGCACAGGAGTATGCGGAAAACAGCGATATCACATCTGCGGATTCGGCTGCCGGCAAACCTTTGATACACCAGATTTTCGAGCGTTACAACGCCCGTTTGCGCAACGCGGATGCTATGGATTTCGACGATTTGCTGTATTATATGAACGTCCTGCTGCGCGATTTTCCGGATATGCTTTACAAGTATCAAAACAGATTCAATTACATTTTAGTGGATGAGTATCAGGACACTAACTTCGCGCAGTATTTGATTGTTAAAAAATTGTCAGCACTCAATCAGAATATTTGCGTGGTGGGTGATGATGCGCAAAGCATTTACGGTTTCCGTGGCGCGGACATCCAAAACATCCTCAATTTCCGTCGCGATTATCCGACGGCTCAGATTTACAAGTTGGAGAAAAACTACCGTTCCACGCAGAACATCGTCAACGCGGCCAATGCCATCATCAAAAACAACAAGGACCAAATGCCCAAAGATGTTTGGACGGACAATGAGGAGGGAGCCAAAATCACCGTGATTCGTTCCAATAGCGACAATGACGAGGCTTTCGCGGTGGCCAGCGCGATTTTCGAAACCAAGATGAACGAGCACGCCAACAACGGCCAGTTCGCCATCCTTTACCGTACAAATATACAGTCCCGAACGTTGGAAGAGGCCCTTGTCAAACGCAATATCCCCTATAAGATTTTCGGCGGTTTGTCTTTCTATAAAAGAAAGGAAATCAAAGATATACTGGCGTATTTCAGGGTGACAATCAATCATTATGACGAGGAATCGCTCCGACGCATCATCAATTATCCGATGCGAGGTTTGGGCGACACGACGATTTCGAGAATAGCCACGACTGCTCAGGAAAACAATGCTCATTTTTGGGACGTCGTCAATGAACCGCAGAAATATGCCCTGCCCGTCAGCGGTGCCGTTATGAACAAATTGGTGGAATTTGCCGATATGATAAAGGGCTTTACCGCTCAACTTTCCACAGAGGATGCCTACGAACTCGGCAAGCAGATAGCCATCAAGTCGGGTATCGCCAAGGTTCTGAAGGAAAACACGGACGAGAAGGAACGCGTTGACCATTTGGAGGAACTTTTGGATTCAATGAAGGGATTTACCGAAAAAGAACCCGAAAGCAGTATTGATGAGCGTACCGGCGAAATGATAGAAAACTATTTTCCGTCATTGGACCATTTTATGGAGTCCATAGCTTTGTTAAGCGATGACGAGGAAAACTCCGCTGAGGAAGATGCCGACAGAGTGAAATTAATGACCATCCATTCGGCCAAGGGCCTTGAATTCGACTACGTCTTCATTACGGGATTGGAAGAAAATCTCTTCCCTTCCTCTATGTGTGCCAACTCACGGCAGGAGATGGAAGAGGAGCGCCGTTTGTTTTATGTGGCCTTGACCCGTGCGCGAAAGAAAGTCACGCTGACCTGTGCGCAGACACGCTACCGTTTCGGTTCCCTGCAGTTCTGTGAGGACAGCCGTTTCTTAGAGGAAATTCCTGACAAGTATTTGAATATCACGCAAAAAGCCTCCGAAGGAAAAGGCTCGTTTGCTCGTTCGGGAGGCAGCGAATGGGGCGCAAGAAGTTCTTTCAAACCAATCCGTTCGACATCTTCACATACAAGTTCGACGGTCACACAGCGACCTGTTTTCCAACAAAAGCCGCAGGTCAAGACAAAAACGGATGTACAGTTGGACCAGGTCGGGCAATTGGCCACCAATGACCAGGTTCGTCCGGGTGTGCGCGTCTATCACAGCAAATTTGGTTTTGGCGTGGTGCAGGCCATAGAGGGATCCGGTTCAGACACAAAAGCCCAAGTCCGTTTTGATACCGTTGGATTGAAGACCCTATTATTGAAATTTGCCAAGTTAATAATTCCTAAATAACAGATAATATGCAGTTTAGAACAAATATACCGGCTGAAAAGTTTCCTTTTGAGATTGATTATGATTCCAAAATCATGTTGCTGGGATCCTGTTTTTCCGACAATATAGGCAGCTATTTTTATCGTCATCGTTTTCAAGTCAGCTCCAACCCGTTTGGTGTCTTGTTCAATCCCGTATCCATCGACCATGCTGTGCGGATGCTGATCAATCCGGAAAGTTTCGACAAGGACCGTTATTTCTACAGAACAAGGGACTTGTGGGTGAGTTTTGCGCATCACGGCAAATTTTCCAGGGAGAATTTCGACACTTTTGAACAGAATATCGAAGAGCAACTTCAGAGAGCATCCGAATTTCTGGCGAAGACCGACTACCTGTTCATCACATTTGGCACTGCTTTCTGCTACAAGTTCATTCCGCGTGATTTGATTGTCGCAAACTGCCATAAAATTCCGAACTATCAATTTGACAGGATGCGTCTGGATGTTAAGAAAATAGTTTCACTTTGGAACAACACCATACAGGAAATCAAAGCGCTGCGTCCTGATATTAAGGTTATTTTCACGGTGAGTCCGGTTCGTCATGCTGGTGATGGAATGCACGAAAACACCTTGAGCAAATCCGTTTTGATGTTGGCTGTTGATAAGCTGGTAGATCATGAAACCACGTTCTATTTTCCTGCATACGAATATCTTATGGATGATTTGCGCGACTATCGTTTCTATGCCAAGGACCTTTGTCATCCCAACGATTTGGCGGTGGAATATTTGGAAGAAAAGGTGGCTGAATCCTTCTTTTCTCCGCAGACGATGGAACGCATAAAAGTGATTAGTCAGGAGAACAGATTTAAGAATCATCAGCGGTTGAGAAGAGACTAAAAATAATACTTGACAAAAGCAGTTTTTTGTTGTATTTTTGCGCGCCAATTTTTTATACAATGAAATTATCTGAATTTAAGTATTATCTACCTCAGGAATTAATCGCACTACACCCCACACAAGAACGAGACGAAGCTCGTCTGATGGTGCTTAACCGCAAAACAAAAACAATCGAGCACAAACTTTTCAAAGACATCATTGATTACTTTGACGAAGGCGATATTTTTGTGATGAACAACACACGTGTGTTCCCCGCCCTCCTTTATGGCGAGAAAGAGCAGACACGTGCGAAAATCCGTGTGTTCCTGTTGCGCGAATTGGATGAAGAGAGCCGTTTGTGGGACGTGCTCGTCGATCCTGCCCGTAAAATTCGAATCGGCAACAAGCTGAGTTTCTGTGAAGATGACAGCCTGGTGGCCGAAGTGATTGACAACACCACCTCTCGCGGCAGAACGCTCCGTTTTCTCTTTGATGGTGATCACGATGCCTTCAAACAGAAATTGATGGATTTGGGAACGACACCTATTCCTGAAGATATTCAACGCCTTCGTGAAATCGTTCCCGAAGATGAATTCGACTATCAAACCATCTACGCAACCGAAGAGGGTGCAGTAGTGGCTCCCGCCGCCGGTTTCCATTTCAGTCGCGAACTCCTGAAAAGAATGGAACTCAAAGGTATCGAACGCACTTGCATTACGCTTCATGCCGGTTTGAGCAACTTTACAGATATTGATGTGGAAGATCTTTCCAAACACAAAGCTGATTCCGAACGTATGATTATCCGCGCTGATGTGGCTGATACCATCAACCAAACCAAAGACGACGGACATAAGGTTGTGGTGGTCGGCACCACAACGATGAAGGCTCTCGAGTCTTCCGTTTATGCCAACGGCCACGTGAAAACGACGGAAATGAATGGCAAAGAAGATATGTGGACCAACAAGTTCATATATCCGCCGTACAACTTTATGGTGGGCGATGCGATGATTACCAATTTCCACGCTTCCCAAAGCTCAATGCTGATGATGGTCGCAGCTTTCGGCGGCTATGACTTTGTGATGCGCGCTTACAAAGAGGCTGTGGCTGAAAAATACAGATTCCTCACATACGGTGATGCAATGTTAATTATTTAATCCCAATAAATTTTTTGTTATGGCAAAATCTTACGAAGAAGCAGGTGTCCGCCTGGAAGCTGGATACGAATCTGTCCGCTTGATCAAAAAACACATCGCTGCCACCAACCGCCCGGGTATGATGGGCAACATCGGCAGCTTTGGAGGAATGTTCGACTTGGCTTCATTGAACTATAAGGAACCCATCCTCGTCAGCGGTACGGATGGCGTCGGCACTAAGCTCAAAATAGCCTTTATGATGGACAAACACGATACCATCGGACAGGATGCCGTGGCTATGTGCGTGAACGACGTGCTTGCCCAAGGTGCCGCTCCTCTCTTTTTCCTCGACTATATTGCCGTTGGTAAAAACGAACCCACCAAAATCGAAGCTATCGTCAAAGGCGTGGCCGACGGTTGTGTTATGTCCAATTGCGCGTTAATAGGTGGCGAAACAGCTGAGATGCCCGATATGTATGACGAAAACGAATACGACATCGCCGGCTTTACAGTAGGCGCTGTTGAAAAATCCAAACTCATTGACGGCTCCAAAGTCAAGGTGGGTGACCTTCTTATCGGTCTGGCATCCTCCGGAGTACACTCCAATGGCTTTTCACTGGTCCGCAAAATCGTTTTCAAAGACAATCAACTCGATCTCAACAAACAATACGAAGGACTTCCAGACACTCTTGGCAATGTGTTGCTTACGCCGACACGTATTTACGTTCGACCGGTTCTCGAAGTGCTGAACAAAGTGGATATCCACGCCATTTGCCACATTACTGGCGGCGGTTTTGATGAGAATATCCCTCGCGTGCTCCAACCCGGTCAAGGTATTTTTGTGGAAGAAGGCACGTGGGAAATGCCTCCGATTTTCCCGTTCTTGGAAAAATACGGCAAAGTTGATCATCGTGAAATGTTCAATATTTTCAATATGGGTATCGGTATGGTTCTCGTTGTCAATCCCGAGGATAAAGACCAAGTCCTTTCTATGTTTGATTCTCTTGGGGAAAAGGCATACGTGATCGGACGGGTGACGGACAAAGAAGGTGTCGATATCCAATTGAAATAGTCATATATCATCGCAAATATATAAATATCAATAGTTTATAAAAATATTTGAGAAGCCGGCATATTTTGATAATTTTTGTATTTTTGGCGGCTTTTTGGCAATAATAAGGATATTATTTATTAAAACATACAAGTATGAAAAAATTTATTCTCTCAATGGCATTAGTAATGGTGTTTGCCTTGGGTTATTCCACCAACGTGGTTCCCGTGGAAACAGCTATGAAGGCCTCCAAGAATTTCTTGTCAGAACGTATTGGCGCACAGTCTGCTGACGTTGTGGCACTCAAACACGTTTACACCGAGTATGCTGCAGATGGCACACCGGTTTACTACCGTTTCCAAGTAGGTGAAAAGGGATTTATGATCGTTTCAGCTACAGATTTGGCTACTCCTGTGTTGGCTTTCTCCCTCGAAAGCAACTATGAACCCGTTCCTGCTGCAGAATTTATGTGCAACAACTATGCTCAGGATCTGACTTTCTTAAAGAATAACCCTACAACTGCTTTGAAGTCTTCCAAACTCTGGAAAAAATATGCAAGTGATAATTTCCAATTGGCAAGTTCTAAGGGTGCAGCTAGAAAAGTTCCTTATGTTGAACCGCTCGTAACTACTAAATGGACACAGGAACAATATTACAACACATATTGCCCGATTAGCTCTCAACAAAATTATGACTGGGACTGCCGTACTCCTGTTGGTTGTGTGGCTCTGACTATGTCAAACTTGATGTACTACTATCGTTACCCTGCTAAAGGTAAAAGTGGTGTTATGTATGTTCCTGTTGAAAGAGACGATGAAGGTGAAATCGTTTATGTTTACCCTGCTCAAAATGTAAATTTCGCACACCAGACATACGATTATGATGCTATGTGTAACAGTTTGGACAACTACAATGGTGAGGTTGCCAATTTGATTTACAATGCAGGTGTTTCTGTTAAAATGAACTATGGCCACGATGGCTCTGGTACTCAATCTGAATATGCTATTGAATCATTGCAGAACTATTTTGGTTTCTCCGATAAGGCTAAATTCCAAAATATCACTGATATTGTCACTACTCCAGACCAAGCTCCTGTTTGGATTAACAATGCCAAAGAAGAACTCGACAATCGTCGCCCGATTTTCTTCTCGGGTAGAAGCCAAAGTGCTGGTGGCCACGCTTGGATTGTGGATGGTTATACAACCCTTTATGATACAACAATTACCGATGGCGATACTGCTGTTACAAGCCAAACTTATTTTCATGTAAACTGGGGTTGGGCTGGTACGGATAACGGATATTATCTTCTTACTAATCAAAACACTTCTTCAAGCGGTAACTTCAACCACGACAACTCTGAATCTATGATGTTGAAAATGGCTCCCGATGATTCTCTTATCGCTAAACCGGCTACAGGTGATGTTCGCGTTACTGCTGCTAAAGGTACTATTAGTGATGGTGCCGGTAACCAACTTTACCAACCTAACACAAACCGTAGCTGGGTAATCGCTTGCCCGAATGCAACAGCTTACAGACTTCAATTCTCCAAACTCAAAACCAAAGCTGGTGACAAAGTTATTATCTACAACGGTGGTACTACTTCCAGCCCTGTATTGGCAGAATATTCCGGCAACTATCTGATGGCAGCTTGTTCTGACTACACCAACATCTCCGGTTGTATTCACGGCGATTTCCAAGGTCAATCCCTTCCTGCCGCAGTTAACGTAAATAAAGACAGCGTTCTCGTAGTTTTCACTTCCAACAGTGATGATGAAACAGACTATGGCTTTGTTTTGGATTTCGAAGCTACTAGCATCAACGGTACAGGTTGTGCTGCCAATACCGTTATCTCCTCTATGTCTGATAACGTTTTGACAGATAAAGCTTACAACGCACAAGGCGACAACAATCCTTATACTCCTAACAGAACTTGCGGTTGGAAAATCCAAATCCCGTCTGTTCCTGGTTATACTTTTGAATTCCCGAAATTCGATCTCAAATCTGGTGACTTCGTTGACGTATTCGATGCTTCTACCAACAACTATAGATTTGTTGCTCGCTTCGATATCAACAATATGCCTAATGGCCCGTTCTCCGTATTGGCTTCCAAATTGTATGTCAAATTTGTTGCCGATAACTGGTTGGAAGGCTCTGGTTTCGAATTCACATTCTCCACACTTACTGGTATCGATGATATCGAAGATGCAAACGTCACTGTTTATCCTAACCCCGCAACAAGCCTCTTGAATGTCGCTATCCAAGCTGACGAAGCTCAAGATTTCAACGCTACTATCGTTGATATGGCTGGCAAAACAGTTTATGTTGACCAATTCGTCTTCAATGGCGGTGAACAAACCTACAGCGTTCCCGTTAGCTCTTTGGCAAAAGGTATCTATTTCTTGAACCTCCAAAGCCAAAATGGTAAGATTATCCGTAAGTTCATCGTTGAATAATCTTATACAATATAATATTTATAAAAAGGAGGGCTTTTTGCTCTCCTTTTTTGTATGCAATTTTTTGAACTGTGACAGTTGTCAGTGAACGGTAATAGAGTTGTTTGGATGCTGTTTCTATGGATTGTTCGTAAAAGATTTTCATAAAGGCAATATTTGGATTGTTAATTCGTTATTGCCAAAATCTTTACTATGAAAAAATTCTTAGACAATCTCGTATCTATGTTTTATCCTCGACTTTGCGTGGGTTGTGGCGATGCCTTACAGCATCACGAGGAACTACTATGCACACACTGTATGCTGCATCTTCCAGAAACAAATTTCCATAAGGAACACGAAAATCCGCTGAAAATGATTTTTGCCGGTCGTGTCGATGTTCAGGAAGTTGCTTCTTTATTGTTTTATAAGAAGGGCAACACGGTACAGCACATTCTGCACAACCTGAAATACAAAGGCAAAAAAGAATTGGGCGATTTGTTGGGCAATTATTACGGGAAACAGCTTGTTGAGGAGCCGCGTTTCCAAGATGTTGATTATATTATACCCATTCCCTTGCACCCCAAAAAGGAACGCAAACGCGGCTATAATCAAAGCGAATGGATAGCGATGGGACTTAGTAAGGGTCTAGGACGTCCCTACCTCAAAGACGTGTTGGTGCGCACGCACTTCACGGAAACGCAGACGAAAAAAAGCCGTTTCAACCGCTGGGAGAACGTCAAAGAGGTCTTTCAGATTCAAAACGGGGAGCAGGTGCGTGGCAAGCATTTATTAGTCTGTGACGACGTGCTGACTACGGGTGCCACTACAGAGGCAGCCGTGCAGCAGCTGCTCACCATTGAGGGCGTGCGCGTCAGCGTGGTGACGTTAGCCACCGCGCAAGGGTAAAGGATTTTTATGGTGTAAAAGCACTCTAAAATGGCGTTTTATCTCCCAAATAACATAAGATATCATTGTCCAAATAGAGCGACTGCAATCGTAACATGATGTCGTCACTTACATCACCTCCTTCGGCGTAAGGATATATTTCACCTAACTGTTCCCACTTGGTTTGCCCTAATCTATGAAACTTCAGCAAGTTGATTTCAAACAAGCCATTTTTCTTCATAAATTCAATAGTTTGTAACGCATTTTCGTCAGAATCATTATAATTTCGAATGACAGGTGTGCGTAAAACCAACCGTCCTTGCCATGAGGATGATTTGAGGATTTCTATATTATGAAGAATTTGTGCGTTAGAAACAGAAGTGCCTTTTTGGTGTTTATCGTCATCCATGTTTTTAATGTCAATAAAAGCAAAATCAATTAAAGACATAATATCTATAAAGGTATTTTCTGGGACATAAGCGGAAGTTTCTATAGCCGTATGAATTTGTAGTTTTCTACATATCTGCAAAACTTCTTTCAAAAACTGTGGATGAATTAATGGATCACCGCCACTGAAGGTCACACCGCCATCGCTGCCCCAATTATTGAAATCCCGCTTTAAAATGGTAACAATTTCCTCAACGGAGTAGTACTTCCCGCATACTCTCAATGCGCTTGCAGAACATGCCTGCATGCAATCAAATGTTGTACATTGACGGCAGATCTCCCAATTAACAATGGGCCCTTGTTCACTAAAAGTCAGCCCGCCATGTGGACAACGATTCGTGCATGCACGACAACCAGACGACCACTTGCACACGCGTTGAGCAAACATCAGATGAGGCTTGGCAGCAAAATTTTCAGGATTGGAACACCATTGACAACGCAAAGGACATCCCGCAAAGAAAATAGTTGTGCGGCAACCGGGCCCGTCATGAACAGAGAAGGCCTGAATATCGAAAATGGGTGCTTTCATTTCATCTTAAAATGTTCGCAGGAAGCCGCACCACATGTTGCGTAGGCCCAATTCTCCTTTTCAAAACCAGTGCAAGTTCCCAATCCGTGAATGTCCGGATTCTGGAAATGGACACAGCATGCACACTTTTCAGAAGGGACGAATTTCGGACAAGCATCACTGCCTTCCCCATCAATGGGCAGCATCATTTTGGACAACGCGCACATGCCCTTTTCACAATCCAGATATATGTAGTTTTTACAATCGATATGTTTCATTGATATAAAATTAAGTTGTTTGAGGATAGTTTTAAGCGTTTTCGTATTCGGTACGATAGATGACTTCGTCTTGAATTGGTTTCCCTATTTCGCACCAATACTGGGTAAATCCAGCCACACGAACCATCAGATCACGATATTCTTCCGGTTTGATTTGAGCAGAACGTAATGTCTTGGAATCCACGATGTTGAATTGGACGTGGAAACCGCCCTTACGCATGTACGCCCGAACAATGTCCAATAATTTACGTGTTCCCTGAATGCCTTTGACAGCAGAAGGATGCAGTTTTAAATTCATTTGGGCATTTTGCTGTGTGCCGTGATCATAAACCGTTGCTGATTCGAAAATAGCGTAAATACCGTTTTTATCTGTTCCTGCCGCTGCAGAGACAGAACCATCCGAATACGTGGTACCTGCTAAACGACCGGCAGCATCTGCCAAGGTGACAAAACCTTGCGGACCGTGCGTTGAAACGGATATTTGGCACATATATAAGGGCTTGCCATAGTAGGATTGGTAAGACCTTGTTAAATCGAACATTGTATCTTCATACCATTTCAGGAATTGGTCGGCCTCCCAATCGGCATTGCCAAACTTGGGAGCATTCAGACAATCTGCAAATAGCTGTTCATATTTGCCAGCTTCATCCGTTGCTTCGCGGAAATCAGGAGAATAAACCCCCGTTTCGTAAGAGGTCTTGAATCCGAAGTTGTGAAGCATAGCGTCCAACATCTGCTCAAGCGTGTATTTTTTATCTTTATATACGTTTTTATATAAAGAAGCAAGGGAATTGATGAAGGTAATGGTACCGCAGGATTCAAAATTGATGGTGGCATTATATCGTCCACCCATCATACCCAAGTCGCGACCTTTGGTAAAGCAGTCGGGTTTGAGCAAGGAATTGACTATGGGCATGCAATGTTTGCGCCAGATATCCATTTGCAAATTGTTGACTTTGTTGACTACTTCGATAATCTGACGCAAATAGATGGTCCATTGGTCTAAAACAGTTTCAAAGTTATCCAAAGAGCGGTTATGTGCAGGAAGTATCTGACGTTTCATGCGGTGGTCGTATCCGTTTGTCAGCACTAATTCGAGAACTTTGGGCAGACCGACGAAATGGACGCCTGAGCCGGCCGTTGGGCCTGCACCTCCTGGAATCCAGGTGATTTTGTTGTTGTAATTTAATGGAAGGAAACAGCAAGGTGAGGATTCCAAGCATCCACCTAAGCACCAGGCACGGGCATCCTCCAAGTTCATACCTTCCGGTCCGTAATTCAACATCATGAAATTCATCCCCACCTGATTGTTCATCCATGCTGGATAACCCATTCCCAATTTGGTGCAGGATGCGGCTTTCATCAGAAAATCTTCCGGCGTTTTTTCATCGTAAAGTATGGATAAGGTCGGTTGAGTGGTACGACAGCGCATACCTGCTTCAATAATCAAATATTCCAATGGTGTGACTGCGGTTTGATTGTCGCGGGTGAGACCTCCCAAAGAAAGGTTGTTGAACGTATTGCCTGACAATACGCCACCAGTCACGCCGGCGGAAGCAAAACATTCAATACATGTAATCTTGATTCGATAAAATTCTAATAATTCTATGGCCTCTTCTTCTGTGATAGTGCCGTCTTGCAAGTCTTTTTCATAGAAAGGTTGCAGAACCTGTCCGATTCGTCCGATGGATTGTCCGGACTGAGGATCTTCGTTAACCACTCCGTAGTGGCAGCAAAGGGTGAGTTGCAAGGCCTGACGGAAGGTGACGGGAGCTTTGTGCGCAATGTGCGCCATCACGGCTTCTATTTCCTCATAATTCTTCTTGAAATCGGGATCGGTTTCGATACTGGCGAGGTAATGGGCACGATTGGCATAGTTGGAACACCAGTTGCTCATACCTTGCGCAATCGTCTTCATAGCAACAAAATAATAACCACGTCCCATGCCGAGGATACCATCTCCATCAGCTTCGCCCATTGTTTCTTTGATTCGCTGCTCGCAAAGTTCAATGATACCGTCCCAACCGTATTGCAGAGGCAGGTAATAGTTCATAACTTCACGACCTTGCGGGATGCAGTACGAATCAAACATACAGAGCACGGACTCCATGATATTTTGTTCCAACTGATAATCGGGCGTGTATTGGGCATATTTGTTGCTCAGTTCTTCCACGGAGTTGCCATCCCATGGTTTAGACACTTTGACGAGAACAGGAATTTCCTCCTTTCGAATACCGAATTTTTTTGCGAGGGAAATGATGTTCCCATAACTTTTTGTAACATTTCCACCACCTTCTCCGACGATGGATACAGCGTCAGCTTCGCTTTCAGCGGGTGCATCTACTTCAGCCATCAGGGCCTCTGCCTGAGCATTAAAAAAACTGGCCGTTACCCATGGATAAGGAAAAGCACCGCGTACGTTACGGGTTTTGTTCATCACCAGTTTTTCGTAGGGCTGAATAGTTGGAGTAAGATGTGATAATGCCGCAGCCATTGCCTTTGCCCGACGCACTATAGTAACTTCACCATCATTTTCCTGCCAAACACGATTGTACCAATAGGGGTACTCCATATCCACCGTGTTTTTCAAGGTATAGTAAATGTTTTTCAATTTGGTACATCCTTCTACTTCGGCTGGAATATCTTCCATTGTCATAGCGGGTACCTGATCCATCTCAATGCCTCGTTGCTTCAACAATTCGTTAAGCTTTTCTTCGTTTTGTGTCATAAATTACAGTTAGTTCAAAATAAAATGCGATTATTCGTCTAATTATTTGGTTATTAACAAAATATAAATATTGAAAATAATTACTCCCAATAAAAAGACCCTTCGTTTTTGAAGGGTGCAAAGGTACATAAAAAATATTGCTGTCCGATAAAACTTTTTCCTCACTGATCACTGGTTTCAGTTTACATTATAAAAGTCACCGGCAACGTGTATTTGCAGCGTATGGCCTTGCCCTTGTAGGTGGCGGGTTGCCAGCGAGGCATTTCGCGAACAATCTGCAGGGCATTTTCATCGCAATCCGGAAAAAGTCGAACTTTGATTTCGGGAGAGGATATGCTGCCGTCTTCTTCAACTGTAAATTCTACTAAAACAACACCTACGACATCCGCTTTGTTGTAAACGGAGTAATCTATGCGCTGGAGCACAAATGATACTAAGGAGTCCATTCCTCCGGGGAAGGTGGGAGGCACATCGTATTTTACATCTTCACTGACACTGGCAAACAAATATATGATGCGGGCATCTTTATGCAATTTGCGGGTATCCAAAGTCAGTAAACTGCTGTCTATATGCGACACGGAATGGTTGCTTCCGTTCCACATTAAATAACGATGTCCCAGACGTATTTTCCAACCTTTCTCTTGTGTGTCTCCATTTTGAACAATTTTTTTTCGCAAATACATTACGCAATCCGCTTGTAGAATCTCACTGTAGCGTTTGAATTCTTTGCTGGTGGGGCATCGCTTGAATTTGGCGATGGCATAATGATCTGGCGACCATATTTTTATGTAATAATTGCGGGTAATCGGTCTGAAACATTCCGGTTTTACTTCAATGTCCTTTGAAGAATAGACTTTTGCCGTATAGATGTACCCATCTTTAAGAAAATGGAAAATTTGGTAGTCGAATACAGGTGGCTCCCAATTTCCGCCATATCCCACATCTCCTTGAGCAAAAGCAGGAACGACGGAGAAGAGCGCAAAGACGAAGATAAGAAGATAGTGTTTGGGCATAGTGACGTGTGTTAGCTTATTTAATCAATAATTCCAAAATAAAGATATTGTCCTTTCCGCGTCATAAGAGATTGAGCTTGCAGGGATGAGAAGCCGAGAAGAAGGAATAGGAGGATGATAATTTTACTATAAGAGTTTTTCATAATAATGAATAGATATGCAAACGGAGCAGCAAAAATAGTCAAATTTTATACATGACAAGACGTTGAATCATCTAAAAAAATGTATTTTTGCCGCAATTTTATATTGCAAAAAAGAAGTGCTACTTCCGATTTGCAATGTAAATCGGAAGTATTTTTTTATAATAACAATACCAAAACATTATGTATCAAAGAATTGCAAAAATTGAAGATTATATTACAGACATAAGTGTATTTTTATTCGGTGCTCGTCAGACAGGAAAGTCAACACTTTTAAGATCCCGATTCCCAAGAGCTATATACATTGATTTGTTGAATACTGAAATTTTTGCAAAATTTTCGCGTCACCCTAATCTTCTTTATGAACTCTATAAAGAGAAAGATGAAAATGATGTTATAATCATAGACGAAATCTCACAGGTCCCACTTATTTTAAATGAAGTGCATAGACTAATATCAGAACGGGGAATTCGTTTTATCCTATGCGGTTCCAGTGCACGGAAATTGAAACGTCAAAGTTTTAATACGCTTGGTGGTCGTGCCTTTCCATTCTATCTATACCCCTTGGTTAGTGCGGAAATTCCAGATTTCAATTTAGAGAGAGCTTTGTCTAATGGGATGCTCCCGCCCTGCTATGATGCGAAGAACGCGCATTTGCTTTTGTCTGCATACGTGGATGTTTATTTAAGAGAAGAAGTTAAGGCAGAGGCTTTAGTGCGAAATCTGGATAGTTTCCAACGCTTTTTGGATGCAGCTGCTTTCACAGATGGTGAAATTGTCAATTATAACAATATCGCTAGCGACTGTTGGGTAAGTGCTCACACCGTGAAAGAGTATTTTGCCATTTTGGAGGACACGCTTATAGGATATACTATTCCGGCATATACCAAAACCCAAAAACGACGATTAACGAAAGCACCCAAATTTTACCTCTTTGACATTGGTCTTGTTAATTATCTTCTTCATCGCAAAGAAGTTGTACGAGGCACGCCCGAATATGGACACGCTTTTGAGCATTTTGTCATTCAGGAAATCGTGGCCTACATACACTATAAACAAAAACGTCAAAAACTGTCATACTGGCATACAAGTACAGGACTTGAAGTGGATGCCATTATTGGTGATGAAGTTGCTATTGAAATCAAATCCGCGGAAGATATTCAAAACAAGCATCTGAAAGGGCTCAAAGCATTCAGAGAAGAGCATTCAGGTTTTCGGTTAATCATTGTTGCTTTGGACACTATGACGCGCAAGACGGAAGGGGACATTGAGATTATCTATATCTATGATTTTCTCCGTATGCTTTGGGTAGGAGATATATTTTAATCATTATATTTCCTTTATCAGATGAACAGCGGGCGATGTTTCCATCACCCGCTGTTGTTATTGTTGATGTCAAAGTCAAAAGTCAAAGTTTATAAGTAGAAAAGTAGAAAGGTAGAGACGTGGTGTACCGCGTCTCAAACAGCCAAAAGATAATGGCCAAAGGCTATTCCCACTCGATCGTTGCAGGCGGTTTGGAGCTGACGTCGTAGCATACGCGGTTGACGCCTTTGACGTTGCGAATGATGTTGTTGCTGACCTCGGCGAGGAACTCGTAAGGCAGTTTCGCCCAGTCGGCGGTCATCGCATCAGAGGAGGTAACGGCACGCAATGCCACTGGATTTTCGTATGTGCGCTCGTCGCCCATAACGCCCACGCTGCGGATGTCGGAGAGCAAGATGGCGCCTGCCTGCCAGATCTGGTCATACAGGGAGACTTCAATCTCGCCGTTGGTCATATTGGCGGGCACGCCGGCAGCCAGCACTTTGCGGGCCTCTTCGCCGCTGAGTTTCGTCTTCCACTCGCGCAAGCCGCGGATGAAGATGTCGTCGGCGTCTTGCAGAATGCGTACTTTCTCAGGGGTGATGTCGCCCAAAATACGAACGGCCAGACCAGGTCCCGGGAACGGGTGTCGGGTGATGAGATGTTCAGGCATGCCCATGGAGCGGCCCACGCGGCGCACTTCGTCCTTGAAGAGCCAGCGCAACGGTTCGCATAGCTTCAAGCCCATCTTTTCAGGCAGACCGCCCACGTTGTGATGCGATTTGATAACCTTGCCCGTGATGTTCAATGATTCGATACGGTCTGGGTAAATGGTGCCCTGTGCCAACCACTTGGCACCTTCTATTTTGCGGGCCTCGGCTTCAAATACGTCAATGAAGCCCTTGCCGATGATTTTACGTTTCTTTTCCGGTTCGCGCACGCCGGCCAGCTCGGAGTAGAACTTCTGGGAAGCATCCACGCCGATGACGTTGAGACCGAGGCACTCGTAATCGCGCATCACATCCGTAAATTCGTTTTTGCGGAGAAGGCCGTTGTTGACGAAAATGCAGGTGAGGTTTTTGCCGATGGCCTTGTTGAGCAACACGGCAGCCACGGAGCTGTCAACGCCGCCGGAAAGGCCGAGGATGACTTTGTCGTCACCGACCTGTTCGCGCAGTTCTCTGACGGTCTGTTCCACAAACTGCTCGGATGACCAGTCTTGCTTGCCGCCGCAGATATCGACCACGAAGTTCTTGAGCAGCTGGGTGCCGTCAATGGAGTGGAACACTTCGGGATGGTACTGCACGCCCCAGATTTTCTCGTCGTTGGCAGCAAAAGCGGCGAACTTGACGGTGGAGGTGGAGGCAATGACGCGGAAACCTTCCGGAAGTTGGGTTATGGTGTCGCCGTGTGACATCCAGACTTGGCTGTTGGGCGCGAAATTCTTGAGCAGCGGGTTGCCCTCTTCCATAAATTCGAGATTGGCGCGGCCATACTCGCGAGTGCCTTCAGACTCCACTTTGCCGCCGAAGGTGTGCGCCATCAACTGGGCACCGTAGCAGATGCCGAGAATTGGATATTTGCCTCTTATTTCATCAAAGTTGATGTGGAAGGCATCGTCGGCATACACGCTGAGGGGCGAGCCGGACAAGATGACGCCGATGATGTCGGGGTCGTCTTTCGGAAATTTGTTGTATGGCATAATTTCACAGAACGTGTTCAACTCGCGGACTCTGCGTCCGATAAGTTGTGTTGTCTGAGAACCAAAGTCAAGAATAATGATTTTTTCCATAGAGATTTTTTGAAAATGAGGGCGCAAAGATACAAATTTTGTACTTTTGCCGGCTTTTTATGAAAAGAATCCTTTGCTATATTATCTTGATGACGTTGTGTTTGGAGGCATTTCCCCAAAAGAAGAATTCCGAGTTCCAATTTTGGGAAGATTCGTTGATTGTGTTGCGCGACCAGGTGATGAACGAGCAGGATGAAACCAAGCGTTTGGAACTGAACGAAGAGTTTATGTCTTTGTTGGAAAATGTGCTTCAAATGCCCAAATCTTTCGACTATACGTGGGATTCCGTCAAAAATTTCAAAATTCTTGCTTCTCCAGATAATGTTTTCAAAATTTTCACTTGGTATGTGGAAAAGAAGGATTTCTCAGTGGAAAATTTCGGCTTTATCCAGGTTTACAATACTTCTCGTTATAAATACGTGCTTTATCCATTATACGACAAGCGTTCGGTTTTAGATTATCCTAAAACGCAAATTGGTAATCACAGTCGTTGGTATGGAGCCGTCTATTACAAGTTGATTCAAACCAAGGGCAAAAATTTCACATACTATACGTTGTTGGGTTGGAATGGCAACAATCTCTTTACCAATCAGAAAGTAATAGAAATTCTTCATTTCAATAAGGAAATGACACCCGTTTTTGGTGCCCGTATTTTTAAGAACTATCCAGAAAAGGTCAGTCGTGTTATTTTCGAGTATTCTAAGACGGCAACGCTTCATCTCAACTACGAGGAACAGGATTATCTGGTGAGTACGGGAAAATACAATCCTAAAACCAAGCAGATGGATTATAATCGTGTCCGCAGCCCGATGATAATATTCGACGAGCTGATACCTTTGGATGAAAATGTTCAAAATCTGTCTGCCTATATGGTGCCGGAATCCAGTTTGAATCAGGGATTTATCGAAGAAGACGGTTATTGGATGTTTATGAAAAGCGTGCGTGGTTCCAATCCGGATAAGGTAAAACCGGATTATCAACATAAAAACCGTCAAATTTATTCGCCAAATAGTAAATAGAAAGCAGAGTTTGTATGGGTTGGCGTTGATTATGACGAGATAACGAATAGGAAGAAATTTTAATTTTTATAGAGGCAATTGATTATGAGTACAATGTTGTATCCTTTGAAATTCAAGTCCATCTGCAAGGAAAAAATCTGGGGCGGACGCAAAATTGAAACCGTATTGGGTCGTGAGATAGAAAACGTGGAGCATTGTGGTGAGAGTTGGGAGGTTTCCGGCATTGTGGATGACGAATCTGAAATCGTCAATGGCTTTTTGGCTGAAAACAATTTGAACGAATTGTTGGAAATCTACTTGACAGATTTTGTTGGTGAAAAGAATTATGAGAAATACGGCTTGGGATTTCCTTTGTTAATCAAATATATAGATGCGCAGGAAAATCTTTCCGTGCAGGTGCATCCTGATGACGAGTTGGCGAAAAGCAAGTACGGTCAAAACGGCAAGACGGAAATGTGGCACGTGATTGAGGCTGAAGCAGGCGCCGGTTTGTATGTCGGTTTTAATCAGAAAGTTACGAAGGAGCAATATGCAAAGGCGGTGGAGAATGGGACGTTGGCGGAGTTGCTGCAGTTCTATCCCGTTCAGGCGGGCGACACGTTTATGATTCCCGCTGGCACGGTTCACGCGATTGGCAAGGGTGTGCTGTTAGCCGAAATTCAGCAGTCGTCGGATATCACTTTCCGCATTTTCGATTGGAACCGGTTGGATGAAGAGGGCGAGCCTCGCGAACTGCACACGGAAGAAGCTTTGGAGGCCATCCACTTTGACGAAAATGTCGGCAATTTCAAAATCGATTACCAGCCGAGCCTCAATCATACGGTGAAGTTGGTGCGTTCGCAATATTTCAACACCAGTTTGCTCAATTTCGACAAGCCGTTGAGCAAAACCTTTGTGGAGGTGGATTCCTTCATTATCTATATGTGTTTGGAAGGCCATATTTGTTTGGTGTATAACAGCGATGACCGCGAGTATATGGAGAAGGGTGACGTGGTGCTCATTCCCGCTGAAATGGAGGAGGTGAAGATGATACCCGAACGAAACTCCACACTTTTGGAGGTCTATTGCTAAAAGGATTTTGGTAATAGTATAATTTTCAAAAATATGCAAACAAAAAACGGTGCTCCATCGGCATCGTTTTTTATGAGTTTTTTCTTTGAAAAATGACTTATAAACAGAATTTTGAGAAGTTGAAAATTTTCAGGAGCCATAGCCAGATTCCATAGCTTAGAATCGAACTCCAATTTTCAAAGACGGACCTGTTAATGCAACATCATAACCTGCAGCCAAATATACGCTTCTTTTTTCTGAAAACGTATAATTGCATCCGGCGAAAATGGAAACCTTATCAAAAAATGGTATTACATCGGCATATTCCATAATCCGCTGATTGCTGGTATTGACCAAGCAAATTCCACCATTCCATTCGAATATCAAGAAAGGTGTCCATTTATACTTCTTTAGAATAAAATATCTCAAATCCAAGCCACCAGAAAACAGATAATTATCACATCTCGTTTTGTCTGAGCGGAAATTATCAATATATTGAAATTCGAAATTTAAACCCAATGCAATATGAGGATTGAATAAGATGCCGTGAATTTCTTTTACTGATATACCCCAAGGAATCAGTGGATTGTTGTGAACATCAATACCTGTGCCTATTTCAATAGCGTGGTAATATTGGATTTGTTTTGTAGAACGAATATTTTCGCCCGACTGAGCCGAACATAACATCAAACTTATAATACTGATGATGACAAAAGAATATAACTGTTTCATAATGTTTTAATTTTGACGGTTGAAAACATTGCAAATGTAGAAAAAAAATCTAATGGTGCAGCAGAAAATATTTTTTTCACTTTTTAGAAATGCTGATTAATGTAGCAGGATGCAAACAAATAAATAAAGGGTCCTCAATGGAACGCCGTTATTTTATTTTAACTTGAAAAAATTTCAAAGGCAAACTTTGTCGGTTCACTGTTCTGTTTTCAGTCGTACAACGTGGCGGTAACCTATATGTTTTATATACTTACCGCTGAACTTTTTTTTTGCAACCAAGCGGTAACTATATTTTTTTATATATTTGCCGCCGAGTTAAAATATATTAAGAATGGGAATCATTGGCCGAAAAAATGAGATTAATTTGCTGAATATCAGTTGTGATTCAGAAAAAGCAGAGCTTATTGCCGTCTATGGAAGACGTCGTATTGGAAAGACTTTTTTGATACGACAGCACTTTGGCGATGAATTTGATTTTTATATGACGGGCATTTACAAGGGCACCCGTAAAGAGCAACTGACCTATTTCAACAAACAAATCAATTATTACGCGAAAGGCTGCTATCCGATGGTCGATAATTGGTTTGATGCTTTTGACCAATTAAAGCACTATCTTTCAAAGATAAAGAAAAAGAATATTTTTGTTTTTTTTGATGAAATGCCCTGGATGGACACTCAGAACAGCCGATTTCTCAAAGCTTTTGAACTTTTCTGGAACAGCTGGGGATGCAATTGCTCTCAATTGAAATTGATTATTTGTGGTTCTGCCACCACCTGGATGACGGACAAAGTGTTAGGAAGCAAAGGCGGTTTGCATGGGCGCGTCACACGAAGCATCTATCTTGCGCCATTTACTTTGCTGGAAACAGAACAACTATTAGTCAGTCAGGGTATCAAATGGACAAGGCGGCAGGTGGTGGACTGTTATATGGTATTCGGTGGTATTCCTTACTATATTAGTCTTTTGCAGAAGAATCTGAGTGTAGTCCAAAATGTGGATGCTTTATTCTTCGCACAGGTTGCGCAATTGAAAGATGAGTACGATTTTTTGTTCCATTCGCTGTTTGAACAAGCCGATGTATATCAGTCTGTCGTGGAACTGCTTGCTAAAAAATCCAGGGGCCTTACCCGATTGGAAATCATTAACGCACTTCATCTGGCTGACAACGGCTCCACCACGACGGTTATCAATAATCTTTGTCGGTGTGATTTTATTCGCCCATATTCGGCATTTGGAAAAGTCGAACGGAATGTTTTGTACCAACTTACAGATTTGTTCACGCTCTTTTATCTTAAATTTGTCAAAGGTTACAATGGGCAGGATGAACATCGGTGGAGCAATATGCTGGAGTCCCCCACTCAACGCACTTGGAGTGGCTATGCCTTTGAACAGATTTGCCTGTTGCATATTCCTCAAATCAAAAAGGCGTTAGGAATAAACGGCATACAAAGTGATGTTAGTTCTTGGACGAGCACTGATCCAGAGAATGGCGGTCAAATTGATATGGTAATAGACCGAAAGGATCAAACAATCAATTTATGTGAGATGAAATATGCTTCCACTGAATTTGAGATTGACAAATCTTATGACCAAAAAATTCAGCAACGTCGCGAACTGTTTCGGAAACAAACGCAAACGCGCAAGGCTCTGTATCTTACATTTGTAACGCCTTTCGGACTTGTGCGCAACAGGTATTACGCTGATGTGCAATCGGAGGTGACAATGGAAGAGCTGTTCCAATAGATTATTTATTGGGGCGAGTCCCCTCCTAACGTCGGCAATCATATTGGGAAAGCTATCGCATATTTTCTCCTATGAAACAAATAACGGCATTCCAAAAATGGGACGCCGTTATTTTATTTGAATTTGGAAAAAATTTCTAAAGCAAACTTTGTCAGTTCACTGTCCGTTAGTTAGTTCTGCCGGGATAAACCTTGAGGGCTTCTTCCAGACATTTAACGGCCTTCTTCAAATCTTCAACCTTCAAGCAGTAGCTGATACGAACTTCGTTGGTGCCTTGGCCTGGGGTGGAGTAGAAACCAGTGGCAGGAGCCATCATCGTGGTTTCGCCGTTGTAGTTGAATTCTTCCAGCATCCATTGGCAGAAGCGGTCAGAATCGTCGATAGGCAGTTGGGCAACGCAGTAGAAAGCGCCCTTAGGCATCGGAACGAAACAGCC
>JAZRYT010000076.1:0-18518 GCA_045600905.1 Bacteroidales bacterium
GAAGAGGAAATTCTTTTATTTTATTGTTCCCGCCCGTCACCTTGGGTGCTCGGTTGGGGTTCTCTTGCCTGATATTCTCGTTTTTGCCAATCTCCTCCGACTATTTCTTCTTTCTTGGTATGTATTTATAGAGGAAAGATAGGAAAATTTGTCCACGGATAACATCGCACACATAGATTTTTAGGTGACTATATACTTGTTAACCTTGTCAACAAACTGAACAATACGTATGCTTGAATTTCTTCTATGATTTTCAATACGATTTTTATTTGATTTTGAGCGCAGCGACCTTGTCTTTTCTGACATTTTTGAGCAGATTCTTTTTTGATTTTAAAACATTCATTAAAGAAAAAATTCTGCCGCAACGCAGTCGCATTTGCAAGTTTTAAAATCCCAGTGAAAATCCCACCAAAAATAGCCGGACGAACCAGCCGAACGATGTTTCCTAGTTGGATATGGGACCAAAAAAAAGCCCTGCCTATCGAAATGATTGGCAGGGCATATAGGGAGAGTGAGAATCTTAATCTGCAATGATACGGGTGCCGCAGCTGTCGTCGCCCAGACGGCCTGCCTCGGTGATGATGCAGGTGTGGCCGGTCTTCTCTACGAACATAATGGCGGCACGCATCTTCGGTGCCATAGAGCCTTCCGTGAATTGGCCGTCTGCAAGATGCTTCTTGGCTTCAGCCACCGTAATCACGTCTAAGGCCTTTTCGTCCGGTTTGCGGAAGTTGATATAGACTTTGGGCACGTCGGTGAGGATGTAGAACTCGTCGGCGTCGATTTCCACTGCGGTAATGGCGGAGGCGAGGTCTTTGTCTATGACGGCCTGTACGCCTTGCAGATAGCCGTCTTTCATCGCTACGGGGATGCCGCCACCACCCACGGTGATGACGATGATGCCCTGGTCTGCCAATTGGCGTACCAACTTGATGTTCTGGATGCGGATGGGCTTGGGAGATGCTACGACCTTGCGCCAGCCGTTGCCCTTAGGGTCTTCCTTGTAGATGTCTCCAGTTTCAGCGTGATTGGCATCGGCTTCTTCTTTGGTGACGTATGGTCCAACCGGCTTGGTCGGGTTTTGGAACAGCGGGTCATTGGCATCCACTTCCACGTGCGTGAGCAATGTCACAGTGTCGCGGTCGAGTTTCTCTTCCGTGCAGATGTGGCGCATGCCTTCTTCAATGAGGGCGCCGATAGAGCCTTGCGTTTCCGCAACGCAGAAGTTCAAAGGCATCGCCTCTACAGAGAAGGCCTCTTTGCCGGCTTTGTGCTGTAACATCACATTGCCTACCTGCGGGCCGTTGCCGTGACCGATTACCATACGGTAGCCGGCCTTAATCATCGGAACCAGACATTTGCAGGTCTCCGTTACATTTTCTATCTGTTCTGCATAGGTGCCTTTTTGTTTGCTTTTCAACAAAGCATTGCCGCCAAAGGCAATAACGGCGAGTTTGTTTTGTGTCACGTTGATGATTATTTAGTGATTAGTGATCTGTGAGACGGTGCGGTGCACCGTCTGTACTGTTTTTTTGGGGTGGTAGAGACGGTGCACTGCACCGTCTCTACGATAATCGCATCGTATTACCAGATTTTCGCACGTTTTTCGGGAGCGAGGAACATCGGGTCGCCGGCCTTGATGTTGAAGGCTTTGTAGAAGGCATCGATGTGGGGCAGGGTGCCGTTGACACGCCATTTGCCGAGGGAGTGCGGGTCTTCTTTGGTGCGTCTGAGGATTTCTTCCGGGCGGATGTTGGCAGCCCAAACGCCGGCGTAGGCGAGGAAGAAGCGTTGCTCAGGGGTGAAGCCGTCCATATCGCCTTTGATGGCGCCGTCCTTCTGTGCCTTTTGGAAAGCAGTGAAGGAGACGTTCAAACCACCGTTGTCGGCGATGTTTTCACCCAAGGTGAAGGTGCCGTTTGCGTTAACGCCGGGAGCCACTTCAATAGCGTTGAAGTGGTCAACGAGAACTTGGGCGCGTTCGGTGAAGGCAGCGGCGTCTTCGGGTGTCCACCAGTCGGTGAGGTTGCCGTGGAGGTCGTAGTTGCGGCCCTGATCGTCAAAGCCGTGGGTCATTTCGTGTCCGATGACCACGCCGATAGCACCGTAGTTGGCAGCGTCATCTGCGTTCATATCGAAGAATGGGGGTTGGAGGATGCCAGCCGGGAAGCAGATTTCGTTGGTGTTGGGTTCGTAGTAGGCGTTGACGGTTTGCGGTGTCATCAGCCATTCCGTTTTGTCAACGGGTTTGCCGATTTTGGAAAGTTGGTAGATGCTTTCGAAGCGGCGAGCGCGTACGATGTTGGCGTAATAGCTGTCGTTCTTGATGGTGAGGTCGCTGTAGTCTCTCCATTTGTCAGGATAGCCGACTTTCACGGTGAAGGCGGCGAGTTTTTCGAGAGCGGCCTTCTTGGTGGCGTCAGTCATCCAAGAGGAGCCTTTGATGCGTTCGCCGAGAGCCCATTGGAGGTTTCTGACGAGTTGTTCCATACGAGCTTTGGCTTCAACCGGGAAGTAGGTTTTGACGTACATTTGGCCGAGGGCTTCGCCGAGGCAGCCGTCAACGGTGTTGATGACGCGTTTCCAGCGGGGGCTGTTCTCCTGCTTGCCGGAGAGCACTTTGCCGTAGAAGGCGAAGTCGGCATCAATGAAGTCGTCGCTCAAATAGGAAGCGGCAGCGTTGATGACGTTCCAAGCCAAGTAGGCGCGGATGACTTCCATATCGGTAGTGGCGAGGATGTTGCTCAAACCGGCGAAATATTCGGGTTGTCCAACGTTCACCACGTCGATGGAAAGGTTTAATGCTTTGAGGTATGCGTTCAGGTCAATGGACGGCATCAGCTTTTGAGCTTCTTTCACGGACATCTTGTTGACGGTCTTGTAAGGATCGCGCATCGTGGTTTTGTCCATAAAATAGTGAGCCATCATAGATTCCATTGCGAGCACGCGTTTGGCAAGTTCTTGTTCGTGACTGGCACATTTGGTGATGGTGCTGTAGCCGGACATTTTGAACATATTGGCCATCAGTCTGACGTATTCGTCACGGATGTTCTGTTGGTCGGCTTCGAGATAATAGTCGCGGTCACCGATGCCGAGGCCGGTTTGCCAGAGGTAGGCGATGGTCATATCGCTGTTGTCCGGGTCAGCGGAACCGAACAGCCCGAAGAACGGGTTGAGGCCGTCGAGGGCCATTTCTGCCAACTTCACGGAGAGGTCTTTGCTGGAGAGCGTGGCGATGGCTTTCAGCTCGTTTTGGATGGGCTCGGCCTTCTGGATGTTGAGGGTCACGGTGTCCATACCAATCTTATAGAGGTCGCCGACTTTCTGTTCTATAGTGCCGGCTTCGCTTTTTTTCTTGGCGAGACCGAGAACGAGGTCTTTGAGCTGTTTCTGATTGTTTTCAGCGAGTACGTCGAAGCTGCCGTAACGGGCATATTCGGCACCCAGCGGGTTGAGCTTCATCCAGCCGCCGCAAGCATATTGATAGAAGTCGGCGGATGGCTTCACGGAGTTGTCCAGGTTGGAAACGGTCACTCCGGATTTCGATTTTTTTGGTTTTCCTTTAGCAGGCATAGATTTGGAACTTGTAGAAATAAAGAAACAAAGTACCAATGACAAAGTTAAAATTGCATACTTTTTCATAGATATTAAACAGATTGTCAGTAAATTAAAATAAAACTTCCCGCCGAAACGGGAAGCGGCAAAGATACATTATTTTTTGAATTATCCCTATACCCGAAATTTTAATGGTGAGAACGTCGCATCAACCGATTACAGGAGATCCAATAAGGGGGACCTTCACTGCGCTACGCCGCGTTTGGGAAGACGGGCTGTTCGCTCGTGAGGGATGGGCGGCGGCGGTTGGAAAGTGTCTGAGAAAAGAGATCCCTTCACTACGCTACGCTGCGTTCGGGATGACGGACCACCGCTTGAGCAGGGGGGGGCGGCGGCGGTTGGGGACGTAGTAAGGCACGGGAATTGTGCCGCCGCAAGGCAGATGTCTTTGCTTTTATTTTGCTTTGAATAAATTAAATAATATTGTATTTTTGCATTTTTTTAAATCTAATTCAACTATGAAAAAAGGAGGATATGTTTACATAATGACAAACAAGTTGAAAACTGTCTTATATACTGGGGTGACCAATGACTTGTGCCGAAGGATTTTCGAACATCAGTCACACGTCAATCCGAAATCTTTCACCTCAAAATTCAAATGTCATCATTGCGTATATTATGAAGAGTTCACAGACATTTCAACAGCCATTGCTCGAGAAAAGAACATAAAACAGATGAGCCGTGAAAAGAAAAACGCATTAATCAAAGAAGTTAATCCAGAATGGAAGGAAATGGCCACACCAGAGGGTATCGTCAAGACTCAGGGGAGTTGGTCAGACCAAGTAAAACGAGTGATTGAAGAAATCACCAGGGAAATCAAAAATCAATAGGTCTGTAACGGTGCCCTGCGGCGGCCCTACTCGTTAACCCTTCAAAGGTACTTTCCGCCGCCGCTCGTCCTGCGTGTATGAGTGGCCCGTCATCCCGAACGTCCGACTTAAGGAGGGCGTGAAGGGATCCCAACTTGTATTTTTTGACAAAATATTTTGTAAATACTTGTTTGTTATAATTTAGTATTTTTGCCACCCTTAAAATATTTTTCAACGATAAATCTGTATTATGATACATACCAGTTTACCTGAAAAACGCCACGGCATCATTCGTTTTCAGAGCTTGTTGATAGGCATTTTCGTCAGTGCCTGTATGCTCTTCGCCTCAGCCAAGGCGCAAAACCCCGACACGTTGCTAAGGCATTTTGACGAAGCCGTTTCTATGGAGTACGCGCTGGATGCGCATCAGATTCTGGATACGCTGCAGACAATCGCCGAGCAACAGCACGATGAACTGCTGCAGATCCGAGTCAACTATAATCGGGCGCTGCTTTTGGCCCAATATGACGAAAACCACGGATATGCCGCCATCCTCTTCATCGACTCCGTGATGCAGGATAGCCGGGCTCCATATCAGAATCTGTATCAGTATTTTCTGTTCCAATTGCTCAGACAGTATCGTGAGCAAAACAGTTTTATAATTCACGGAAGGAGCAATTTGTCCAAAGGGAATGTTCTTCTAACCCGGCAACAAAATCAGACCGACTCTCTGCTTCCGCTTCCCGATCTTCATCTGTATGGCGACAAAGACATCGATTTGCTTATCAATAGGAGCTTGTCCCGTAGTCTCCAAAATGCGGAAATCCTGCAACAAATACCTACGGAAGCGTTCAGCTTTATGATTGAGCAGCAGACCAATGCCGGGCACTACCGTCCGACACTGTTTGATTTTATTCTGCAGACCGTATTGGACGAATTAAGTCAGCGGAAGCCGACAAAGGAGGATATGGATTTTGTCGCGCGGCATTATGATGAGCTTGCGCAACCAGACTGGTACCGGCATTTCACTGCGGATACTGGAAATGTAGGAGCCCTACAGCAATATGTCCAGCTCATCCAGCAGGCGTTGCTCTTACATAGCGCTTTGCCTGCCGATGAGGATGTATGCGTGGATTACGAAATCACCAAGTTGAATCAGATGAATGTCGTTCTCCAAAATTCTCAAGAGGCCAATCGCAAAATGCTGACTGCTTTAGACAAACTTCAGGCACACTATGCGGCGGCAGATTCCATACCTATATTATATTGTAAAGCAGTCAACCTCTATACCATTGCCGTCCAGGCACTGAAAAATCCTGAGGCACAGAATGTTCAGGATACTTTTGCGAGAAGTCACCAGCTTCTCCAAATCGTTTCCCAAAAGGGTGAGCCGTGGATTTCCAACAATGCCTCTTACTACATCGAACAACTTGACAAAATAGAATTGTCTATCCAACCGATGGAGGACTTCTACCCGCAGGCTAAACTTCTTTGCCCCATAGCCTATAAGAGAATAGACACCCTGTATCTTACGATTAAGCGTGTTGACATTCCCACGTATAAAAAATTTGATATGAATCTCTCTTACAATTATGTGAGTTTGACAAATAAAGAGTGGGCATTCCTCCATAGCCTTGAAACGTTTCGGGTGGATACATTTGTTTTGAGAGACGGCAGTGATTACTATATGCACTACACCGACCTGTTTGTTGACAGTCTGCCGTTAGGCAAATACTGTATGCTCGCTCATTGTCGGCCGTTGCAGGATTCAGACGACGTGCGGGCCGTGTCGCTGATTTCCGTGACTAAAATTCGGGTTCTTGGCCAGCATAACAATCCGGGTAAAAGTTTGATTTGGGCTTTGGATGCCTATGATGGCACGCCGTTGGCGCACGCTGTCGTTGGTAGGAACAATGGGAAACTCGGCTCCAAATATAGACTGACCAATGCCAAAGGGTACGCGAAAGTTGGTCGCGGCACAACAGTCTCGGTGAAATACAAGAAGAAGGATTTCTTCCAAGAATCGTCTGAGTATGGTGACTTTTATGATGAAAGTGGTTGGTATCGACATTTTCGCCCACACAGGAAGCACAGCTGGAATACGGTCTTGCTTTTCACCGACCGTTCCATTTATCGGCCGGGGCAGCAGGTGTTTTTCAAAACCATTCTCGGCCACAACAACAAAAAAGTGTACCGCCATCAGAATGTGCAGGTCGTTTTGAAAGACCCGCATAAGAATGCGGTGGATACAATATTCCTAAAGACGAATGATTACGGAAGTGCCGACAGCTGTTTCACGCTTCCCGACCATTTGACGCTCGGCCGGTACGAACTGCTCGTGCAGGACGAACGCGGCACACAATATACCCGGTTATTCTTCGTGGAGGCATACAAGCGACCCACGTTTGAGGTAGTTTTGAAACCGATTGAGGGTGAGTACCGTAGTGGTGATACCGTCACAATAGAAGGTTATGTGCGCACTTTTTCGGGCGTTCCCGTCGCCAATGCCGACGTCCATTGCGCTTATTATATGGTAGGTTCCAGATGTTTGCTGACGACCATTAGCGATTATGCCGGAAACTTCTCTTTCCGCATTCCCATCATCTCATCAGACTACAGTGTTGTGGTAAATGCGGATGTTTATGCTACGGATTTCAATGGTGAAACCTACTCTGCTGACCAGCTGAGAATAGATTGCTATTCGAAATCTTTGAAGTTGTCGGCTCAATATCCGGAATTTTTCAATAAAGACCAAAAACGTTTGATTACTGGTTCGCTGACTATTATGAATAGTGATTTTTCCGTCCTTGACAAATCATACACGATAGATGTCACTAAAATTCGGACTCCGAACAGAGCGTTTGTGTATCATAAGATGCCGGACAGGCCGCTTTATTCGGAAGCGGAGTATCAACACTATTTTCCGTGTCTTAGTGGGGATGAACGGCTGACTAGCTCCTATAGAAAAGATTGGGATGCAGAGAAATTTGTCGGCAGTTTTGCCTGCAGCAGTCCGAATTGGTCTATTGACCCGAGTGGCTGGGATGCGGGGTACTATCAACTGGAATTCAAAGTGCCCTCTGCCTATGGGGACACAGTCTGTGAGAAATACAATATGACGGTTTTTTCGGATAAGGTTTTTGACTCGGACGAGGCAATCCACATCTTGACCGAGCCGGTGTATTCGGGCAGACAGCCGGCAAAGTTCACGGTGTGCAGCAGCTTGGATTCCGCCAATGTCATCTACGGCATCTTCTTGGGTGAGAAATTGAAGGCGGTAAAACATTTTAATACGAAGGATGGGGAAGCTCAGACCGATTCCATTGTCCTACATAACAGGCCGATAATCGTCTTTGCTATGTCTGCCCATAAGGAAAAATTTTTTAAGGATTGGGCGGCAAGCCCCTATGTCGATACTAGTGCGCGTGCAATCAAAAAAATAACCAAATACTTTGGCAAAGGGTTGAACCTTGAACTGTCGCATTACACCGACCAAATGAATCCCGGCCAAAAGGAGAAGTGGGAACTGAGGGTGAGCAGAAAAGACACTGCTAAAATGTCGGATGCGGAGGTTCTGGCTTGGATGTATGATGCGAGTTTGGACAAACTGAAAAGCAATTCGTATTCGGATATTTTCCATAATTGGCCCCAAGCGGTTCATATTCCGCCTAAAAGAAGGATACAGCAGCCGTCCTACACATTTATAGATTATAAGGTTCCCATATATTGTCATAGTTCAAAGAAAGAAAAGTTGACCCTGTTCCCGCAGGCGAAACGTTATCCGAACTTTATTCGAGATTTCAGCCATAGCAGAGTTCCCGATGTCGTCAAGGGTGACCTGCTACAGCTTCAAAGCGGGAATTCCGTTATCAAAGGGCACGTCACCGATGAGATGGGGGAACCATTGGCATATAGTAAAATATTGTTAGAAGAAAGAGGGGTAGTCGTCAATGTTGCAATGTCGGATGACATTGGGGATTACAGCCTTTTCGGGGTGAAGCCGGGTGTTTACGATGTTGTGGCAGATGCGATGATGACGTGTAAAAAGAGCCTGCGTATGGCGGATGTTTCTGTCTATGGTGGAAGTGCGACATTTGTTGATTTTTCCATTGATTGTTCGTCAGAATTATCGGAAGTCGTCGTTATGTACGAACCTCCTGCATCTTATAACAACAATGTATGTGGTTATTTGGAAGAACTGGTTGCTGATGAATATCTCATACGAGATGAAAAGTCGGATGCTTTTGATAATAAGGAAGATAAAGATGAGGCGGAACGGCAGTTGATCCAATGGTCGGGCAAGGTGCAGCCGCGCACCAACTTTAGTGAGTTGGCCTTCTTCTACCCGCGCCTCCGTACCAACGAAAAGGGGCAGGTCGTCTTTGAATTTGACGCGCCGGAACAACTTACACGTTGGCGCTTCCTCGCCTTGGCGCACACGCGAGACTGGTATTGGGATACACTCACGCAGGATGTCTTCACCCAGCGTTCCCTGATGGTTGTTCCCAACTGTCCGCGCTTCTTACGCGAGGACGACAGCCTCCTGTTCCAAGTCAGAATTTCCAACACCAGTTCAAAGGCGTTGAAAGGTATGGTGCGTCTCGTCTGGACAAATCCAGAGAACGAACAGCCTGTCGCCATTCTGCAAGATGCCGAGAGACAGTCTTTCGCGTGCGACTCGATGGCAACTGCCAACGTGTCTTGGCGCTTGAAAGTGCCCGCAGGACTTTCGTCGTTGAAATACAAAGTGGTGGCGGTCGGACTGCCCGAGAACGCGGCCGACAATATTTCCTATTCGGATGGCGAGGAACGTGTGGTTCCCATTTTGCCCAACAACATCAAGGTTTTGGAGAGTACACCGTTCTATGTGCGCCGCGACAGCGTGTTGCGGGTGAAGCCCGATTACACGGTTAGTGACAACGCGCAGCAGGAAAGCTGGCAGGTGGTGCTCAACACCAACGCTATGTGGAGTGCCTGCCAGGCGCTTCCGTATCTCATCGAACGCCGCCACAGTTGCAACGAACAAATCTTCGCCAAACTCTTTGCCGAGACGTTGGCGCTATCGATGCTTCGCGGTAATCCGGCACTTTCCCGTTATTTCGAGCGTGCCCTGGAAGATTCCAGTATGAGTTCACCACTGGTGCGGAACGAGGATTTGAAAAGCATTCTCATTGAAGAAACCCCCTGGCTTCAAGAGGCGGAAACAGAGACGGAATATTTGCAAAGGACGGCTTCGCTGTTGGATGTCGATAAAATGGAACAGGATACCAAACGGCTGAAGAGGTTGTTGGAACAGAACCAGAAAGCGGACGGCTCGTGGGGTTGGTTTGGAAGTTTTGGAAGCAATCCGTTTATAACCCAGCACATCTTAGCGGGTATTGCCCATCTGGGACTGATTGGCAGCGACAGATTCCAGCTGAGGACGCAGGACAAAGCCGTCAGTGCGATACACCAATGGGCCTATGGCGTATATCGTGCCTTTCAAGATGACACGAACAAAAACAAACAGTTCCGATTTGACAATATCCACGCGCACTATCTCTACACGGCGTCGTTTTATCCGCTGCCGGATTCCGAACTTCTCATCTTCTTCTTGGACTCCGCGCGCCGTGCCTATCAGAATTTCGGCTACTACACGCAGGCAGAATTGACCATCGCTTTCTATCGGATGGGAATGCGGGAAGAAGCCCAGAATTGGGCAAAGGCCTTGCAGCAGAAAGCGCACCGGAAGAACGGAATGGTCTATTGGACGGAACAGTCATACGGTAATGGCGAATATTACGCGTATCGCGATTGGCACGAGCTTCCGATTGAAACGCACGCGATGCTGATGGAGGCAATGATTGAGATTCTGCCCGAAAATACCGAACAGCTGAAAAAAGAGAAATGCGAGATGGTCACGGGAATGCGCCAATGGCTTCTCAACCAGCGCGAAGGAAGACACTGGAATACGACGAAGGGCACCACGGAGGCCGTCTATGCCATCATACGCGCCAATAGGTACTTGGATTCCAACGCGGTGGCGCCACAACGCATTGAAGCCTCTACCGATGTCGTCATCACTTCGGGAGAACAAACGTTCACGCATCCCGACACCTTGATGTCCGCCACCTACGAGTTGGACAAAACACCCGATGAGATTACGATTGGCAACCATAGCAATGATGACGTGAACGGCAGTATTCGCCACTTCGCCGCCATACCGTTGCGCGACCTGGGCACGTCTCAGAATACCGAACTTTCCATAGTGAAAAAGCTTTATCGAGAAGTCGGGAGCAGTGCTTCGTTGCAGGAGATTGCCGACAGTGCCACCATCCGTGTAGGTGAGAAAATCATTGTGAGACTGGCCATCCAAATGAATAGAACGATTGAGTACGTGCATTTGAAGGATATGCGTGCGGCCGCTTTTGAACCGGAAGACGTCCTGTCTCGTTATCGTTGGGCAGGCGAACTGTACTTCTACCAAAGTCCCTCTGACGCGTCTGTGAATTTCTTCTTTGACAGGATTGAGAAGGGCAGCTACGTGATTGAGTATGCGTTACGTGCCACGCAGACGGGCACTTTCAACAACGGAGTGGCCACCATCCAGTGTATGTACACGCCCGATTTTACGGCGCACAGCGCGTGCCGGGAGGTGTCGGTAGAACGATGAAAACCAAGTTAACATTGCCAACACTGAATCACCGTGCTGCTCACTGCCTACCGTTTGCTTTTTTTCCTACTTTTGCGCCCTATTTGAAAAGTAATTAAATACACACAGTTTTGAATGATATCGTATATAAAATAGGGGAGGGTGTTGTTTCACCATTGGGTATGACTGCCGGTGCTGTTTATGATGCTGTATCCCGAGGAGAAAGCCGCGCACAACTTTACGAAAACACATTCGGGCTCCCCGAACCTTTCTTCGCATCCCTGTTGGATGAAGTCCAACTCGACAACGCCTTCAGTGCGTTGTGGGATTACGGTACCGAAGGCTATACCAAAGTGGAAAAGGCTGCCATTGTGGCTGCTGCGCAGGCCATTGACGAGGCCTCCATCGCCGCCGACCGCGAAGACGTCATCTTCGTACTTTCCACGACTAAAGGGAATGTGGATTTGTTAGCAGAGAATCCTTACGAACCGGAGCGCGTCTATTTGTGGCGCACGGCCCAGTTGATTGCGGAGTTCTTTGACAATCCCAACAACCCGATAGTCGTCAGTAATGCCTGTATTTCAGGTTGCGCCGCACAAATCGCCGCCATCAACCAACTCCGCTACGGCGGTTACAAATACGCCGTCGTGATAGGAGCCGAAACCCTCTCGCAGTTTGTGATCTCCGGCTTCCAGTCGTTCAAGGCCCTGTCTCCTGAACGCTGCAAGCCTTTTGATGCCAACCGTCGCGGATTGAACCTCGGCGAGGCTGCTGCCGCCATCGTCTATACCATTGGCTCAGCAGACGAAGAGTTGCCCAAAGGCACGCTCATCGTGCAGGGTGCGGCCATCAACAACGACGCCAACCATATCTCAGGCCCGTCCCGTACGGGCGAAGGTCTGCTGCGTTCCATCACTAAAGCCAACGCAGGCTTTGACACTTCGCGACTGGCATTCCTGAATGTCCACGGCACGGCCACGCTCTATAACGACGATATGGAGTCTATAGCCATCAGCCGCGCCGAACTGCAGGATGTGCCCGTTAACAGCTTGAAAGGCTACTTCGGACACTCGTTGGGTGCTGCCGGCATCTTGGAAACCATCCTCTCCGCGCGTGCCCTCAACGACGGACGTGTGCTGCCCACGATGGGCACGGACACACCAGGCACTGCCGCTGCTGTCAATGTCTGCCTGCAACCGCAAACCGCAAACGGAGACAGCTTCATGAAACTCATCTCCGGATTCGGCGGCAGCAACGCAGCGATGACGTTTGTGGTTAATGGTAAATGATAAATGGTAAATGGTGAATGATAAATGGCTAAGGATTAATGACTTGAAGCCTGAAACCTGAAACCTAAAACCTGTTTCGACGCAGCAAGCGAAAGCAGAGACACAACTTGTTTGGATTTGCTGAGCTGCCAGTAGAATATGAACGAAGTGAATAAACTTGAAACCTAGAACTTCCTATCACAAATGAACACTCTAAAATATAATACAGTATCTACTTGTCTGTTGGACAATGAAAAAGTTGTTGTAAATGGAAATACAATAGTACGGCGCGCAACGGAAGACGATTGGCTTTCTGAGATTTATCGCGCTATCGGGATGCAGTATCCCAAATTTTTCAAGATGGACAACTTATGCAAGGCCGGCACGTTGGCGGCAGAGTTGTTGCTTCGCGACCTTGACTTTGACCGCGAGAACGTGAAACCCGATTGGGCGGTGTTGTTGATGAATAGCGCCTCCTCGTTGGATGACGATCGACGCTATCAGCAGACAATTGCCGACAAGGACAATTATTACCCGAGCCCCGCTGTGTTCGTCTATACGTTGGCCAACATCGTGACGGGCGAAATCTGTATCCGACACAAAATAGGAGGGGAGAGCTCGTTCTACATTTTCGAACAATATTCAGAATCACAGATGGAATCCTTGCTTGAGCAGGCTTTCGAAGCGAATCCCGAGTTTACCCACATTATTTGCGGTTGGGTGGATGTTGATGATGGTCGCGTGGATGTGCAGATGCGGTTGGCGTCACGGTGACACGCACGGGGAGTGTCCGCACACAGAGGGTGCCCGCATACTGAGATACGTATGCGGAGGGGATACACACGGGGAGTGTCCGCATACAGAGGGTGTCTGCACACGGGGATACGTATACGGAGGGGGTGATACACACGGGGAGTACCCGCACACAGAGGGTGCCCGCACACGGAGATACGTATATGGAGGGGGATACACACGGGGTTGTACCCCGTGTTAACGATGTATTGCTTCCAGCAATACGGGTGCTAATCGGTGAAGATGTATTCGTCCTTATATTCTATATGATTCTGTTGTAATATTCGGATGTATTCCTCCTCGAAGGTTTTTTGGCGATGATGCTCTTTTTGGTTCTTGATGTATCGCTTGACTCGTTCCTTGGCGGCCTCACTGACTGAAAACGCTCCATATCCTGTTTGCCAGGCGAAGGTCCGATAATAGGGACTCTGGGTTTTTATCCATTTGCTGCTGTTAATCTTCACATCGTGTATTACATCCGCGATGGAATGGCTTTTAGATAATACGAATAGCAAGTGAACGTGATTGGCGACACCATTAATAATTATTGGGAGGCATTCCAGTCCTCTTAAACAACCACCTAAATAGGCATATAGTTCCTCATCGGTTTCTTCTAATATAGTAACGCTTGTTGTTTTAATATGCCATACGGCGTGTACATAGATTTTTGATAATGACTGAGACATAGTTTTTTTGCCGCAAATATACAATGAGACGGGATGCCTTGTCAAGTGCTAAAAGTCACATTTAAAATGTGTTATAAAAAGTTCGTTTTATGCAGAAAATATTATGGTTTTTGCATAAAATGGAAAAATGACAATGCGTTTTTAACAATGGTTCCGAATATCGAATTTTGGTCAAAATAGTGATTTTTGGAAATTTTGCCGCCCATTCGTGATTTTTTCCAATGCCTCTCCCATACCCCGCAATGCTGGAAGCATTGCATCATTAGTCCGGGGTCTTGACCCCGGGGTGTTGGTGTGACGATGTTGTGGTGCGGCGATGTTGGTGTGACGGTGGTGTTGTGTGACGATGTTGGTGGCGTCACGATGACACGCACGGGCGATGTTCGTGGTGTGTAATAACATTCATTACAATATTCAATATATGAATTTTGCAATGAATGTTTTTTTCGTATTTTTGCCGCCGTTTATAGAAAAACCACAAATTACAATGGAACAACTAGTTGAAGAATTAAAGAAAGAAATTATTGATGTGCTGAACTTAGAAGGAATGACCCCAGCCGACATAGATGAGAATGCTCCTCTGTTTGGCGAAGGTCTCGGATTGGATTCTATCGATGCACTTGAACTTATCGTGCTCTTGGAAAAAAATTACGGTATCAAGTTGGCGAATGCCAATGAGGGCAAGGAGATTTTCAAGTCCGTGCAAGTGATGGCAGAATACATCAATGCTCATAGAACGAAATAGTTGATGGACAGAATTGTCGTTACTGGGACGGGCATAGTCACTTCCTTAGGTGCTGGCAAGGCCGCTACTTTGGAGAAACTCAAAGCGGGCGAAAGAGCTATCGGCCCCATTAAATACCTACGTACCAAACATAGGGATATTCCCGTGGGCGAGGCCCCGTACAGCGATGAAGAGCTTAAAGCACTCATCCATTACCAATCAGAACAGAAAATCACGCGAACCTCACTGCTGGGGCGCGTCGCACTGGAGGAAGCTTTGTCAGAGGCAAAGCTCGATCGGAATGTGCGCAAACGCATTGCCTTCATCAACGGCAACACCGTTGGCGGTATGGAAAAAAGCGAGCTGTATTACAATGACTTTCTGACAAATAACGACAAAAACGAATATATCGCCTTACACGACTGCGGCGCGTGTACGGATATTATCGCGCAGCAGTTTGACGGCAAATTCAACCTTGTTACGTCTATATCTACGGCCTGTTCCTCTGCGGCCAATGCCATCATTCTCGGCGCCAACCTCATTCGGGAGGGACGTGTCGATATGGCAGTTGTTGGAGGGACGGAATGCCTGTCCGCGTTCCATCTCAACGGTTTTAATACGCTGATGATTTTGGACAGGGAGGCTTGTCGCCCGTTCGATGCCAATCGCCAAGGACTGAACCTCGGCGAAGGTGCCGCCTACCTTGTGATAGAACCGGAACAGTGCGCTCAAGAACGCGGCGTGCAACCGCTATGTGTCCTGTCTGGCTATGGCAATGCCTGCGACGCGTTTCACCAGACAGCCACCTCGCCCAATGGCGAAGGCGCCTTCCGCGCAATGACCAAGGCCTTGGAAAGCAGCGGCTTAACGCCACAAGATATAGACTATATCAATGCGCACGGCACCGGTACCGGCAATAACGACGAGTGCGAAGGTGTGGCTATGATGCGCGTGTTTGGCGACAAAATGCCGCCGGTCTCTTCCACAAAATCTTATACGGGACATACAACGAGCGCGGCTGGCGGCGTGGAAAGCGTCATATCCATCCTTGCCCTGCTGTATAACTTCATCCCCGCCAATCTCGGCTATGAAACCCCGATAGAACAACATACTTTTCGCCCAGTAGATCACGTCGTTGAAGACGTAGAACTCAACCACATCCTGACTAACTCCTTCGGATTTGGAGGAAATGATTCATCCTGTATCTTTTCAAAATTTCAGGTTTCAAGTTTCAAGTTACAAGATAAGGAATCTCGGAAATGTTTTATTCAGGCTGCCTCGCATATTTCTATCCAGCAACCGCTGAATGACGATTGGTTTGAACATCCCGTTATGCCGGAACATCCGTATAATGAGAGTGCTGAACCAGATTACAAGGAGTATTTCGCACCAATGGCGGCTCGGCGTATGGGTAAATTGCTGAAACGTGCCACCGTTACGGCTGTAGATGCTCTTCGCAAAGGCAGAATGGAAAATGTAGATGCCATCATTATCGGTACAGGCCTCGGTTGTATCGATAATACCGAGAAGTTCCTGCGCGCGATGATTGACAATGGCGAAGAATTCCTGCAACCCACCTATTTTATGCAATCCACGCACAATACGATAAGTTCTCAGGTGGCGCTGCATTTAAAATGTCACGGATATAATTGCACGTATTCGCATCGCGGCACGTCATTCGATAGCAGCTTGTTGGATGCGTTCGCCCAAATGCGCTTGGGCTTGATTCACAGTGCACTCGTCGGCGGACAGGATGAAATGACTCCGGCTTATTTTGATATGCTGGGCAAGATTGGGTATTGGAAACAGGGAGATGTCCGTCCTGACATTTTGAAAAAAGCGGACAGCGTCGGTTCTTTGTCCGGTAGCTGCTCGCTGAATATGCTGCTTTCCGACCAACGGCGGGAAAACACTCTTTGTCGGATGGATGCCATGGAAATGCTTTACGAACCGACTATGAGGCAAATTTCGGAATCGGTTTGTAAAATGCTTGAAAAAGAGAATCTTACGTTGGATGATATCTCGGCGGTGGTGCTCGGATTGAGCGGCGATTGCGACAATGACGCCGTATATCGTCAGTTTGTCAACGAGATTTGTCCGGAAAAAAATATCGTGTGGTTTAAACATTTCTTCGGTGAATCGTTCTCTGCTTCTTCGTTTGGCGTTTACGTCGGCGCCACAGTGCTAAGCCGTAACGTTATTCCTGTTCATCTCCTGTACAATCGTGAGACGCCTGTCAGCGCTCCGAAGCATATTCTTGTCTATAACCATTTCCACAATAAAGACCATAGCTTGATTCTCTTATCTCAATGTTAGTTCTGATTATCCTCATTATTGTTCAATCCGCGCTGCTGGTGGCTGCGCAGAGCTTCCTGAAGATATCAGTAGAACTGTTCGGAAAGTTCTCCTGGTCGTGGCAGTACTTCAAAACCGTATTCACCACGTGGCAGTTCGCGGCATCAGGCATTTGCGCCCTCGTGGCTATGCTGGTGTGGATGTACGTGCTCAAACATTACGAGTTCAGTTTGGCATACCCGCTGCTCTCCATCAGTTACGTCATCGGCCTGCTCGCCGCCTACTTCGTCTTTCACGAGGCCGTGCCGCTCACCCGATGGATTGGCGTCGTCATCGTGATGGTGGGAGTGTATTTTATAGTGAAAAGTTGATGTCTCAAGTTTATTCACTTCGTTCATATTCTCCTGGTAGCTCAGCAAAGCCAAACAAGTTGTGTCTCTGCTTTCGCTTGCTGCGTCGAAACAGGTTTCAGGTTTCAAGAGTAGGGCACTATGCTTACAGAGTAACTTCATTATCATATTACCGCATTAACACATTATCACATTACCATAATGAAACGTATAATATTCTTTATCTGCATTTTGATTTTCTGCGGGCAGATGTTCGCGCAGACGTCTGGTGACGTGGAAGTTACAGGGGAGAAGAAGACTGCCCTGGTGACTGGAATCCAAAAGTCACATAAAGATTTGAAAACCCTGAGCGCGCAGTTCACGCAGGAAAAGAAGTCAACTCTGCTCGCGGACAAAGTGGTACAAAAGGGCAAACTTTACTATCGCTCACCCAAACAGTTGCGATGGGAATACACCTCCCCGAAGGCTATGTCTGTGATTTTCAGTAATGGCAAAGTGCTGCTGAAAACGTCAAAAGGCACTGTCAGCAATTCTAACAAAGCGCTTAATGAGATGGGCGGACTCATCATCAGCACCATAAACGGCGGTTTCTTGACAGACAATGGCAATTTCAAAGCCCGTTATTATAAAAACAGCAAAACCGGCAAGATCCTCGTGGTTCTCACGCCTGTCAGCAAAAAAATTAAAGCCTATTACTCCAAAATGACGATTACTTTGGATGGAAAGACGCATTTGGCAGAGAAAGTGGCGATGCACGAAGTCAACGGCGATGTGACGACAATTACATTTACCGATAAAAAAGTGAACGTTACGTTGTCAGACGGACTCTTTTAGTAGTTTCAGGTTTCAAGTTTCAGGTTTAAAGATAATTGTTAATTGTAAATTGTTTTATGTTCAAGGACGACTTATTTACTATCATTACTGAAGAAATAGAAGAACGACACGCTGTACTCGATATTCGATTGAACGCGCAACACCCCATTTATGCAGGCCATTTTCCCAACGATCCCATCACGCCCGGTGTGTGCGTCGTGCAGATGGCCACCGATTTGTTTGCACATATCCTGCAGCGGAAATGCTCTATGACTGCTGCCAAAAACGTCAAATTCTCGAACCTCATCAGACCTTCCGAGCACCCGAATGTGCGATATACGCTCGATTGGGAGGAAGTAGGTGAGAATGCGTATAAGGTAAAAGCTGTAGTCTCAGATGGCGACACGGCTTTCTCCAAACTGAATGTTACTATCTCTGCCCAATAAATCTCACATATAAGAAAATAGCTAACTATAGTCTTTAACCCTAACCCCTAACCCCTAACCCCCAAACCAAGACGGAGGCCAAGCGGGCT